>CAZSTV010000015.1:10981-45041 GCA_964609665.1 uncultured Acidimicrobiaceae bacterium
CGGCGGGAGATTCTCGATGCGATCATCGATCAGCTCAACACGCTGGCTACCTACAACATCTTTGACCCCTTCACCAACGACCGGGCCAGGGAAGCGGCAGAGCTCATCGCGTCCAAGTCACCACTCGATGGCGGCCGGGTCTTCCTCGGGTCTTCGGGCTCTGAAGCCGTCGACAGCGCACTCAAGATCTCCCGACTGGTCCAGCAACGGCGGGGCAACGCCGAGAAGCAGATCATCGTCAGGCGGACCCACGGCTACCACGGCACCAACTTTGGCGGCACGACGGCCCAGGGCATCGCACCAAACCGCGAAGGCTGGGGAGACCTGGTGCCGCACTTCATGGAGATCCCGAACGACAACATCGAAGAGGCGGCCAAGGTCTTCGCCGAACACGGTGACAACATCGCCGCGGTCATCTCCGAACCGGTGCAGGGCGCGGGTGGCGTTTGGCCGCCCGAAGACGGCTACCTCCAGGGTCTGCGCAAGCTCTGCACGCAACACAACTCGCTGCTGATCTTCGACGAGGTCATCTGTGGCTTTGGTCGGACCGGCTCCTGGTTCGGTTCACAGACCTTCGGCGTCACCCCGGACCTCATGACCTTTGCCAAGGGCGTTACCTCCGGCTACCAGCCGCTCAGCGGTGTCATCGTCAGCGCGGCGGTGGCCGAGGAGCTGAGCGAGCCGGGCTTCCTGCTTCGCAGCGGTTACACCTACGCCGGGCATCCTGCGGCCTGCGCTGCCGCCGTCGCCAACATCAACCTCATCGAGTCCGATGGACTTATCGACCAGGCCAATCACATCGGCAAGAAGACCGTTGAGGGCTTTGATGCATTGGTGGCCGACGGCATCATCAAGAGCTACCGAGGGGTCGGCGCGGTGTGGGCAGCCGACATTGGGAAAGACTCCACTGTCCCGAAGAGGACCATGCTGGACAACGGTGTGGTCGTCCGCGGGGTTGCCGACTCGATTATCTGGTGCCCGCCGCTCATCGTTACCGATGAGCAGATCGCCACCTTCATCGAAACCCTGGCCGGAGCGGCGTCCTAGCGGAAGCGACCATAGGTCGGTCGAATTCGACCGGTGCACCGGGCCCGTGACGGCGGGCACCTACTATCGATCCCGTGACCGAACCAAAGCCGACGCTAACGCGCCCGGTGGCAACCATTGACCTTGGCGCGCTGACCGCCAACTACCGCCGCATACAGGCCGAGCTCAACGGCGTGCAGGCAGCGGCCATGGTGAAGGCAAACGGGTACGGCCTCGGCGCGCCAGAAGTGACCAAGGCCCTGGCCGCGGCCGGGTGCCGAAGCTTCTTCGTTGCGGGTTTGGACGAAGCCATGCGGCTCCGGGCCTGCGAACCCCAGGTCGAGATCAGAGTCCTTGAAGGGCCCGTGCCCGGATCTGCCGCCACCTTTATCGAGCATGGGCTACAGCCGGTCATCAACAGCCTCGGACAGCTGGACCGCTGGAGCAAGGCAGCGACCAATACCGACCGAGCACGCCCGATAGCACTCCACGTTGACACGGGCATGTCCCGGCTTGGCCTCGATCCCGACGAATACGAGCGCCTGATTGGCGACCTGTCGGTGCTGGATGGGGTAGCGGTGGACTTGGTGATGAGTCACCTGGCGTCTGCAGATGTGACGGGCAGCCAACAGTCGCCTGCACAGCTCCAGCGGTTCCACGAGGTCAGGGGCCGCCTACCGATGGGCCGCGCGTCATTGGCCAACTCCGCTGGCATCTTCCTCGGCGCCGAATACCACTTCGACCTGGTCCGGCCCGGCATCGCCCTCTATGGCGGTTCGCCGTTTCCCGACAGCGGACAGCCCAACCCGATGCGATCGGTGCTGCGGTTGGAGGCGCCGATCCTGCAGGTCCGCAACGTCGATGTTGGCGAAACCGTTGGCTATGGAGCGACCCATCGGGTCACCGAGCCCGGTCGCATTGCGACGCTGCCCGTCGGCTATGCCGATGGTTTCCTTCGAGCGTCATCGAGCACGGGGTTCGGCTCGATCGGCGGGCAGACCGTGCCGCTCGTTGGGCGGGTCTCGATGGATCTGATCACCATCGACGTCACCGAGGTTCACGAATCGCTGCTCTACCCCGGGGCACCTGTGGAGCTGGTGGGGGAGCAGTGCCCCATCGATGAAGTGGCGAATCGTGCCGACTCCATTCCTCACGAGTTTCTCACCAACCTGAGCGGTCGATTCGAAACCAGGTACCTCTCGCCCTAACCGAGAATGGAAGCGACATGGCGGGCGGTAAACCGAGTGGCGGTTTGTACCGAAGCTCAATGAGGCATGACAACCTCGTTGGTAGCACCAGAAGTCCGGCGGTTCAGTCCGCGATTGCGTAGAGCGGTTATTGGCGTTGCCGCGGCGTGGGTGCTTTTCATGGCCGTGATGCTGCTTCGCAGTTCCGTGCCGGACCTCGGGCCGAGGATGCGGTTTGGGCGCGGCCCTGCAGGGCACCTGGCCATGGCCGCGGTGCTCGGGTTCTTGGCGTCGACGGTGCTGTCGCTGGTGGAACGATGGAAGCCTCCGGTGGTCGCGTGGTACGCCACGGTGGGAACCGCGGTGCTGGTCACGCTCCTGGAGCTCGCACAGATCCCGGTTCCGGTCCGGGCGTTCGAATTGGACGATCTCGTCTACGGCATTGCTGGCGGTGTTGTCGGTGCCGGCGCGGCGGCCGCCGTATCGCTGGCAATCGGTCGAGGGTGGCTGATGCGCGTGGTCGTGGTGGTGGGACTTCTCGGGCTTGTTCTCGGAGTTGGCGTTGCGGTGATCAGAGACCCCGCAGTCGTTGCGCTAATGGCTGATGCCGCCAACGCTCCCAATGGCTAGTCACCTGGCGGCCGGACCGCCGCGACATCGGGCTACTCGACGTAGCGAACCATCGCGCCGTTGGCGCCGGCAAAGTTGGTCACGTGGTCCGGGATTGGGACCTCACTTCGCATCGCCGGATCGGTTTCCGGTGCCCCAAACGCGGTCTTCACCGGTAGCACTCCGGCCCAGATCGGCAACTCGTAGTCCTCTTCATCGTCGCTCGGAGGGCCGCCACGGACCTTTGCCGATGCCTCAGTGATCTTCAACCGCAGTACCGACGTTGCCCTGACCTCTTTGTCTGTCATCTCCCGCAGGTAGGGGAGGCGACCGGGGGTCAACTGTTCTACCAGCGCGTCGAGCGCCGCCACCTTCTCTTCGGGCGGGACCACTTCTGGAGTACCGAGAATCACGACGGACCGATAGTTCATGGAGTGATGTAGCGCCGAGCGAGCAAGCACATACCCGTCGACCAGGGTGACGGTCACGCAGATCTCCTGCATCTTGGCGGAGCGGAGCATGCGGCTGGCGGGGGAGCCGTGGAGAATGATGAAGTCGCCGATCCTGACGATCAGCGTGGGGATCACCATCGGTGTGCCATCTTCCACCGTGCCGACATGACAGATGATGGCTTCGTCAAGGATGTGGTCGATGGTCTCGCGGTCGTAGGCGCCGCGCTCACCAATTCGCTTAATGGTCGTCCGTTCGGTCTGCGTGCTCATTGCTCACTTTCCCTTTCCAAGGTGAATCCTTCATCCAACCAGCCGGTCACTCCGCCGATCATCTTCTTCACCGGGCGGCCGAGGTCGGCAAGCCGTTTTGCGCCGCGGTCTGCGCCGTTGCAATGCGGCCCGTTGCAGTAGGTGACGAATACCGTGTCGGGCGGATACTGGGCCAGGTTGCGTTCGATGATGCGCCCGTGCGGCAAGTTGACCGCCCCCATGACGTGCCCCGCGGCGAAGGCATCCGGCGACCGAACGTCCAGCAGGACAAAGTCCTTGGTGCCTGTCACCGTCGCGGTGTGCACGTCGTAGCAGTCGGCCTCGAAGGCCAGCAGCGAGGCGAAATGGGCCGCTGCAGCCTCAGACGCGGCCGGTGGGATAGCGGTGACGGGACATTCGTCATTGCGTAGCACGGGAGGTTCCTTCCACTTGCGAGATTCAGACTGTATTGCTTCAACTTAATTGTGTTGCTACAATCTATGGTTTGTATTAGATCGATGCATGAACAAAGGTACAGGGCCATGACAGCGACTGGCAATTCTTTTTCGGATAGCGCTGCGAGTCTCACCGCGCAGGACGGACCATCTCGCCCCGTCGCCACCGCTGCGGCGCTCACCGCTGAACTTGAGAGCCAGATCGCTAGCGGTCGCCTCCAGCCGGGCGATCGGTTGGCCCCGGTCCGCGAGGCCGCCGAGGCGCTCGGCATCGCCCCCAACACCGTGTCCCGGGCGTATCGAACGTTGCGGGACCGCGGCCTTGTCTTTGGTGAGGGCCGACGAGGAACGTTTGTCGCCGACCGGCCGGCGGTGGTCTCCGGAACCGATCAACCGGTCCCGGACAACCTCGTCGACCTGGCGGGCGGCAATCCTGACCCCGCGCTTCTACCAGACCTTGGTGTTGCGCTTGGGCGGATCGCAACCGACCACGTGGCCTACGGTCGCCCACCAATAGATCTTGACCTGGCCGCCGCCCTGCGGGACGACCTCGGACCCGACCTGCAGCAACGTCTCAAGATCGACCTCGAACCCGGTCATAACCTGGCGGTGGTGGGCGGCGCCCTCGACGGCATCGAACGAACGCTGATGGCCCAACTCCGACCCGGCGACCGGGTGGCGGTCGAGGACCCGGCATACAGCTCAATCCTCAACCTGGTCTCCGCGCTGAACCTGCGACCCGTTCCGGTCGCCATCGATGACTTTGGCCCGCGGCCAGACCACCTCGAACGGGCGATCGCCAGCGGGGTGTCTGCCGTCATCATCACCCCCCGGGCCCACAACCCGACCGGCGCCGCCATGAATCGGGCACGGGCGGATGAGCTTGCCGCGGTCATCGCGGGCCAGCCCGATGTGCTGATCATCGAGGACGACCATGCCGGTTGGGTCTCCGGCGTTCGATACCAATCGGCGGTCCCGGAGTCAGCAACCCGTTGGGCGATCATCCGCTCGGTCGCGAAATCGCTCGGGCCGGACCTCCGCCTTGCCGCCGTCGCTGGTGATACCACGACTATTGCCAGGGTCACCGGCCGTCAACTTCTGGGCACGGGTTGGGTCTCCCACATTCTTCAGCGCACGGTGGCGGAGCTGCTCGGCGCCGGGGAAACACCTGCCCTGCTCGAACGAGCGTCGCACACCTACGCCGAGCGGCGCAGCACCTTCATGGACCGCCTCGCCGACGGTGGCATCCAAAGCCACGGCCGGTCGGGACTGAACGTCTGGGTCCCGGTCGATGATGAAGCCGCCGTCGTCGCCGGAATGCAACAGCAGGGTTTCGCCATTCGTTCTGGCGCCAGGTACCGCCAAGACGCCGCGCCCGCGGTCCGGGTTTCCACCGCTTCAACTGCACCGGAAACCCTCGTTCGCGCTGCGGATGCGATGGTGGAGCTGCTTACCGGTGGCGCGCCACAACGCTCGGTCTGTCGAGCTGTTCGATGCAGGTCAGCCAGCTCACCGGGAGCGGCGCCCTCTATGACACCTCCTCATCTGGAGCGAAACGGGCAGTGCCTCTATCCTCGGACTCCGGACAACCAGAGCTCGGGAGCAACACTTCATGTATCCAGGCACCTTCGCCGAAACCACACCGGACAAGGCAGCAGCAATCATGGCGGGCACTGGCGAAACGCTGACCTACAAACAGCTCGATGACCGGTCGAACCAGCTCGCTCAGCTGATGTGGGCCGCCGGCTTGCGGGCGGGAGATCACGTATCGATCTTCATGGAGAACGACCTGCGGTACTTCGAGTGCTTCTGGGCCGCGGTGCGCTCCGGACTGTACTTCACCACCATCAACCGCTACCTGCAGCCAGACGAGACGGCGTACATCCTGGAGGACTCAACGTCGAAGGCCCTGTTCACCTCCGCCCGCATGGCGGAGCTCATCTCCGAAGTGCCGGCCCTCGCCCCGAACGTCCAGATCCTACTCAGTGTCGACGGTGGCATCGAAGGGTTCGAGGACTACGAGGACGCCATCGCTCGCTATCCCGCCACCAGGCTGGAGAGCCAGCCCCGTGGCGAGACCATGCTGTACAGCTCCGGGACGACCGGGCGACCGAAGGGCATCAAGCGCCCGCTGCCCGGCATGGAAATTGACGACCCGGCAGGCATGTCGGGAGTGACTGCACTGGTGACTGGGTTGTTTGGTGCGAACGCCGACTCCATCTACCTCTCGCCGGCACCGCTGTATCACTCCGCACCGCTCGGGTTCAACACATCGTTCCAGTCGCTGGGAGCTACCTGCATCATCATGGAGCGCTTCGACCCGGTCGACGCGTTCAAGTACATTGATCAGTACAAGGTCACTCACTCGCAGTGGGTGCCGACCATGTTCAGTCGCATGCTCAAGCTGCCGGAAGAGCAGCGTCAGGGCTACGACTGGAGCAGCCACAAGGTGGCCATTCACGCCGCTGCGCCGTGCCCGGTCGAGGTCAAAAAGCAGATGTTCGACCTTTGGGGTCCGATCATCTATGAGTACTACGCAGGGACCGAGGTCAACGGCTTCGTGTTCTGCGGCCCCGAAGACTGGTTGGCCAATCCGGGCACCGTTGGCCGAAGTATCCTTGGCGAACTTCACATCTGCGACGAGACCGGCAAAGAACTGCCGAACGGTGAGCCGGGCGCCATCTACTTCGAGCGGGAAGAAATGCCGTTCGAGTACCACAACGCTCCCGAAAAAACCAAGGACTCCCAGCACCCGGACCATCCGAACTGGTCAAGCCTTGGCGACGTTGGCTACGTCAACGACGAGGGCTTTCTGTTCCTGACCGACCGCAAGGCGTTCATGATCATCGCCGGTGGCGTCAACATTTACCCTCAGGAGATCGAGGACTGCCTCATCATGCACCCCAAGGTGGCAGACGTCGCCGTCTTCGGTGTCCCGAACCCCGACCTCGGCGAAGAGGTCAAGGCCGTCGTCCAAGCTACTGATGGCGTTGAGCCGAACGATCAGCTGGCCCAGGAACTCCTGGCGTACGCGGCGGAACACATCGCCCGCTACAAGGTGCCACGTTCGCTGGACTTTCGAGATGAGCTGCCACGGCTACCGACCGGCAAGCTGTACAAGCGCATCCTGCGAGACGAATACTGGGGCACGACGGACAGCAAGATCGTCTAGGTCACCCACCGCCATTCAACGCACACCCGTCGCCGGAGTTCGGCGGCAGCCACCACTACCGAGAGGAACTCCGATGGAATTGCAGACGATCGACTACAGCGTTGCCGACGGCGTTGGCCACGTCCGGTTCAACCGACCGGAGGGCGCCAACGCGGTCAATCCCGCATTCTCTCGAGACCTGAGAGCGATCATGCTGGAGATCGAGCACGACGACGCGGTCAAGGCGGTGTCGGTGACGGCGGCAGGCAAGGTCTTTTGCGCCGGCGGTGACCTCAAGGAGTTCAACGCGGCAGGGCCGGCGTTGCCTCAGCTGGCGGCGGACATGTTGGTGGACTTTCACGGCGGCATCTACAAGATGAACCGCATGCCGAAGCCCTTCGTCGCCGGTGTGGGCGGCGCCGCCGGTGGTGCCGGGCTGTCGATCGTTAGTGCGTTCGATCTGGTGGTCTGTGGCGAGTCCGCCAAGTTCACCATGGCCTACACAAGGGCCGGAGTGACGCCGGACGGCACGTCGAGCTACTTCGTCGCCCGCCACATCGGCCTTCGACGGATGATGGACCTCACACTCACCAATCGTGTGCTGTCAGCGGAAGAGGCCGAGTCCTGGGGACTGGTCAACCGGGTCGTGCCCGATGATGAGATCGACAGTGCCACAGCAGAACTCGCCCAGCAGCTCGCCTCCGGCCCGTCGTGGGCAACCGGCCACGCCAAGCGGGTCATCTACTCCGGCTACGAGACGCCGCTTGAGCAGGCAGGAGAGTTCGAGGGAACGATGATCACCACCGCGATGGCCACCCATGACGGCCAGGAAGGCATTGCTGCCTTCGTCGAAAAGCGCGCCGCAGATTTCACCGGCAACTGATCATGGATCTCACCGAGGTAATGCGCACGACATTCTCGTGCCGCGACTGGACCGACGAGCCGGTTGACGACGCAACGGTGCAACGCATCCTTGACCTCGCCCGGTTCGCCCCCAACGGCGGCAACCGCCAGGGCTGGCACGTCATCGTCTTGAAGGACCGGGCCATCCGAGAGCAACTGGTGCCGCTCATCCGCCCGACGACATCGGTCTATATCGCTCAGACCCAGGCTGGTGAGGCCCCCTGGAACTCGGTCATCCCGACCGAGGTGGATATCGATGAGGCCATTGCGGCTGACCCTGACTTCCCCGGTCTGAACAAGTTGGCAGAGGTGCCTGTGTTGCTGGCGATCACGGTCGATCTCCGGGTGGTCGCCAGTTTCGACAAGGACCTCGACCGGGTTGGCGTCATCAGTGGCGCGTCGATCTATCCATTCGTGTGGAACGTTCTGATGGCGGCCCGCAACGAGGGCCTCGGCGGTGTGCTCACCACGTATCTCGCCGGTCAGGAGCCGGCGGCCCAGGAGATCCTCGGCCTACCGTCGCATCAGGCCATTGCGGCACTGGTCCCGCTCGGACATCCGGTCAAACAGCTGACCAAGTTGAAGCGGGCACCGGTCGAGAGTTTCACCACGGTTGACCGTTTCGACGGAACGCCGTTCACGCCGAACGGCTGACTCCGGCCGGGTACCGGTGGAACCACGGCGCGGCTTCTTCGAGTCGTGCGGCCACACTCAACAACAGATCTTCTCTACCCATGCCTGCGACGAGTTGCGCGCCGACGGGGAGCCCTTCAGCGGTCCAATGCAGCGGCAGTGAGATAGCAGGATGGCCGGTGGCATTGAAGGGAAGCGTGAAGGCGCCGACCTTGCCGTAGACGTGGCCGATCTTCCACGGGGTTCCTTCCGGTGGCCACATGTCGTCGGTCAACATGGGAACAGCGCCGGAGGTGGGCGTTATCAGCAGGTCGAAGTCGGCGGACATCCACTCGACAACCGATCGGACCCATAGCTGCTGTTGCTCGGTGGCGGCCATCAGTTCGGTGGCAAGCATGTCCTTGCCTCGTTGGGCGGCAGTCCAGTTGTACGGCTCCACCTCATCTGCGGTCAGCGGTCGGCCGGCCTTCTCGCCAAGCGCCTCAACCCGCCGCGCCAGCCCTGCCATCCAAAGCCTGCCGTTGACCAACGAGTCACCGCCGAGCAAGACGTCCGAGGACGTGGGGGACACGTGGTGACCCATCTCTTCCAGCAGCCGCGCCGTGAACTCTGCGGCGGCGACGCACTCTGCATCGACGGGCCAGCGTCCACCGTCGGTGATCACTCCAACTCGCTGTGGCGCAACCGCCGCGGACAACGCTGCTTCGTAGGTCTGTGCAGGGGCGGCGGGCTGGTACAGGTCTGCCTCGGTCGGGCCATGCACCGCGTCGAGCAGGCGGGCGGTGTCTCGCACCGATTTCGTCACCGCAAGCTCGGAGAGCAGCCGTGAGGTGTCTTCCGGGTTCGGTATGCGGCCCCTGGTGGTCTTGAGGCCGACCAGCCCGCACCATGCAGCAGGCAGCCGTGTTGAGCCTCCACCGTCGTTGGCGTGGGCCATGGCGACCATGCCGGACGCGGTGGCCGCGCCGGCACCGCCGCTGGAGCCGGCGGGCGAGCGATCCAGGTCCCACGGGTTGTTGGTGGGGCCGCAGCTGAGCGGTTGGGTCGTCGGCGAACTTCCGAGTTCCGGCAGGTTGGTCTTGCCGAGCGTGATCAAACCAGCGTCACGAAACCGGCCGCCGAGAACGGTGTCGGTCGAGCGGCGATGATCCATCTCCTTCAGCGCACGGTTGCCGAGCCAGAGCGGCAGACCGGCCTGGGTGGCTCCAATGTCTTTCAGCAGGAACGGGACGCCGCCGAACGGTCCGGCGCCATCGCCGGCATCGAAGGCGTCCGCCTGCTCTTGAGCCGCTTCAAAGTCGGTCCAGATCACCGCGTTCAACACCGGGTTGAGCGCCTCGATCCGTTCCACGGCGCTGTCCACCAGTTCCCGAGAAGAGGCCTGACCGGAGGACACAAGCTCCGCTTGGCCGGTTGCGTCAAGTTCTGAGAAGTCGCTCACGCCCAACTATCGCGCACCAACTCAGCGCCGAGCACGTTTCGAAAGCAGCCGAGTGGACCGCTGCGACCGGCTCGGGTGTGGTCTCAGACGACGACGGGCCCGATGGCGCCGGCTTCGCGGGCCGAGGCAAGCGCCATGTCCACCCGGCCCAGCAACGCCCCGGGGGTGTCCTGGGGTCGCCTGACGGCCGCTCCCAGGTACGCGTGCACCTCGTAGGTGACCCCGTCGACAAGGTACGGCTCCGCCGCGATCTCAAAGAACGTCCGCATGCGGCTGGTCAACACCGTGGCATCGGCCAGGGTGCGGAGAATCAGCGCCACGGAGTGACAATCGATTTCAAGCAGTTCGTCGTAGCGGCGGAGGGCCTCACGCATCCGGGCGGAAATCGCCTCGCACAGCACCTTCTCGGTTCCCATCGGGGCAACGGCCTCAACTTGAACAACCGCGAGGCACATCGGCTCAGGGTTCGCTAGCACCTGCTCAAGTTGGTTCATCACCGAGGATGGGGCGGACTCAGCCATGGGTTGTTCGTCGGCATGAACCCAGGTGGACTTAAGGTTGACGGTGCCCAAGTCAGCCGCCGCATCACGACCTGTTCAGACCTTGTTCAGGAACCGTTCAGACGCTGTTCCAGCAATTCAACCACTCGGGTCACCTCATCAGGGGCAACCGTCAACAGCACCCGATCGGGGTTTGGCGCGACCCAGCGATCATCGCTGTGGCCCTCGCGCTTCACAATGATCACCGGGAGATCGGCCGACCGGAAGCCTTCGACGAGGATGACATCAACGCCGGGGAAGAACAGCGAGGCCACCTGCAGGAGGGATGGTCCGGCATCGTCTTCGCCAAACCACGCCAGTTGGTTTCTCCCCATCAGCATGGTCGCGGTGGCGCCCGCTTCGCGTAGCCGCCAGGAGTCCTTGCCTTCAGTATCAAGCTCAATGCGGTGAGCGTCGTGCTTCACCGCACCAACCCGGTGGCCCCGGCGGCTCATCTCGGCAACGACAAGCTCAAGGAGTGTGGTTTTCCCGGTCCCTGACGGCGCAACGAAGCACACCATCGGTGGCAGGTCGGCCGGGTTCTCTGCCGTGTGCGTCTGCACTCCGGGCTTTGCGTGATCTTCTGGCACCGGCGTAGTTTTACCGCCATCGGACCGCTTCCTCCAACAACGTCATCGGCTCAGGTCGTCTCCACCTCTGGCCGAGTCCTGTGACAGCGGCTGACTCACCGGTTACATCATCGACGCTCGGCTACCGGCTACTGCCACGGCGGGTCCACTACGGCTGGTGGATCACGGTCGGCGTAGCGCTCCTGATGTTCGCCACGGTCGGCGTCGGCTATTACGGGTTGGCCGTGTTTCTGCGGCCGCTACAGGAGGAGAACGGCTGGTCAAACACCGCCGTCTCCGGCGCCACCGGCATGTACTTCACGGTCAGCGGCATCACCGGGTTCTTTATCGGTCCGCTGGTCGACCGGCTGGGCCCGAGGCGCTTTCTTGTCGTCGGGGTGCTCCTGGTTGGAGCGTCGGCCATCGCCCTCGGCTCGGTCTCCACGCTGACCGGCCTCTATGCGGTGTACTTCACCCAGGCGGTCGCGTTCGGCATGGCCGGGGCCGTGCCGGTCAACTCCATCCTGGCCCGCTGGTTCGTTACCCGTCGGGCCCAGGCCATGAGCGTCAGCGCCACCGGCGTTTCCATGGGCGGAATCATCTTGAGTCCGCTCGGCAGCGCGCTGGTGGACCGTGGAGGGGTCGCATTGGCCGGACCGGTCCTCGGCGCACTTGTCCTGGCGGTCGGGCTTCCGATCGTGCTGTGGATCCTCATCTGGGATCCAAAGATGCTTGGCCTCACGCCGGACTTCGGCTCACCGAACGCCGGGGCGGACAACGCCTCATTGGCCGATGAGGTCCAGCTCCGCGTCTGGTCGCGGACCGATGCCGCCCGGACCATTCCGTTCTGGGCGATCCTCATCTCGTTCCTCCTCGTGCTGATGGCTCAGACCGGCTTCTTGCTGCATCAGATCGCCTTCCTAGAGGACCGCTTCGGCTCACGACAGGCGGCGGCGCTCGCGTTGAGCCTGACCGCCTTCGGGAGCGTGGTGGCCAGACTTGTCGTCGGCCGCTTCGCCGACCGGTTGGACAAGGTGCTGGTCAGCTCCGGCCTGTTTTTGGTCCAGGGGCTGTCGGTCCTGGGGGTCCTCGTGTTCTCAAGCACCGCAATGACGTATGTGTTCGTCCTGCTCGTCGGGTTCACCATTGGCAACATCTACATGATGCAAACGCTTCTTGTGGCCGAGAAGTTCGGCTTGGTATCGCTTGGCACGGTCCTCGGGGTGATCGGGCTGGCCGCCCAGACCGGGTCCGGAGCGGGACCGTTCCTGGTCGGGTGGCTTGAGGACCAGTCGGAAACCTACACATTGCCGTTTGTGCTGAGCGCCGGAATGACCCTCTTCAGCGCCGGAGTGATACTGCTGGCTAAGATGCCGGTTGACCGGGAACCGATCCCCGCCTCCGGTTCGATACCTTAGGGCTCTGATGGATCTGAAACTCGCAGGCAAGCGTGCCCTCATCACCGGGGGATCCAAGGGAATTGGGTTGGCGTGCGCCCAGGGTTTAGCGGCCGAAGGCGTCCATCTCGCCATTGCAGCGCGGGATGTTAGCACCCTCAAAGAGGTCACAAAGCAGCTGCGCTCCGGGTACGACATTGAGGTCACGAGCCACTCCTGTGACCTCGCTCGGCCGGAACATCAAAGCGCTCTTGTCGATGTCGTCGGCGATATTGACCTCCTCATAAACAACGCCGGTGCCGTTCCCGGAGGCACCATCGATGCCGTCTCGGAGAAGGAATGGCGGGCGGCCTGGGATCTCAAAGTCTTCGGCTACATCAACCTGTGCCGACTGGTCATGCCGCAAATGGTTGAGCGTGGCTCTGGCGTCATCGTCAACATCATCGGCTCCGCGGCTGACCGCCCTCGCCCGGACTACATCGCCGGTGCCGCGGGCAACTCGGCGCTGGTCGGTTTCACCACAGCGCTCGGGTCAAGTTCGTTGAGTGCCGGTGTGCGGGTGGTCGGCATCAACCCCGGACTGACCGTGACCGACCGGCTGGAGGATCTGCTGCGGGAGTCCGCAACCAGAAAGCTCGGTGACCCGGACCGCTGGGAAGAGCTGATCCCCACCGATCCCATCCCCGCCACCGCTGAGCAGGTGGCAGACGTCGCGCTGTTCCTGGCCTCCGAGCGGGCGGGGCATATCTCTGGCACCACCATCACTGTCGACGGTGGAGCCAGCGCCCGCTAGCCCCACTGACTCCGTCCAGTGCCCGGTGCCGGTGTCTGCATCCGGCGTTCGTCTGGAGCGGGTCTACTGTTCGCCCGGCAGCATGTCGTCGATGGTGTCGAGCTGTTGCGGGTCCAGTGAGTCCAGCGCAACCCCGTGGGCGCTGAGCTTCGCCGCGGCAATCGCCTTGTCCTGGTGATCGGGGATTTTGTGCACGCCGACCGGGTTGTCGTTGGCTGCCAGCGCGTGGCAGCCGAGGCCCTGCACCGCAAACGAGAGGTCCATGATCTCAATGGGGTGCCCGAGACCACCGGCGATGTTCACCAGGGCACCGTTTGCCAGGACAAACAGGTCCTTCTCATCGTTCCACGAGTATCGGGCAATGCCCTCTCTGACCACCCGCGAGTCGCTTGATTCCCGGTCGAGCGACTCAACGTCAATCTCCAAGTCATGGTGACCGGCGTTTGCCAGGATCGCCCCGGGCTTCAGCATGGGAAAGTGCTGCGACGCAACGGCGCGCATGCCGCCGGTGGCGGTGACAACAAAGTCGGCGAGCGGCAACGTCTCGGCGACCGGTCCAACCTCGTGGCCGTCCATGAAGGCTTCGAGCGCCTTGACCGGGTCCACCTCGATGATCATTGGCCGCCCGCCCATGGCCCGCACGTAGGTGGCGAGACCACGTCCAACCCATCCGTAGCCAATGATGGCAACGGCCTTGCCCGGCATGGACATGTTGGTGAGGTTCAAGATGGCCTGGATGGTGGACTGGCCGGTCCCGTAGCGGTTGTCGAAGAGGTGTTTGCACTGTGCGTCGTTGGCCGCGAGAGCGGGGAAGGGCAGCCGCCCCGCCTCATGCAGCGCTCTGATTCTGGCCACGCCGGTGGTGGTCTGCTCGGTAACGCCTCGGACCTTTGCGAACAGCTCCGGACGGTCCCGGGCCATCCGCAACGTCAGCTCCGCACCATCATCGATGATGTAGTCGGGGCCGGTGTCCGCAACGGCCAGGAGGTCCTTGTCCCACGCCTCATAGCCGCTGTTGCGGGTGGAGTGGACTTCGATATCGCGCTCGACAAGCGCCGCGGCGATCTCATCTCGCGTTGAGTACGGGTTGCTGCCCGCAGCCACCACGGTTGCGCCGGCATCGGCCAGGACCGTTGCCAACAGCGCCGTCTTGGCTTCCAGGTGGACCACAACAGCCACGCGTTTACCGGCAAGCGAACCGTCACTAAGCGTTGCTCTGACGAAGTTGTCGACGACGGGGGAGTGCTCTCTCGCCCACTCGATGGCCAGGTGCCCGGCCGGAGCCAGGCTGGGGTCGGTGATGTGAGATCGGTCGGCTACAGACATAGAGGAAAACTAACGTCCATCGACAAGTTTGAAACCGAGGCGGTCGACCTGTCAGGATCTGCCAATGAGCACGCGCGAACAGACCATCCAGAACCTGGAAACATGCTTCGACTCCACCGAGGCACTCATCGAAACGCTTAGTCGCGATGACTGGGCGGTTCAGTCCCTCTGTCCGGACTGGGATGTGAAGGGCGTGCTTGGTCACGTGATCGGGATTGAGCACGCGCTCTCCGGTTGGGTGCCGGAGAGCGATGATACGCCACCCCCGTTTGAGAAGATTGAGCCGTTCATGACCGCCTTCGCCGGCTGGGATCAGGACAAGGTGCTCGACGAGACAAAGCAGGTCTTCGCGGCCCGGCGGGCCGACTTTGCGGCATCGACCGATGAGTCGTTCGCCGCACCGTCGATGACTCCGATCGGCAAGGCCACCTACCACCGCTTCATGGACGTCCGAGTCTTCGACTTCTGGGTCCATGAGCGTGATATCACCACCCCGCTCGGCCGCAGCACTGACGACGGCGGCCCGGTGGCCGAAACGTCGCTCGACGAGGTCCACATGTCGGTCGGCTACATCGTCGGGAAGAAGATCGGCCTTCCTGACGGTATGAGCATTGCGTTCCGCCTCACTGGACCGGTGAAGCGCGACATCTACGCTGCGGTGGACGGTCGAGCCGCCGGGGTTGACCACGTCGAGAATCCCTCGGTGGAGGTCACGACCGACTCCCTGACCTTTGTGCAGTTGGCGTGTGGCCGCATCGACCCTCAGGGCGCCATCGATGGGGGCAAGATCAGCTGGTCCGGCGATGCCGAGTGGGGCGAGAAAGCAGCCCGCAACCTCCGCTTCACTATGTAGCGCTGAGCCTCCGGCTCACGATGCAACGGCCTCCGGCTCACGATGCAACGGCCTCCGGCTCACGAGACGACCAGGTGTCTCTGCCACGGGTGGTCGGCCGGGAGGTGGCCGCGCAGCCAATCTTGTCGATTCCGTTCGAGGCGAGGCAACACGACGGCCGCGTCGACGTCGTCCTTGGCTCTGATGGTCTTGGACTTGAACAGCATCTGGAGTTCGGGGGCGAGGTATGGCGTGCCATCACCGGTCAGCAACACCGCCTCCGTCCACCGGCGCCTGACGGTCGGGTCCCGACGAAAGATCCACTCGTCGTCGTTCCCATCACCAACGGTCACATCCAGCGCCCACGGCGATCCCGCCGTCGGGCGACACCACAGGTTGTTCTGTGACCGCTCGGGGTCAGGCGCACCACCATCCCACGCCGTCAGCACACCGGCCGCGCCGACGTGGATGTCCCACCCGCCGAGCACCTCGGCCAGCCCCGCTGCATCGGAGCGCACGATGCCGATGTCGGTGTCCTCGTGGGCTCGCCAGCTGTCGCTCAGGTGCGCTTCTAGCCCATGGCCGCCAGACAACCACCAGCGGAACCTCGCCGACTTGAACAGCGATACCGCGTCAGCAACCGGGAGCGGCTCCCACGGTCCAAGATGTTCGGCTGCCACACCGCTGCACGTTACTTGGTTGCCAGCTCGACCAGGCCGTCCAGAACTCGCTGCATGTTTTCGCGGTGCTCGGAGATTCGTCGGTGGAGGATCTTTCCCTCCAGCTCGGGGCGAGCCTTGATGACTTCGGTGATTCCCGACGGTCCCGGACCAAGCTTGAGCAGGAACCGCACCCGGACCGATCCGGCGATCCGCTCAAGTTCAAAGCGCCACCGAGCACCCGGGTTGTCCGGGTCAGAGGTCACCCAACCGAACCGCTTCTGCTCCTCGTACACGTCTATGAAGCAGGGGACCTCCCAGTCGTCGCGGGCCGGGTGGGTGTTGCGACCAACGAACGATGCGCCGACGGCGGGGCCGTCGGCCCCGTCAACCCAGTCCGCTCCGACAAACTCCTCGCTGAACGCGGCCGGCATCGAAATGTCGGACACGAGCTCCCACACTTTGGCGATCGGTGCCTTCATGTCGGCCTCGACCACGCACCCGGGACCGTCGGCCATCCGAATGGACTCGCTGACCCCGTTCTCGAAGATCCGCCCGAAACCGTCGACGTAGGTGATCTCTCGCACGTCGTAGCGTGGCGCGGTACTGAACTCGGTGCCCTTGGTCCAGGCGACGGGCAGCATGGCGATCTGGGTCATTTCCGGCGGGATGTCCAGCAACTCGGCAATCTCGTCCTCGGCGTTGAGAATCGCCGTTGTCCATGCCGACCCGAGGCCGCGAGCTCGCAGTGCCACCGAGAAGCTCCACGCCGACTGGATGACCGAATCGAACAGTCCAGGGCGCCCGCTGTTGTCGTGGCGCCCGATGATGGTGGGAATGACGATGGCGGGAACCTCGGCAAGATGCTCTGCCAGGTGCGCCGCCGATGCCATGACCCGCTCGTTGTGATGGCCGGTGCCTGCCAGGGAATCTCTGGCCTCGACCATCCATTTGCCTGCGGACTTCATGTACAACTCGGCCAGGCTTGCCTTGAGCGCATCGTCACGAATGACGAGCCACCGCCTGCTGCCCTGGTTGCCTCCGGATGGCGCCTGTTCGGCCACCTCGATGCAATCGAGGATGACCTGCTGGTCTACCTCACGCTCCAAATCGAGCCGGAACCTGACGGCCCTGGTGGTCCCAAGCGCTGCGTCTACCGAAGTGGTGTCGATGTCGTCCGAAGAGATCCTCATAGCCGCTTTTTAGATGACAGCGGAGGTCGGAGCGAATCGAGCGCCGAACGCTACGGTGTATCAGCTATGCGCGTACATCTTGAAAAGCGGGGCAGCGGACCCGCCGTCATCTTCCTCCACGGCGTCGGTTCATCGTCTGCGACCTGGGCAACCGTCATGTCGCTCCTCGAGGACCGCTACACGGTGGCGGCCTTTGACCTCCTCGGCCATGGTCAGTCGTCGGTGCCGGAAGACCCGGCGGAGTACACCCGTAATCGTGCGCTCGACGACATCGATGACATCCTGGCTTCGCTCGACGGGCCGGCTGTTCTGGTCGGGCATTCGCTCGGCGGCTATCTGGCGCTTGCCCACGCGGCGACCAGACCAAACGGCGCTGCGGGCATCGTGGTGTTGAACACCGGCCCCGGCTTTCGTGACCCGGAGAAGCGCGAAGCGTGGAATGAACGGTCCCGCCGTAACGCCCACCGGTTCGGTGTACCCCCACAGGCCGCTGAGCTGAACCTGCAGGAAGATGGCGTTGTCATGGAGCGCCTGGCCGAGATGTCGGTGCCGACGCTGTTCCTGGCGGGCACCGCTGACCGGCCCGAGTACGCGGGTGCCGGTCAATACCTGGAACGCAAGATGCCGAACTGTCGCTTCGTTGCAATTGAGGGCGGCGAGCACGCCATGCATGAAGACACCCACGCGGACGAGATCTCAAACATCGTCCATGACTTCATGGGCGGGCTCTAGTCGGAGTCCAAGCGGAACCCATCGCCGTCAGCAACAAGCTTGCCTGCGGTCGGGGTTCCAAAGTGGGTGCCAACAACCAGCGTTTCGCCGTCGGCCCATTGCGGGAACATCGCTTCGCGGGTTGCTCGTGACTCCACGGGGTCGGTGTCGAACATGGAGGAGAGCGTCGGGTCCGCCAGCTGCATCGGGTGATGCAGCATGTCTCCGGTGATGATGGCCCGCTGACCGTCGGACTCGATCACCAACGAGATGTGTCCGGGGGTGTGCCCGGGCGTTGACTCGAAGCGCACCTCCTCGCTGAGCACGTGGTCGGGCGACACCATGTCAACCAAGCCGGCATCCATGACCGGTGCGACCGAGTCTCCGAAGGGGTCCTCGTTCTCGAACAGGCTTGGCTCGTCCCGCCAGTGCCGGTATTCGGCGTCGACGAACAGATAGCGAGCGTTGGGGAACGTCGGCACCCATGCGCCGTCAACCAGCGTGGTGTTCCAGCCGACGTGGTCGACGTGTAGGTGGGTGCACACCACGTGGGTCACGGCCTCCGGCGGGTAGCCGGCATCGGTCAACGTGGTCAGAAACGGGCCGTCGAGGCCGCTCCAGAGCGGGTTGCTGCGCTCCTTGTCGTTGCCGACACAGGTGTCGACGGCGATCACCAGGTCACCGATCTCCACCACGAGACATTGGATCTTTTGCAGCAGGTAGCCGTCGTCGCTCACAAAGTTCGGCCGAAGCCACGGGGCTTTGGCCGCCCGTTCCAGGACGTCGATCTTGCTCATGTCCCGATACAGAAAGCGTGGTGAGGTCGGTGTCTCAGATTCGACGACGGAGGTGATCGTTGCCTGTCCTACGTTCCAGCTCAGCATCGCCACAACATAGTTCTAGCGCCGAGACTCAGCCCATTTCATGAACTTCGTCTTGGACCAGGTGTTGACAACCAGCTCTTTCGGGGCCCAGCCCCGCTGCGCGGTCTGTACTCCGTACTCCATGCGGCCGAGCTCTGACACGTGGTGGCTGTCGGTGTTGATGACCAGCTTCACGCCTCGATCCACCGCCCGCCGGACAACGTCGGAGGCGGCGTCAAGGCGTTGCAGCGCGCCGTTGATTTCAAGCGCGACATCGTTCGCAAGCAGGGCGTCGAGCATCTTGTCGACGTTGAGCTCAATGCCGGGTCGACGGCCGATGTAGCGGCCGGTCAGATGTCCGATCGAGTTGACGGTCGGGTCCTCGATCGCTCTGATCAACCGGTCGGTCTGGTCCGCCGCGGACTGGTCGTAGTGGGAGTGGACCGACGCAACCGTGTAGTCGAACAGGGCCCGGAACTCGGCGTCGTAGTCCAGTCCGCCGTCACCACCGATGTTGAGCTCACAGCCGTACATGATGGTCATCTTCGGGTACTGCTTTTGCAGCTCTCGGATCTTCTCCCGGTGTTCGAGCATCTCTTCGCGGTTTGACCCGTTGATCGCCAGGTCTTCTCCGTGGTCGGTGATGGCCAGGTACGCGTAGCCCCGGTCGGCCGCCTGCTTCACCATGTCAGGCAGGGATGAACGGCCGTCACCGGAACGGTCGGTGTGGTAATGCAGGTCGCCCTTCATGTGTGACAGCTGCACCAGGTCCGGCAGCTCATCGTCGGCCGCGGCGTCGACCTCGCCGGTCGCTTCACGCATCGGTGGTGCGATGTATGGCAGGTCGAGCGCTTTGTAGATGGCCTTCTCGGTCTTGGCCGCAACGACCTTGTCGCCGTCCAGCAGTCCGTACTCGTTGAGCAGCAGACCTCGGTCGATGGCTCGCTGCCGCAATGCGATGTTGTGTGCCTTCGAACCGGTGAAGTACAGCGTGGCGGAACCGAACTGAGACGGGTCGACCACACGCACGTCCACCTGCAACCCGGCCTTGGTGAGAAATGAGGTCTTGGTGTCACCGGCGACAACGATGTCAGCGACCTCTCTGTGATCGACCACCGCCTTCATGACCGCCTTTGGCTTCTTTGAGGCAACCGTGATGTCGATGTCGCCAATGGTCTCCGACATCCGCCGGAGGCTCCCGCAGTACTGGGCGTCGCTTACCTCGGCCAGGGCGAGCAGGTCGTTGACCAGGCGTTCGGCCAGGGGCAGAGCATCGGCGATGGGGGTTCTCCGGTCTTTGCCGGTAAGACCGAGCCGGTCGATCGCCTTTGCGATCTTGGCCTCACTTGTCGCTCCCATGCGGGGCAGCTCCCGCAACTTCTCATCGGCGATGGCCTGACGAAGGCCTTCCACGTCTTCAACGCCAAGCTCGCTCCTGACCAGCTTGAGGGTCTTTGGCCCCAGGCCGGGAATCTTGCTCAGCTCAACAAACGCCGGGGGATAGATCGCCCGCAGCTTCTCCAGCTTCTCAACGGTCCCGCCGTCCAGGTATTCGCGGATCTTTGAAGCGGTCGACTTGCCGACGCCCTTGATCTTGGTGAGCTGTCCCGCGGTGAGCTCGGTGATGTCGTCACCGTGGGCCTCGATGCCCAGTTTTGCATTCTCATACGCTCGAACCTTGAACGATTGCGGGCTTTCCTCTTCCAGGGTGGTGAGCGTGATGAGCTCGTCCAGCATGGCCGAGACGTCTGCGTTGGTCGCCATACCTCTATGACTAGCACCGGATCGCGGCGCTAACACCCCAACACGACATACCACCGGGCCCACGCCCGACCGAACCCATTGTTCGCCTGCCGATCATCGTGGGAGACTGGCGATCAGACATGAGGGCGGTTGACCGGTGTTCGGCCAACCACAGATCCGGAGGGTTCATGGAGCGAGTCGCCATTGTGACAGGCGGGGGCACAGGTGTCGGGCGGGCAGTGGCGGTTGCTCTCAGCGAAGACGGCTGGCAGATCGTGGTCGCCGGTCGAACCGAAGAGACATTGGATGAGACCGTCACTCAGCTCGACGGTGAAGGTCTTGCAGTCACCACCGACGTGTCCGACCCCGCCTCGGTCGACAGCCTGTTCAGCGCCGCGGTGGAGCGGTTCGGTCGGGTGGACCTGCTCTTCAACAACGCTGGCATCGGCGCACCGCCGGTCACCATCGACAAGCTGACGGTCGAGCAGTGGCGAACCGTCGTCGACGTAAACCTGACCGGCTCGTTCCTGTGCGCCCGAGCCGCCTTCGCCCAGATGCAGGCCCAGGAACCGTCCGGCGGCAGGATCATCAACAACGGATCGATTTCGGCAACCACGCCACGCCCATATTCGGCGCCATACACGAGCACCAAACACGCCATCACCGGGTTGACCAAGTCGCTGGCGCTCGATGGCCGAGACCTTGGCATCACCTGCGGCCAAATCGACATCGGTAACGCCGCCACGGCCATGACCGAGCCGATGAGCGACGGCATCCGCCAACCGGATGGATCGATCCGGCCCGAGCCGCGCATGGCGGTGGAGGATGTGGCCCGAGCCGTGGTGTACATGGCGGGGCTACCGCCGGATGCAAACGTGTTGACCATGACCGTCATGGCCAACGGAATGCCCTTTGTCGGGCGAGGGTAGGTGTTTGGCGGGTGAAGACAGTCATCACGGGCGGCGGAGGATTCCTCGGCAGGAAGTTGGCGGCCCGGCTGCTGAAAGACCAGGGTCACGCCGAGCTTGTCCTGTGTGACCAGTCATCGGTGGACTACCAGGCACTGGCCGACCACGAAGCCGTCACCATCATCAGCGGCGACATCACCGACCCGGCCACCCTCGCGTCGCTCATCGATTCAGAGACCGAGACGGTCTTCCACCTTGCATCGGTGGTGAGCGCAGGGGCCGAGCAGGACTTCGACCTTGGCTACGCCGTGAACCTGCAGGGCACCATCGCTCTGCTTGAACGGTGTCGGGAGGTCCAACAGACCTCGGGCCATCGCGTCCGGGTGGTCTTTGCCAGTTCGGTCGCAACGTTCGGTTCCGGGGCCGGCGACCCGGTGGATGATCACACCGCGCAACGCCCCGAGACTTCCTATGGCGTGCACAAGACCTGTTGCGAGCTGTTGCTCAACGACTACCACCGCAGGGGCTTCATCGATGGCCGAGGGCTTCGACTGCCAACGGTGTCGGTCCGGCCGGGCAAACCGAATCTCGCCGCATCCGGGTTTGCCTCGGGGATTATTCGCGAACCGCTCAACGGGGTGGACATGGTGTGTCCGGTCTCACCGGACACAAAAATCGCGGTGATTTCACCCCGCCGGGTGATCGACGGGTTCAGTCGAATCGCCACAATCGACGACGACGTGCTCGGCCCCGATCGCACGTTGATGCTGCCCGGGCTGGCCATGTCGATGACCGCGGCGGTCGAGGCGGTGCAGGTCGAAGGTGAGGGTCGACAGCTCGGAAACATCTCGTTCGAAGTAGATCCCGATGTGCAGCGAATCGTTGACTCCTGGCCATCGACAATCCTGTCGGATCGGGCGGTTGCGCTTGGACTCGTTGGGGATCACTCAGTTGCTGCTATTGTCCGGCAACACATTCAGGATGAATTGGAGCACTGACTTCTCGTGAGAACCGTCATCGACAGAGCGCCGCAGCCCCGGAGCTTCGAACGTTGACCAAGTTGTCGGCCAACCTTGGCTTTCTATGGCCGGAGCTGGAGCTACTCGAAGCAATTCGGGTGGCCAAGGATGTCGGATTCGACGCGGTCGAAATGCACTGGCCGTACATCACCCACGCCGTCGAGATGGCGTTGGTATTGGAAGAGCTTCACCTGCCCCTCATCTCACTCAACACCGTTGGCGGTGACCTCAACAGCGGCGAGTTTGGACTGGCCGCACTTCCGGGCCGCGAAGAAGAGGCGAGAGCCGGCATCGACAAGGCCGTCGCCTACGCCGCCGATGTGTCCGCCCGCTTCGTCCACGTACTGGCGGGCCGGTCCGAGGGTGATGAGGCACGGGCGTGCTTCATTCAGAACCTCAGCTATGCCGCCGCCCGTGGTGAAGAGTTCGGGGTTGGCGTGCTGATCGAACCACTGAGCCAACAGACGCAAGCTGACTACTTTCTGACCCACGTCGATCAGGCAGCATCAATCATCACCGAGCTTGGAGCCCCGAACGTCAAAATCATGTTCGACTGCTTCCACGTGCAGCTGACCGAGGGTGACCTGATAAACCGAATCGAACAGCACCTTCCGCTCATCGGGCACATCCAGATCGCCTCCGTACCGGACCGCAACGAGCCGACCGGGGGAGAGGTTGACTACCCAACGCTGCTCCGACAGGTTGACGCCCTTGGCTATGACGGCTTTGTCGGCGCCGAGTACAAGCCAACCGCCCGCACCAGTGACGGGCTCAGCTGGATGGCCGACATTGACTAGGGAACACTCCTCGACGTACGCCTGGTTGCCGTCTAGTCCTGTGTAGTCGTACTCATTGGTCGGGACGCCTCGACATCGTTCTGGGACGCTTCAACATCGTTCTGGGACGCTTCGACGTCGCTCTGGGACGCCTTGATGTTGCCGTAGATCATGATCACGGCCATGGTCGAAATGGGGAAGATCAGGGCCGATGACCCGGCGGTTATCGACGAGTAGAGCCACAACGGGACCCCGTTGGCCAGGATTAGCAACAGGAGGCCGAAGATGGCCGATGACGATACGATCAGACCCTGCACGACCACGATGACGGTGGCGGTGTGGAACCAGCGACTGCGGCCCCTGACGAGCATCGAACTCTCGTGAAGGACGGCCTTGGCATCGGTCTTGTCCTCAAACATGATGATCGGGGTTGCCACCTGATAGCGGATGTACTGCCGGATGGCCCAGGGGATGCCGACAATGGTGACGGCCAGTCCAAGCACAATGGCGGTGGCACGAATGACCGTTGCAAGCAGTACCGGGAGCCGAGCGATGGCACCACCAAAGCTGGCCTTGACCGTCGCAGGCTCGCCTCGATCCAACAGATCTGATGCCTCGGCAGTAGCAGCGCCGCCGGTGACCATGGCGGTGAACTGCCCCACGATGCCCACGATGCCGGTGACCAACGTGGCAAACCATCCCAGCGGCTCGAGCACGAGTGCGGTGATCGAAACGAGAAGCGACGATGCGGCGGCCATGAGGCCATAGACGACGCCGATGCCTGCGAACAGCTTCTTGTGCCCCCAGTAGAACCTGGCCGAGGTGGTGTACATCTGACCGAGGCGACGGCGGCGAACCACTGGTAGGGCCGCCACCGGGTTCCATTCGGTGCGGCCGGTGACATAGGCCAAGACCAGGCCCAATGCTCCCAGGATCGCGGTCACCCGAAACGGGTTTTGCTGGGCGGTCAAAAACTGGCGCGACCCAAAACCGACGACCTGGCAGAACGTCTGGATGTAGGGCGTGGTCGTCTCGCTCCCGCCGGGCACGGCGACGCTGGACGCCCGCAGGGTTTCATGCCAGTCCACCGGTTCTGACCACCGAGACTTGGTGATGGGACCGGTGGCACCGCTGAAAGCACCGAACCGCTGCTCACCCCACAGGCCCTCGAACATGAGCCAGGCCAACGGATCATTCGGATCGGTGACCTCGTCTGGCAACAGGACCACGTCGGGTTCGAGGCGACGGGTGGCGTCTTGGGTGTCGTCGCAGCCGAAGCCCTGACTGCCGCTTCGTCCCAGGTACAGGGCCGGTTCGAAGTAGCTGGCGTGGGAGCCCAGCGCCGGGAATACCACCGGGTGCGTGTCGACCAGCTCCAACTTGGTGTCCGGGCTGTCGCCCCAGCCGGCAATCTCACCTCCGAAGTGTTGGGAGTAGCCGATGGAGGACGGGCGTGTCTGCAGTGCCTCCGCCACCGTGCCGACGTCGAACATCAACTGGATGCCTTCCCAGTCGCCCTCGTGCAGATTGTTGTAGCGGTTGTAGTACCAGAAGAACCAGTACTGCACCGCCAACTTGTCCGGCTCGCCGTCCTGGGTCGCTATATGGGCGTACACCACCGCGTTGCGGCCATCGTTGTAGCGCTGGTAGTCCTCCTCGAAGATGCAGCCGGGTTTGAATCCGTCTCCCGGAAAGTCGATATAGAACGCCTTGCCCATCCCGAAGATGTCTTCGGCGGTGGGACCGGCCTTCACCACTGGGTTTCCGACCCCGACCTGTCGCAACAACATATGGGGGTTGTCGAGCACGATGTCGGCCGAAGCGGGAGCGAACTCCTCACCGGTGATGTCACAGGGCCTGGCCTGGGGTCGAAGAGCCAGCACCGGGGCGTATCGCTCGACCAGCTCGGTATCGCTGTCGGGGTCTGCCTGCGCGTCGGTGTGGCCCGGCCAGAGCGCCAGTGGCGATGCAACGATGAGCGCAGCGACGACCGCCATCAGAAACGTCCGAAGCGGAGATCGCCGATCGAGCAGCTCAGGGACCGGTGACGGGCGAGTGGTCATGCGACATTCTTGCAGGTGAGCTACATGCTCAGCACGAAACCCTCGTAGCCGGCGGCCGCCACCTCTTCACAACGCTGCGCGTACGCCGGGAAACCGATCAGCGGCATGAACACTCGCGGCTTGCCGGGGATGTTGGCGCCGAGGTACCAGGAGTTGCAGGTCGGGTAGAGCGTCTGGTCAGCAATGGCGTTGACGTGACCGACCCACTCGGTTTCCGCAGCGGGCTCGGCCTCGATGCGTTCCAGGCCGTTGGTGGTCATGTGGTCCAGGCACTCCGAGATCCACTCGACGTGTTGCTGGATGGAGACCAGCATGTTTGTCAGCACCGACGGGCTGCCGGGGCCGCTGACGGTGAACATGTTTGGGAAGCCGACAACGCTGAGCCCAAGGTAGTTGACCGGCCCCGCCTCCCACTTCTCGTCGATGGTGACGCCGTCGACTCCGCGAATGTCAATGCGGCGGATGGATCCGGTCATCGCGTCAAAGCCGGTGGCCAGGACTACACAGTCGAACTGATACTCGGTGCCGTCGGCGACAACGCCGTCGGTGGTGAACCTGTCGATGCCGGTTTCGGAAATGTCGACCAGGCTGACGTGGTCCTGGTTGTACGTCTCGAAGTAGTTGGTGTCGAGGCAGAGCCGCTTGCAACCGACCACCTGCTTTGGTGCCAGGAGCGCTGCCACCTCGGGGTCTTCGACGATGTCGTGTATGCGGCCTCGTACATAGGAGGCCGCCACTTCGTTCGCCTCACCGTCGAGCAGCAGGTCGGTGAACCCGCGCATGAAGGTGAACCCACCGTGGTTCCAACGACGGTCGAACTCTGCCTGCTGTTCTTCCGCAGACACCTCAAGAACCGACTGCTCGCCCATGGGCAGCCCTGGCAGAATGCCGCTTTGCATGGTGACCGCCTCGGCCCGCATCCGTTGATAGTCGGCCTTGACGCTGGAGGCCTCGTGCGGTTCAAGCGGTCGGTTTCTGGCCGGAACCGAGTAGTTGGCGGTTCGCTGGAACACGGCCAGGGTGTCGGCTTCGGCGGCGATGACCGGGATGGACTGCACCGCGGAAGATCCGGTGCCGATAACGCCTACCCGCTTGCCGGAGAAGTCGACGCCGTCCTGCGGCCAGGCTCCGGTGTGATGGATCTCTCCGACGAAGTCGTCCATGCCCGCAAATTCGGGCCGGTTGGCCGATGACAGGCATCCGGTGGCCAACACCAGGAACCGGCTGTCGTAGTGCTCCTCGACAATCTCGGCGGTGCTGTCGTTGGCACCTTCGCCAGCGTGGCGTTGCACCGTGACCTGCCACCGGTTGGCGGTGTCGTCAAAGTGAGCCGCAGCGACCCGGCTTTCAAGTTGGATGTCGGTTCTAAGGTCGAAGCGGTCGGCAACGTGGTTGGCGTAGCGGAGAATTTCGGGCTGGCCTGCGTACCGCTCGCTCCAGTCCCATTCCTGCTGTAGCGCCTCGTCAAAGGAGTAGGAGTACTGCATGCTCTCAACGTCACAGCGGGCACCGGGGTAGCGGTTCCAGTACCACGTTCCGCCAACGCCGTCTCCGGTCTCGAACGCCCTGGCGGTGAGTCCAAGCTCCCGCAGGCGGTACAGCATGTACATGCCGGCAAACCCGGCTCCTACCACCACTACATCTACGCGCTTCGGCGCTGAACTACTTGCCGTCATGGCCGAATCGTACCGCTGCGGTTGTTCACACATCCAGATGACCAGCGCTAGGCAAGCCAGGTTCGACGGACGGTCGGCCGTTGTGCCACCCTGGCGGCACTACGGAAGGAGCCGACATGGGCTACGAGTGTTTTGATGTTGAGGTCGACGCAAAGGTTGCTCACGTTCGGATGAACCGACCACAGCGCAACAACTCGATGATTCCGGCCTTTTGGCGAGAGCTTCCGGAGATCGTCGAGGATCTGTCTGCATCGGGTTCGGTGCGAGCGATGGTGCTGTCCGGTGAGGGCAAGCACTTCTGTTCCGGTATGGACCTGGAGGTCTTCACCTCCAACGACGCCATCGGCCCAAGCGGTCAGGGCGACCAGGAACCACAGCCGGGGCACCGCAGCAGGCGCAATGAGCGGTTCCGTTCTACGGCGCTGAAACTGCAGGAGTCGTTCTCGGTCTTGGAGCGGGCCAGGATGCCGGTGTTGGCCGCCATCCATGGCGCATGCGTCGGTGGCGGCATCGACATGGTGACCGCCTGCGATATGCGCTACGCCACCGAGGGCGCCTTCTTCGCCATCGAGGAAATCAACATCGGCATGACCGCCGACGTTGGCACGCTGCAGCGGATGCCGAAACTGGTTGCAGAGGGCATCGTCCGAGAGCTTGCCTACACCGGTCGTCGGTGGTCGGCTGCCGAGGCGCAAGCGGCAGGCTTTGTGAACCAGCTCTATCCGGACCAGGCAACACTGGTTGATGGCGTCCTTGGCGTTGCCTCTGAGATCGCCTCGAAGAGCCCGATGGCGGTGTGGGGCACCAAGCAGACAATGCACTACACCCGGGACCACGGCATCGCCGATGGCCTTGAGTACATCGCCAACTGGAACGCCGCCATGTTCGACACCGACGACATGGCCGAGGCGTTCACCGCGAAGATGGAAAAGCGCTCCGCGGACTTCCCCGATCTGTTCCCGGTCAGCGACGGCCTGTAGCACCGATTCGGGCGAAACTGGGCGCGGCCTCCGCCACGTTGCGTGGTCGAATTGGGCGAGTCCGCTCACTTTCGCTACCAAAAGTGATGTCTTACCGGAATATCACCTCAGAAAAACCGATTTATTCTCGCGACTGCCCTAAGGTCTCATGCGTCGAACCATCGACACTTGGCGACAACACTTAGGGGTAAACATGAATCCAGCAAAGGCATTATCCGCGGAGTTCCTCGGAACTCTGTGGCTTGTATTGGGCGGTTGCGGCTCTGCCGTGTTCGCTGCTCAGGTCCTCACCGATGACGGGGCCGTGAACATGGGCATCGGCTTTCTCGGGGTCGCCCTGGCCTTCGGTTTGACCGTTGTGACCGGCGCCTACGCGTTCGGCCACGTTTCCGGCGGACACTTCAACCCTGCGGTGACGCTCGGTCTGGTAGCAGGCGGCAAGTTCGAGACCTCGAAGGTGGTCCCGTACATCGTGGCCCAGGTTCTCGGCGGTTTCGTCGGCGGTCTGATCATCTACGCAATCGCTTCCGGCCAGGACGGCTTCGCAATTGCCGACGGCGCAGGAACCTTTGCCACAAACGGCTACGGAGACTTCTCGCCTGGCGGCTACAGCCTGGTCTCGGTGTTCATCGCCGAGGTCGTACTGACTGCGATCTTCCTGATCATCATCCTCGGTGCAACGGCCAAGGCCGCAGCAGCAAGCATGGGCGGCATGGCCATCGGTCTCACCCTCACCCTCATCCACCTGATCTCAATCCCGGTCAGCAACACCAGCGTGAACCCCGCCCGTTCGACCGCTCAGGCAGTCGTGGCAGCAATCTTCGGCGACGGAGCAACCACCCCGGTTTCGCAGCTGTGGATGTTCTGGGTTGCGCCGATCATCGGCGCCATCCTTGGTGGCATCATTCATAAGGCCCTGCTGGAGAGCAACGACGCCTAGCCCCTGGGCTGAAGTCACGGCCGCCAAGCGGTCCTGAACTCAAGAGATGTTTGGAGTGCCGCCGGCCCTAGGGTCGGCGGCATTTCAGTTCCAGGACCTGCAGGTCTTCGCTCGGTTCGCTCAACCGAAGGTCTCGTCCGGGAGGTACCGCCACGCTCGACCCTTCGGTGAGGTGGTCCAGATGTCGGTCGCCGTCGAGAACCTCAGCGCTTCCAGCGGCGATGAAGACCAGGAGCAGGTCGCGGTCATGGCGCAGCGACAGCTGCCGCTGATCGGCAGGTTCTGGCGTCGCACCGGTAGAGATGCCGCCCGGTCGAACAAAACGAACCTCGGCGAGGCCGTTGGTTGCATCGCCGATCGCCGTCATCTGAGCATCGAAGCGGGTTCCTGTCACCGTGGACCAGGGCGCCTCTGAGGCGTCATGGCGGACAAAGCGTTGCCGCCGGCCATATGTGGCATTGGGGCGCGGCTCACCGTTTGGCAGCGCCATGGTGTTGTCCACCCAGGTTCGATGCGCTGCGGGGCATCCCACCTCGGTGACGTACAGGTTGTCCGATGACTCAAGGACCTGATGGCGAATACCCGGCGGCTGCAGCACACAGTCACCGGGCTCCATGACAAAGGACGGCCCCTGGTCCTGGTAGATCACCCGCACCCAGCCTCGGTGTACATAAATCAACTGGTGAGCCACATCGTGGTGGTGCACGTAGTCCGGCACCGGCCCGCCGACCGCGATGTTGATGTGAGAGGCGATGTACACGCCACCCCAGCGGTCGGGGATGAGGTCCCGGTAGGCCATCCCGGCCCGTCCGGCGGTCCAGCCGTCGGTGGTCTCATGGCTGATGGTCAGCGTCGGTGTGGTCGCCGGGATCGTCAGCGCGTCGCTGTAGCGAGCGACGCCTGCCTGCGGTTCGCTGTCCAGAATGAGTCGCTCGCCGTTGCGTTCCAGCTCTGCCCACGTCGGCTCGTCCGCTGGTCCGATGGCCACAAGTTGGAAGCCGTTTGCGGTGTGCTCCTCAATCGCGGTGTCCAAGTCCTGACAGGTGACGACGTTGACCGCGCCATTCTCGGTCGGGCCAGTCGCTCCGGTCGGTACTGGCGGGTTCATGCATGGAGGCGACGACGGAACAGGTCGTGCAGGCGCTCCCAGTGTCGTTCTGACGCGTCCTGGTCATAGGCCGGGCGTTCGGCAAAGGCATACCCGTGTTCTGTTCCGGGGCACCATTCAACCTCGCCGGCGGTACCGCTCGCCTTCAGCGCAGCCGAGAACTCTTCCACCATTTCCGGTGGGGCGTAGTCATCGTGTTCAGCGCATCCGACGTACACCTCGCCGGAGATCTCTGCGAGGTGACGATGCGGTGAGTCTTCGGCGTCAACGGCCAGGCGCACACCGTGGATGGATGCGGCGGCCTTGATCTGATTGGGTATGGCCGCGGCGGCCATGATGGTGAACGGCCCGCTCATGCAGTAGCCGACGGTGCCGACTCGGTCGGTGTTGGCGCCGTCATCGTCGGCGGCGTAGCCGAGCAGGGAGCGGCAGTCGTTGACCACCATTGCGTTGCTCAGGTTGCTCATCAGTTCAAACATGCGGTCGCGGTCGCCGGTTTCGAAGACGTTGTACTCCTCGACGTCGCGGTAGTAGAGCATTGGGGCCATCACGTAGTAGCCCGAGGACGCCAGGCGGCGACACATGTTGCGCAGCTCTTCGCGCATGCCGGGGGCGTCCATGAGGAACAGGACAACCGGGTACGGGCCGCTCCGCTCTGGTTGCACGATGAACGTGGCCATCGAGCCGTCGCCCGTTGCGATCGGCACGGTCTTTTCAATCATGGTCGCTCCGCGTCTTGTAGTGCATGTAGTTGCGCAAGGAGTTGCGCAACTTGTGTAAGCGTCTTGGGTAGACGTTTGCGCTGTCCATCGTGGCCGTTGTGAGAAGACCCGGCAAACCGGGTGGTTTGGTGAGGAGCCATCCGGTCCGCTTAGCTGGTAGCGTCCGCGAAGAAGCAACACGGGTGACCACACCCGGATCAGGAGAGCGAAACGGTGACGGCACTGCCACTATCGGTTCTGGATTTGGCCATGGTGCCGGAAGGGCAGTCCAGCGGCGAGGCCCTTCGGGCGACGACCACCCTTGCCCAGCACGCCGAAGCCTGCGGCTACCACCGGATTTGGGTGGCCGAGCACCACAACATGGAGACGGTGGCCAGCACAAGCCCACCCGTGCTCATGGCCCACCTCGCGGCCAAGACCGAGAAGATCCGCATCGGGTCCGGTGGCGTCATGCTGCCAAACCATGCGCCGTTGGTGGTGGCCGAGCAGTTTGCGTTGCTTGAAGCGGTCAACCCCGGACGGATTGACCTTGGCGTTGGTCGTGCTCCGGGCACGGACCGGGCAACGGCGATGGCGTTGCGGGGCACTGCGGAGAACCGGGACGCCGAGGACTTTCCCCGCCACCTGCTCGACGTGATGGGCCTCCTTGGGGACGCCAGGACCGAGCACGGGTTGTGGGAGCAGTTTCGGGCCACGCCAGAGCTGCGCAGCTCACCCCTGGTGATCCTGCTGGGGTCCAGCGGGTTCAGCGCTCAGCTTGCGGGCGTGCTTGGCCTGCCCTTTGCGTTTGCCCACCACTTCGACATGGGCGGCACCATAGAAGCGGTGCAGATCTACCGCGAGTACTTTGAGCCGTCGCCCATTTTGGACACTCCGTACACCATCGTGACCGCGTCAGCTATTGCCGCCAGCAGCACCTCCCAGGCCGAGTGGTTGGCCGGGCCAAGCAAGCTGCGGCGCTTCGGCATGCGGACCGGACGGCTGTATCCGTTGCTGACACCGGCAGAAGCCAGCGTCCACGAAGCGTTCCCGCATGCCCTCGACATGCCGAATTCGTCCATCCTGGGTACGGCCGATGAGGTCGTGGCGGGTTTGAAGGATCTTGCGGAGCGGACCGAGGCGTCGGAGCTGATGCTCTACACGGCCACCCATGGGCTGCAGGACCGCCTGGACAGTCTGTCGATGGTGGCCGAGGCGTGGGCAGCAGCGGACGCGGACATAGAGCCGTCAGCGGCCAGCGCAAACTAACCAACCGCCGCTCGTAGGGCGCTGCGACGGTGTCAGCTCAGTTGCCGCTTCGCCACGCCGTAGAAGACCGTCTTGATGTCGGAGAAGTCCAGAGCGACGATCTCCCAACCCTCTTTGCCGAGCGCGTTGAAGTACGCCTCGATGTCCTCGGTTGTCCGGGACTTGAACGGGCCCGCCTTGGCCACGTTCTCGGAATCGATGAACTTGTACTCCCACATACGCGGACGCTCCCGATGGCGAAAAGTCAGCCTACAAGGACCTCGAGTGCACCGAGGGCGTGGAGCCGGTCAACAAACGCCTGCTCGTACGCGCCGGTCGGGTCATCTCTGAGAAGGCCGTCCAGAATGTGGGCGTCTTCGCCAACAAGAATGCGCCAGTCACCAGCCTGTACTCCGGCCAGGATGATGTCTGCTGCCTGGGCGGCGGTGGTGGGGGCAAGGTTGCGGAATGCGTTTGAGAACTCGTTGACTTCGGCGTCGGTGTCTCGGCCCAGGACCTGAGCGGAGTTGGTGACAATTTCGGTCCCGATGTGGCCGGGGAACACCACAGACGCTTTCACATGGGGGGCATTGAGCCGCAGGTCCGTGACCAGCGCTTCGGTGAAGCCCCGCACCGCAAACTTGGCTGCTGAGTAGCTGGTGTGGGTCCGCGACGGGCCAAGCGACGCCCACATGCCGTTGACGCTGCTGGTATTGATGATGTGGCCTTCGTCGGAGGCGACCAGTAGCGGCATGAAAACCCGGCTGCAGATGTACACGCCGTTCCAGCACACGTTGAAGGTCTTTTCCCACGCCTCACGGTCGTCGGTGATGAAGCTCGAGGTGTTGCCGATGCCGGCGTTGTTGAACAGCAGGTTGATGTGGTCGGTGTCATGGGCCGCCAGCGCCTCATCTCGGAACCGCGCCACCTGAGCCTCGTCGGAGACGTCGCAGCGGTGGGTGGAGACGGTGATTGCACCGTTGGCCTGGCCGCACAGGTCCTTGGTCGCAGCGAGGTTCTCCTCGTTTACGTCGCACAGTGCAAGGTGCGCCCCTGCGTTGGCCAACGCCACGGCCAACTCTCGGCCCATGCCGGTGCCGCCACCGGTGATGACTGCAATCTTGGCTTCGAAGCTTTCCATCGCCGCACGATAGTCGGCGGCCGGTCGCGGCCCCAAGATGGACCGTGCCGCCGGCCCGTACCGGGGCTGTTAGCCGAATTCGACCCGGAACTCGGCGCCTCCGAGCGGCGAGTGACCAACGGTGACGGTGCCGTCGTGCCCCTCGGCGATGTAGCTGACGATGGCCAGGCCAAGGCCGGAGCCGCCGTCGTGTCTTGCTCGGGCGTCATCCAGCCTGGTGAAGCGCTCAAACACCCGCTCCCGGTCTTCGGGGGCAATGCCATCTCCGTCGTCACCAACGGTCAGGACCACCCGCTCCTGGCCGGCGGTGGTCTCGGCCCACACCGAGAGCGCCACCTTGCTTGCGGCGTGCCTGGCGGCGTTGTCCACCAGGTTCCTCACCAGCCGTGACAGGTCCGGAGCCGAGCCTGCCAGTTCGGTCGGTTGCACGCCGTTGAGATCCACCCTGACCGAGCCGGTAGCAACCAGGAGCTCCGCTTCGGCGAACAGCAGCTCGTCGAGCGAGACCTGTTCCATCCGTCCCGGTGGTCTGCCCGCCTGATGAGTAGCGAGGAACAGCAGATTGTCGACCAAGTCCCGCAGCCGGTCGCTTTCCCCGGCCAGTCGACCACGCAGCTCAACCCAGTCGGGGTCATCGATGGACGCGGTGTCGACCAGGGCTCGGAGGTTGGCGACCGGGCTTTTCAACTCGTGGGAGGCATCGGCGCTGAATTGGCGCAGCGAGTGCTCGTGCGCTTCGATTCGTTCCAGCATGGCGTTCATCGTTTCC
>CAZSTV010000016.1:0-14866 GCA_964609665.1 uncultured Acidimicrobiaceae bacterium
CCCCAAGCCCGCTGACCGGCTAGTTAGAGCTCGGGAAGTACTTCTGGGCTTTCGACCAAGCGGTGAGCCCTACCTCGGCCCCGAGGATGCGGCCTGCGGTGTCATCGACCTCGACGTGGATTCCACCGAAAATTCTTGAGCGGCCGGCCTCGTCGGCGGCGTCGTAGTAGGTGGCCCACTGCAACTGGATGTCCTGGCTCGGGCCGTCCTCAAACTCAAGCGACCCAGCCGGGGCGTCGTGGGTGAACAGACCGCCTGGAAAGAACGGATCGCCGGAGATGGCCGTGAGAACTTCGGCCGCTGCTCGACTGAACGTGCTGTGGCCTGACACGTAACCGGGAAAGGCGGGGGTGACAAAGGTCGGACGCTGATAGGGCATCCAGTCCTCGGCCAGGATCCAGCGCACAGGCGACAGCTCCTCACCAAAAAAGACCGGCTCGGCCTGCCACGCGAAGATCGCCGTCTTACCGACCTGCGATGCCAGCAGCTCGTGCCGCTCCCCCGGCGCGCTCGACGCATCGGTGATGATCTCGACCAGCCCGTCTTCGAGCGGCAGGCGCCCTTCGCCTCCGAGGTGACGGATCATGGAGATCGGTCTTGCGTAGTCGTAGGTCGCCTTTGCACCCCAGGCAGCGATGGCACTGTCGTGAAGAGCGCCGTTCAGCGCAAGGTACAGCGACACGTCCCACGTGAGCCGGTCAACCTCATCCCCATCGCCGCCGATTCGCAACGAGGTCATCTGATCGGTCGCCTCATTGGCCAGGGCGTTCCAGTGGCCGGGTGGCGTTTCGGAGTCCGGACCGTCGGCCCAGAACTCGGCGATCACCCGGTAGTAGTCGCCGGCGGGAACACTGTTCGCTGCGTACGGTTCGCCGGTGATGGGGTTCGTGGCATGGCCTGCACCGTCATCGGTCCCGAGCGCGTTGTTACCGATTGCACCGGGGCCGATGTCGAGCAGTTCGCCGGCGGCGGGGTCGAGAGCCGAGCTGGCCCGGACAACATCGACCGCCGCATCAATGAAGATGGCATCCTCGGCACCGCCGAGCAGTGGTGGAGGGCCGGGGTCAAGCGGCAATCCGGCTTCTGACCGGGCCAGAGCGAACGGTCGGACCGATCCCCAGTGGGGACCGATGTAGTCCTGCACGTTGCTCAGCAACAGTTGGCCGTTCTGGGTCCGGGCTTCGACGAACAGCAGCTGCTGCCAGCGATTCGGATCGACCATCGTTGTGCCGGTCTCCGCCAGGACCAGCGGTTCGTTTGCGACCGAGAACGGCGCCACGTAGCTGTCTTCTTCGAGCGAACCGTCATCTGCGGCATCGGCGAGAATTGCCGTCGCAATGCCAACCCCCGCCGCGGCAGCCCCGGATGGGTCTTCGGCGAGATCCGCATCGAGGCAGAGGGCAACCAGAAGGTCATCGAACGTCGCGACCGATTCGTCTCCGCCGATTGCTCCTCGGTACCGCTCGGTGAGAATCCGATGAGCGGCAAAAGAGACGGCAACCTCCTGGTGCTGACGACGTTCATTCCGGCCTGCGTCGATAAGACTCTCCGCCAGTGCGTCGCCGACGTCGTAGGTCGCTGACGGCAGATAGGTCGTGGCTCCCGGTTCGAAGATCGCATAGCTGTCCCACATCGCGGCGGAGAGGTGGAACAGGTTTCTGGCATGGACAGTCGGTGCCGGGAAGTCGGCCCGAATTGCTCCCAGCGCCGCCTCGTTCCATTCGTTGGCGACCGAGCCGCCATCGGGCCCGCACGCCTGGGTGCCTGCTCCTGAGCAGCCTGCGATAGCGGTTGCGGTGATTACCAGCATCGCCGCCATGACGGCATTGATCGAACTGCGTCGCACGGGGTGGTTCTCCTTCGGACCTTAGAAGCCGAACTCGGCCCGAATGGCGTCGCCATGCTGGTTCAGCGCGGGAACTGCCCCCGTCTGCTCCCAGTCGGTGCGGACAGCGGGGGCCGGTAGGTCAGCAGAGCCCAATTCGTGGGCGACGGCGACCCTGCGGAGCTGGGGGTGTCGCGAGAGACCGGGCACATCATTGACCATCCCAAACGCAATGCGAGCGTCCCGCAAACCGTCCTGCAGCGATGCGGTGGTCCGGGCTGCAAACGCAGCGCCGACTGCCTCGTCGGTGGCGGCTCGGTTGGCCACCCTGGCGTTGTTCGTTGCAAAGCGGACCTCGTCGCCGAGCTCCGGGCGTCCAAGGACGTCGCGGCACAATATGACCCACTCGCGGTCGGACTGGATGGAAATGAGAATGATCTCGTCGTCCGCCGAGGTAAAGCCACCGTACGGAGCGATCGAAGGGTGGGCGAGGCCGACCCGCTCCGGCGCAGCGTCGAGATAGTCGTTGTGCATCAGCGGGACGGTCATCCAGTCGGCCATGCTCTCGAACAACGATGTGGTGAGGTGAGCACCCTCCCCGGTGCGTTCGCGTCGGAACAACGCCTGCATGATGGCGAGTGCGGCATTGGTGCCCGTACCGATATCGGCAACGCTCACACCGATACGACCGTAGGGTCCCGGCGCGCCGGAAACCGAGAGCAGGCCTGACTCCGCTTGAACGAGGAGGTCATACGCCTTCATCTCCGCGTAGGGGCCGTCCGGCCCGTACCCCGAGATGTCGCAGATGACCAGATCCGGTCGTTTGGCGTGAAGTTCCGCAGCGCCGTAGCCGAGACGATCGACCGCGCCCACCGCCAGGTTCTGGATGAAGACGTCCGCCTGCCCAAGCAGCGCGTCCATGACGGAGCGATCTTCCTCGCTGCGCAGGTCCAGCGCTATCGATTCTTTCCCCCGATTGGTCCACGCGAAGTAGCTGGACACCCCGGCGGCGGCTTGGTCATAGCCCCGGGCGAAGTCACCCTCGGGTCGTTCAATCTTGATGACCCGTGCACCGGCCTCGGCGAGGCGAGCCGATGCGAGCGGCGCGGCCAGGGCCTGCTCGATGGAGACCACCGTGATCCCCGAAAGTGGCGGTGATACCCCGCTTGAACCATCCGAAGGTCCGGAATTGGTGCTCTTCTCCAACGCCACGCCCGACACCGTAGCGCGGCGAGACCTCAGTACCGGTAGGGCACCAGCAGTTGTGGCCGAGGTAACTCCTACCCGGTTGGCTGCAGCGCTGGTCGGGTCAGCAGCTGGGCGACAGCGAAGGCCAGTACGACTACGGCAACGACGCTCATGATGATGGCACCGGCCGTGGACAGCCACCCGAGACCGATGACCGCAACGGTGCCGAGCACCCAGCTCACGTCGGCGGCGGAGATGACGCCAGACATGAAACGGACCTCGCTGTCCGGCCTGCTGGCAAGGATGAACAGGCCGACGGCAAAGCCGATCAGGGCGACCCCGAGGCTGCGGATGAGCCACACCTGCTCAACTTCGAAGAGGTCCGCTATGGGGCCCGCGGCGATAGTGCCGAGCAGCCCGGACAGTGCCGAGAACCCTCCGTTTAGCCGGAAGGCAGTTCGTAGTTCGGTCGAAGAGTTACCAGTACTCATCGCTTCCTCCAGTGTCATCGGTGGCACAGAGCCGGTCGGTCCGCTCGGTGGCCAGTCGTGGTTGTCCATTGCCTTTGTCATTGTCATTGTCATTGTCATTGCCTTCGTCATTGTCAGCTGGACGCTGGCCCGTGGAAATGACCTGTCGGGTAATGGCCAGGCCTCTGCTGGCGGTCAGCTCAGGCATTACCTCGGTGGTAATGGCTACGCACCGCGGCCCCTGTCATGCTCAGGTGATGCCTGTCGCAGTCGATACCTTCGGTTCCGCCTTGCGGTGGTGGCGCAATGCTCGGCGGTTCAGCCAGCTGCAGCTCGCCGCCGCGGCCGAGGTCTCCAGCCGCCACATCAGTTTCCTCGAGACCGGCAAGGCCAAACCGAGCCGAGAGATGGTGGTGCATCTGGCACTGGTGCTGGACCTCCCGTTGCGGGACCAGAACGTGCTGTTGAACGCCGCTGGCTTCGCCCCGGCCTATCCACACAGTGATTTTGACGGACCGGAAATGAACGACGTTCGCGAGGTGCTGAAGCGAATCCTCGACGCCCACGCACCGAACCCCGCAGTCGTCATCGACCGGCGCGGGGAACTGGTTGACTCCAACGCCGCAGCGCTGCACCTTCTGGCCAACACCATCCCGGCCGACAGCCCCGCTCTACAGCCAACGGTGAATGTGAACCGGGTGGTACTGCATCCCGAGGGGACAAGACCGCGGACCAAGAACTGGCCGGACCTGGGGGCCAACATGCTGCAGCGGCTTGAGCGCGAGTGCGCCCACCGACCTGCCGATGAACAACTCCAGGCACTCCTCGATGAGGTGTTGAACTATCCGGGCGTTGCCGAGCTTCGACGACGGGCGGCGCTGCCCACCGGTGCCGACCTGCTCATCCCGATCGAACTCACCACGTTCGACGGTCACACCCTGAATCTGGTGAATACGATCGCCACGGTCGGCGCGCCCTACGACGTGACGCTCGACGAACTGCGAATGGAGACGTTCTTTCCCGCCGACGATGACACCGTCGCGGTGTTTCAACAGTGGGCCAACGGTGATGGCTAGCCCGAGGTCTCCTCTGTAGCATCACCGGCTTCGGCCACCATGTCGAGAGCGACGTCGACGATCATGTCTTCCTGGCCGCCGACCATCCGGCGGGCGCCGAGTTCCAACAGAATGGTTCTGGTGTCGAGGTTGTAGGTCTCGGCCGCCTTTTCAGCGTGGCGCAGAAAGCTGGAGTACACCCCGGCGTACCCGAGGCTGAGCGTTTCGCGGTCTACCCGGACCGGTCGGTCCTGTAGCGGTCGCACCAGGTCCTCGGCCGCGTCCATGAGCGCGTTGACCTCGCACCGATGACCCCAGCCTTCAAGGTTGGCCACGGCGATGAACACCTCGAGCGGACAGTTGCCCGCTCCCGCTCCCATGCCGGCAAGCGATGCGTCGACCCGGTAGCAACCTTCTTCCACCGCCACGACGGAGTTTGCGACGCCGAAGGACAGGTTGTGGTGGGCGTGGATGCCGATCTGGGTGTCTGGGCTGAGCACCTCTCGATAGGCCCGCATCCTGTCCCGGACATCACCCATGGTAAGGCGGCCGCCGGAATCGGTGATGTACACACAGTGGGCGCCGGCGGCCTCCATTCGCAGCGCCTGCTTGGCCAGCAGGTCCGGTGCGCTCATGTGGCTCATCATCAGAAAGCCAGAGACGTCCATGCCGAGGTTGCGCGCCTCGGCGATGTGTTGATCGGCGATGTCGGCCTCGGTGCAGTGGGTCGCTACACGCACGGAGCGAACGCCGAGGTCATACGCTCGGCGCAGGTCTTCGATGGTTCCGATGCCTGGCAGCAACAGCGTGGTCAGTACCGCCGTCTCCAGGACGTCCGCCGCTTCCTCAATCCACTCCCAATCGGTGTGGGCGCCGAAGCCATAGTTGAACGACGACCCGGTCAGGCCGTCGCCGTGCGACACCTCGATGGCGTCGACGCCGGCATCATCCAGCGCTTTGCAGATATCTCGAACATGGTTGATGCCGTACTGGTGCCGGATCGCGTGCATGCCGTCGCGCAGCGTCACGTCTTGTACGTACAGCTCGGTCTTGTCGTCGCTTGTCATTGTTCTCCTGTAGCCGAGGTGGGCGCTACGCCGGGACTCGGAGGGCGATCTGCTCGGCGGTGCGCAGCGCGGCCGATGTCATGATGTCGAGGTTCCCGGCGAAGGGTGGCAGGTAGTGTCCTGCGCCCTCCACCTCGAGGAAGATTGAGACTTTCCAGCCGGTGAACTTCCGGTCCATCTCGGGTATCCGGACGGCGCTTGAACCATCGAGCGCTTCGAACTGCACCCGTTGCTTCAAGCGGTAGCCGGGCACGTACTCGTTGACGGTGGCCACCATGTCGACGATCGACGCTTCGATGGCTTCGGGCTCGCCACTCTCGACAAGGCAGAACACGGTGTTGCGCATGATCAACGGAGGTTCGGCAGGGTTGAGCACAATGATCGCCTTGCCCCGCTGAGCGCCACCGACCACTTCAATCGCCTTCGAGGTGGTCTCGGTGAACTCGTCGATATTGGCTCTGGTGCCGGGACCGGCGGACCGCGAGGAGATGGAGCTGACAATCTCGCCGTAGACCACCGGACTTATCCGATTGACCGCCGCGACCATCGGCACGGTTGCCTGACCGCCGCAGGTGACCATGTTGATGTTTGGCTGGTCCAGATGCTCATCGAGGTTTACCGGTGGGATCACGTAGGGGCCGATCGCTGCCGGTGTCAGGTCGAGGATCCTCTTGCCGTTGGCCTGGAGCACCTCATCATGGCGGGCGTGGGCTCCCGCCGAGGTTGCATCGAACACCAGCTCGACATCGGCGAACTCGGGCATAGCAACCAAGCCGTCAATGCCGTCCGCGGTGGTGGCAACACCGGCCGCTCTTGCCTTGGCCAGGCCGTCGGACTCCGGGTCGATGCCGACCATGGCGATCACGTCGACCACGTCGGAAACGCGCTGTGACTTGATGAGCAGATCGGTGCCGATGTTGCCTGAACCGATCACCGCCGCCTTGATCGTTGGCCCCTGTTGTCCTGCCATCACCGCTCCAATCAGCTAACGGTCGACTGCGGGACGTCGCTCCCCCCGGCCGACCACGATGGCGCAATCGTACCGCTGCACCCGGTCGGGCGTCGATGGCGGTTCCGGTCTGCGGACCGCTGCTACGTCAAATTGCTGCCATTGGAGCGTTGACACTGATCGATTTGCCTATCGAACAACTGTTCGATATATTGAAATGACCGGGAATCCTCTGGAGACCTGGTGGTAGGGAGAGAAGGGCAGGGAACCAGGCAGGCTCGTAACTCCATTTGTGCGGCACCCGCCGGTCCGGACCCGCCGTCGGGCCGGAGGGAACACATGGAGGCGGGCCGGCCTGGTTCGGGCCGCCCTGCAGTTGCTGCTGTTGTGCTTCCGAGTGCTCCCCAGTGCTCGCTTGCCGATCGCCCGGTTGGCGCCTTTGCGTGATCCTTGCGCTAGCTCACACGGCGGCAAACAGCACGCTGCAGGCAGCGGGAAAGATCACCGCGCCCTGTCGCTCGGCGCCCAGCCCTTCGGGGGCGAAGGCGAGCTCCATATCGGTGACGAGCCGGTTTGCGCCTGCGGCACCCGGGTGGCTCCGTTCCTCTACGTTCACGTTGACCCGACCCCCACCCTCAAGCGCGGCGCTGACTTCGTCAAAGGTTGCCTGGTCGAGGTAGGTCCAGTACTTAGCGCTCGTGTCGCTCGTCTTGCCAAAGCCGATGCCGCCCTTTGAGGCGTAGAGGGCCGGTACCGGTTCGAAGTAGAGCCAGATCCTGGTCACCGCTGCGGTGGTGGCGCAGGTGCTGTGGAGCTGAATCCGAGGGGCGTAGGCCCCACTCGTCGCCGAGGTCATGGTCACCTCGTGTGACTGCACTTCGAATGTTGGCATCGTCTGACTCCTAGCGGCAACGGCCACTGTCGTTCGGGACCCGTCTGCTTGTGACCGGTCGCTGTCCCCTAGACAGTCGGGCGACGGCGCTTGATACACATTTTCGAAAAAGGTGCAACGCCTGTGACGCGGCACCGTCGCCGTCGCCGTTGTCGTCGCGTCAGGGCTTGTAGCGATCGTTCAGGTCGTCGAAGTTCCGGGCGAGATCCCAGTTGTTGGCTTCGATGATGGTGTCAAAGTCGACCAGAAGGTCCCAGAGTTGCCGGTCGGTCAGGTGTCGGTAACGCCACCGAATTGCCGCTCGCCGAAAGACCCCAACCCGACGGACGGGGTCGACGGGCTCGGAAAGGTGGGGGTGCGGCCGCTGGTTTGCGTTGTCGTCTTGGCTGGTCACGTCTGATCCTCGGGCGCGCCAGCTTCGTGTCGACATTCGACAAGCATCGACGTGGCCGAACGGGTGCACCAGGCTCTCTGACGTGACGGCGACCTGGATCATGTCCCGTTCGGGGCGGGCGGCGGAAGCCGATGATAATGCAGGGCTAGTCGTCAGCCACCGATGCCCACTCGGCGCCCGTCACCTGCCAGATGCAGCTCACGCCGGTCTCGGCCGGAGCGACGATCTCGTCTGCGACCTCGGCCGTCAACCGATAGCCGAGGCGTCGTGGGACACGGCCGCTGATGTGGTTCGCCTTGTCGTGATGAATCTCGACCCGGTCGATCGTGTCGATGGCCAGCGCCGCGCTGGTCAGACCACGAGCGAGTTCGGTGGCGTAGCCATTGCCGGTGTGGTCGGCATGTATCCAATACCCGATCTCAAGCGCGCCGGGGCCCCGCCGCCGGTGCAGTCCACACCCGCCGATGGGGGTTTCGTCAAGGAACACGCCAAGAACGCCGTCGCCTCCGGCATCTTGCTCCTTGCCCCAACCAATGATCAGATCGCGCCGGGCCTCAACGGTCAGAGGCTCGAATGCAATCCACGCCATCCAGGGACGGAGGTGCTCGATGCTGGCTTGGACCGCATCATGCATTCCGTGCGCGTCGGTTGGTTGCCAGCGCCGCAAGGTCAGGCGCGGGGTCGTGACCTCTTGGGGTAGTGACTCCATTTCATCCAGTGTCGTGAACCGACACATGGCCCGCAAGCGAATTGCGGCGACAAGATTGGACGGGTGGGGTTAGACCCGCGGTTCGCGCGGCAGACCCAGGACCCGTTCGCCGAGGATGTTGCGCATCACGTTGGAGGTGCCACCCATGATGGTGTAGCCGGGCGCGTACAGCAGCCCGTTGGTCACATCATCTGACAGCGTTGCCTCGAGGCCCAGGGTCCGGGAGACAAACTCTGCAACCCGCCACTCATGCTCGGTACAGAAGCACTTGGTTGCGGCGCTGAAGCCGGCGGGGGCCTGTTTCAGCACCTCGCGGTAGACCAGGAGCCTGCCAACTCGGTAGCCGGTTTCAAGCTGGGCCACTTCCTGGCGAACGAGCGGGTTGTCCAGGTCGGCCCGTTCAACGGCCATGTCGAAGAGGGCCCGGTTTGAGACCAATCGGTCGATGCCACCCCGTTCGTGTTCGAGTTGGCGCATTGTCTGCTTGAAGGCGTCTCCCTCGACCCCAACCATGTTCTCGATCGGGACCCGCACGTCGGTGAAGTAGATCTCACAAAAGTGGCGGTTCGTGGTCATGTCTGTGATGGGACGAACCTCGATGCCCGGCGTGTCCATCGGGACGATGATCTCGGAGATGCCGCGGTGGGGCGGGCCTTCGGTGGAGGTTCGGCCGATCAGGTAGCAGTAGTCCGCAACCTCACCGAAGCTGGTCCAAATCTTCTGGCCGTTGATGACCCAGTGATCGCCGTCTCGGATGGCGGACGTCTTGAGCGCGGCAAGGTCTGAGCCTGCGTCTGGTTCGCTCATGCCGATGCACCAGGTCGACTCACCGGTGAGCATCTTCGGCAGGTACTCGGCCTTCTGGTCCTCGGTGCCGTAGGCGATGATTGTGGGGCCCATCTGACGGTCGGCAAACCACATCGCAGCGATGGGCGCCCCTGCGGCGATCATCTCTTCAGCGACGATGACCCGCTCGATGGGCGGCCGTTCTTGACCCCCGTACTGCTTGGGCCAACCCATGCCAATCCAGCCCTCGTCGGCCATGACCTGGGCGAACGGCTTGGAATACCCGTTTATCCAGCTGTCGTTGTGGCGTCCAAATTTGGCAACCCCGTCCGTTGCAACCTGGGCTGCTCGCTTGCGCAGCGTCTCAAGTTCGGGATCGAGTCTGAAGTTCAACATTGGGTGTGGGACCTGTCGGTAGCTAAGCGTTCCGCTCTATTGTGCCGGGCACGACCACCCCGAGGCCATTCGGCCAGGAAAGCGGCCGGGAATGGACCTGGCCACGGCTACGCTCCGACCAATGGATACCTCAGAACGTCCAACCATCACCGTGCCAGCAGGCGACGCACCGACCGAATTGGTGCTCGAAGATCATGTCGTCGGTGACGGCCCGGAGGCGACCGCAGGCGTGCAGGCAAACGTCGACTACGTCGGGGTGAGCTGGAGCACCGGCGCCGAGTTCGATGCATCGTGGAACCGGGGTCAGCCCCTGTCGTTCACCATCGGTGCCGGCCAGGTCATCTCCGGCTGGGACCAGGGCGTGGCCGGCATGAAGGTCGGCGGACGCCGGACCATCACCATCCCGCCGGAAATGGGCTACGGCGCGGCAGGCGCAGGCGGTGTGATCGGGCCGAACGAAACCCTGATCTTCACCGTGGATCTGCGTTCCATCGGCTAGCTACGTCTGCGGCGTCGGGCCGATGTAGCGCGCCTTCGACCGAAACCGGAGCGGCTTTTCCTCATATTCTTCCATTGCGTGGGCCAGCCAGCCCGCTGTTCTTGCGATGGCGAAGATCGCCTCACCGGCGTGCGATGGCATGTCGGCGAGGAACGTCAGCGCGCCGAGGGCGAGGTCCACATTTGGGATGGCGTCGTTGCGCTCCCCGATCACATCCCTGACCCGGAAGACCGTCTGTAGCCGTTGGTCCTCTGACCAGCCGTCCACGATTTGGGTCATCAACGCGCCATACCGCCCGTCCTGTTTGCGGTAGATCGCATGGCCGAACCCGGGGACCTGAGCGCCCCGGGCCTGCATCGTCCCGACGACGGCGGCCGGGTCACCGGACTGTGCGGCATCGCGATACAGATCATGGACCGCAGCGCTGGCCGCCCCATGGAACGTGCCGCCGATCACCCCGAGCCCGGAGGTAATGACCGAGTACGGATCGGCCCGGACGGAGGCGGCAATTCGGGCCGCGAAGGTGGAGCCTGCCATGCCGTGGTCGGCCAGGAGTGCCAGCGCAAGATCGAGCGCCCGAAGCCGTGATGGCTCCGGGGGTTCGCTGCTGAGCGCGTGCCACAGCGTTGCGCTGAACGAGTCGTCGTCGCGCCCGGACGGATCGTTGTAGACCAGCCCCTGGCCCATGGCGGTGATGGCTCGTCGTCCGGCGGCGCGAACACTCTTTGGCGAGAGGTCATGTCGGAGGGGGTCCCTGGCCGACTCGATCGAGACGATGATTCGCAATTGGTCAAGCAGCGGCATGTCCCGGAGCACCGAGGGGTCGACCGCCGACGGTGCGGTGTTTCGGGTGCCACTACCATCCCAGCGTTCGTCCGGCGGGCTCTCCCATAGGAGGTCGGCGACGTCGTGGAAGCTGGCACCGTCTTTGACCATCGAGATCAGATCCCGGCCGCGGATCCAGAGCCCGTCATCGGAAACCTTGGTCAGCCGTGTGGCGAGCATCGTGCGCATCTCGCCCTCCTGATCGGGGCGACGACCAAGGCGCAGCTCCTCAACCTCGGCCCGGTCGAACAGGCTGGTTCGGCCATCGAGCGCCATCTGGCGATGAAGAATGCCGCGACTGACATAGGCGTACACGGTCTGGCGCTTCACCCCCAGCAGATCGGCAACTTCCGCGGTGGTAAGTCCCCCGTTTCCGTTCGAATCGACCGTGGACATGTGGTGCTCACCTCATGAGTGTCCGGTTGCCGTTGGGTACTTGACGCAATCAACGTTGATGTTGATCAACATTGACGATATCAAGCTTGTCGCCGCTGATCCAGCCACTCACGCTAGGAGTATGAACGCAACCGAAGCTGAGACGACACGCCACGTAACGCCAACGGATCCAGACGAGATGATCGCTCCGCCGGGCCTGAAAGGACTGGTGGTGGCCGATACGGCCATCGGCAGCGTCCGTGGGGCCGAGGGGTTCTTTCACTACCGGGACCACGACGCCGTCGAGGTGGCGCGGCATCAGACCTTTGAGGGCGCAGCCCACCTGCTAATCGACGGCCACCTCCCCACCGGGGCGGAAGAGTCGAGCTTCCGGTCGGAACTGGCGACCGCCAGGGTGATCGACCCCCGGGTGTTCTCGGCCCTGACCCCGTTCGTCGGCGACGACCTCTCCCCCATGGCCGGTCTCCGCGCGGCCCTTGCCCTGCTGGTCGACGACACCGCCACTATCGACCTGAGCCCGCAGGAGCGTCGAACGATTGCCGTTGCCGCCGCTGGGGCGGTGCCAACGGTACTTACCGGGCTCCACCGACTGTCCATGGGCGACAAGCCACTGGACGCTGACCCGGGTCTTGGCCATGCCGCCGACTACATACGCATGATCACCGGAACAACGCCAAGTCCCCGGCTGGCCAGAGCGGTGGAAACCTATCTCCTACTCACCGCCGATCACGGCTTCAACGCATCGACCTTCACCACCAGGGTGGTGACCAGCACCGGGGCCGGCATCGGTAGCGCCCTGTCGAGTGCGGTGGCAGCGCTGTCCGGTCCGCTGCACGGTGGGGCCCCAAGCCGCGTGCTCGACATGGTCGACGCAATTGGTGACCCGGCAAACACCGAGCAGTGGGCTCGGGCAGAACTGGACGCGGGGAACAAGCTGATGGGGTTTGGCCACGCCGTCTACCGGGCGGACGATCCCCGGTCGCTGTTGCTCAGGGAGGTGGCCATCGGCCTTGGCGGTGAAGTGGTGGAGCGAGCCATGGAGATCGAGGACCGCATGCTGGCGCTGCTCGGCAACTGGAAGCCGGGGGCCACGATTGTCACCAATGTTGAGTTCTACGCTGCCATCGTGCTGCACCTGGCGGGAATCCCCCAGGAGATGTTCACCCCGACCTTCACGACCAGCCGAGCGATCGGTTGGGTGGCTCACCTGTTGGAGCAGGCGGACAACAACAAGATCATGCGCCCCAAGGCTCGTTACACCGGTCCGGAGCCGAGCCGGAGCAACTGATGGGGCAGCTATCGGTCGGGAACGGTGGTCATCCTGAACACCAGCAGGGTCCGCACCGGACGCTGACCCTCCAGGGATGACGGGGTCGGTCCGGCGTGAAGCTGGCCGAACTGAGGGAACACGATGATTCGGTGCGGGTCGGCCTGTTGGATACCGGCCGAACCCGAACCGAAGGCGGCGATGGTGGCATCAGCGCAGTCGAGCGGGAGGCCTGGTCGCCCCGGCGTGATGGACACCGGCTCAACGGCGATGCGGGGCCCGTTGCAGTCCGCCAAGATCGCCACGGCGCCGACGCCGCTGTCCGGGTCGAACTGGTCGTCGTCGAAGTGGGCCTCATTCGCAACGTGGCTCAGTGGTGAGACCGAGGCGGTGAGGTATCCGGGCCCTGAGAGCCGCACCCCGGCACCGGTCAGGGCCTCAAGGGTGGCTGCTGCCATCCGGTGGGCAAGTGGGGCGGTCGAGTCGATGAGCTGATCGTTGTTTCCCGTTGGAGCACAGCTGCCGTCCTCGCTGACCAGGAAGGTCTCGATGATCGGCTCCTCAAGCTCGGAAAACCGGTCGCTGAGGTCTGGCACCGCAATGGGGTCGCCAACGTAGGCACCGCCGGTTTGGCAGATGGTGTTCGCTTCGGTTCGCTCGAACAGCTCCAGCTTGCTCAGTCGAAGGTGTGTCGCATACGACGAATCGAAGGGCGGTGGGGTTTCGACGGTCACGAGGGTTGGCGCCTGCATCGCGGTGGCGAGTGGAGAAACACGATCTGAGTCTACGGGCCATGGCGTGCGGGTGTCCGGGGAATCTCGGGCGACCGTTGCGAGTGCGATCGCTACAATCGGCCTCGATGGGGCACAAGCACACCAAGGATGAGATTCTCGCCGGCGCGATGGAAGCAGCGTTGGCAGACGGCCTCAGCCGGTTGACGTTCGGCCGTGTTGCCAAGCACCTCGGCATTAGCGACCGGGTAGTGGTGTACTACTTTCCGAGCAAGGACGACCTCATCAGCGAAGTGCTGATCGTGCTCGGCATCAACCTGCAGTCTGCGCTCGCGTCCGCCTTTGAACAGGGCGCAACTGACCACACGGATCTGGCGAGGACAGCGTGGCCGATTCTCTCCGCCCCGGAACATGACGCTGTCTTCAGTCTCTTCTTCGAGGCGTCCGGGTTGGCCGCCACCGGCCGCGAGCCCTATCACAGCGTTGTCAAGCAACTCATCGACGCGTGGGTGGAGTGGTTGATGGGGTTCCTGACCGGTCCAACCGAGACCCGACAGTCGGAGGCCGAGGCCGCTGTCGCGGTGATCGACGGTCTGTTGCTGCTACGCAAGGTTGGCGGTTCGGCGGCCGCAGACCGGGCGGCAGCACGGCTCGGGCTGAACTGAGCCGATGACAACTTCGCCTGATGAAATCTTCGCCAATCCCCGTCTGGCCGCAATCTACGACGCGATGGATTCGGACCGGAGCGATCTGGAGCCGTACGTCGCCATGGTCGACGAGTTTGGCGCACGTTCGGTGCTCGACGTGGGCTGTGGCACGGGAACCTTGGCCTGCATGCTTGTGGCGGAGGCCGTACAGGTCATCGGCGTCGACCCGGCAGCGGCGTCCATCGACGTTGCCAAGACCAAGCCGGGGGCGGATCGGGTTCAGTGGATTCACGGCGACGCCACCACCCTGCCTGATATCACGGTGGACATGGCAACCATGACCGCCAACGTGGCCCAGGTGGTCCTCGATGAGGAGTACTGGCGGGCAACGCTTGCCGGCATCCGCTGCGCGCTGGCCGATGACGGGCATCTCGTCTTTGAGGTACGAGACCCGGCGCGGCGGGCCTGGGAGCAGTGGAATCGTGAACAGTCCTGGTCGGTGCGGCAGGTGCCGGACGTCGGCAGCGTCGAGTCCTGGGTTGAGGTCACCGACGTGTCTCTGCCGTTGGTGTCGTTCCGTCACACCTACCGGTTTGCCAGCGACGGAGCCGAGTTGGTCTCGGACTCAACCCTGCGCTTCCGCGACCGTGAGGAGGTCACCGCTGGTGTGGCTGCCGAAGGTTTTGGCGTTGTGGACGTACGCGATGCCCCAGACCGCCCCGGCAAAGAGTTTGTGTTTGTCTGCCGGCGCTAGTCGCCTGAGCACAGAT
>CAZSTV010000016.1:14876-32810 GCA_964609665.1 uncultured Acidimicrobiaceae bacterium
CCTCGCCAGTTGAGCGTGCACCCGTTCTGCCGATGAGATCGTATGGTGGATGAGATGGCGGGCGGGCGTTCCTCTGCGTGGAGGATTGGGAAAACGGTAATCGGCGTCGCAGCGGCGATGCTGTACCTGGTAATCATCGGCACTGTGGTTTTGGTCTCCGGGCTAGCCGGCGGTGAGTTGCATGGGACTCTGATTCCGGTGTGCCTACTCGGCGTGCCCTTAACTCCACTCGTATGGATCGCGCTGTCTTCGATTCGACGCCACCAATCCCGCCTCAGTTACGACCCACTCTTGTGGGGCGGCCTGGTGATGTTGCTGTCCACCGTCCTATTGAGACTTTTCGACGTTGGAGCGATCGGCGGTGCGCTTCTTTTGCCAGTGCTTGTGTTCATCTTCGTTTCGGCACCGTTGGTCTCCTCCATCGTGGTCTTCGACATCATCAAATGGCGAAGCCCACGACTGCTAATGGTGCTCGTTCCGTTCCTCTTGGCGCTCTTCGCTCCCTCGCCTCAGCTGGGCTTCGCCCTCGCCAGGGATTGCCTAGACGAGCAGGTCGAGATCGTGCTTGCTGATGTTGAGGCCGAAGGTTCCGGCAGTGTGTACCACTACTCGGGCGCCCCGACCGGCCGCTGCGGAACCGTGACATGGTGGAGGACGACCTTCGACGACGAGCACGGTCGTCAGATCCGTTTCTCCGGAGCAGGAGGCGTGCTGGGTAGCGTCGAAAGTTTGATGTGGAGCGAAACGCCCGTAGCGAACTGTCAGGACACGGAGATCTACTTTTGCGGTGAGATCACCGATCTTGGAGACGGCTGGTACGCGTACACGAAGCGATCGGCGGGAGCGACCTAGGTTTCAGCTCGTGGGCCTGCGGAGACCTCGCTGCGGTCAGTCGATGGTGACCGGGCAGCCGCCGCTCTCAGCACTCTCGGCCGCGGCGTCCAGGACACGTTGCACCGCTAGGCCTTCGGTGAAACTCGGCTCGATCGGTCGGCCGGCGGCGATTGCCGATATCCACCCTCGGGTCATTGCGTCGGTCTTGCGGAACACGTCGCGGTAGGTGTCGTGCACACGGTCGCGTCGAACGCCGTTCCAGATGTCGTCGGGAATCGGTAGCGGCTGGGGTCCGCCGGTGCCGCCACGCTTCACGCCCCGCACTTCCTGGATGGTGTCCCAGTCACAGGTGGCGTAGATCGTGCCTTCGTCACCGTGAATCTCAAGGTGATGGCTTTGACCGAAATCGGTGCCCTCCCAGCAGACCGCGCTGGTTTGGATGATCCCGTAGGCTCCGGAGCGGTACCGCACGGTCATGGCGACCGAGTCCTCGAGCGGCTCATAATCTGTTCCGTCCGGGCGTCCTTCACGCTCGATGAACGTACTGGAGACCGCCGAGACGGACTGTTCGTCGTCGTCGATGAGCCAGCGGGCGAGATGAATGAAGTGCGACCCGATATCGCCGATGATCCCGGTTCCCGCGATCTCCCGGTCAAAGCGCCAGGAGTACGCGGTATCGAACCCGAAACCGGTGTAGTACCGAAGGTTGATGTGCAGCGGTCGACCAACGAAGCCTTCGGCTACCAGCCGTCGCACCCACTGGTTCACCGGCATGTAGTGGTACGTGAACGGCACCATGGTGATTGCCGATGTCTCGATGGCAAGGGCGGCCATCTCCTCGGCCTCGGCGACGTTGAGCCCCATCGGCTTCTCGCACAGCACGTTGACCCCGGCCTTCAGGGCTGCGACCGAGAGCTCTCGGTGGCTGTCGTTGGCCGTGGCGACTACCACGCCGTCAAGGTCGGCCGATGCCAACATCTCCTGTGGGTCGGTGTACCACTGAGGGGCCGACCACGTCTTGGCAAACTCCGCAGTCGATGACTCCCGACGGCCGCATACAGCGACGAGTTCGGCATCGGGGTGGGCGGCGATGGGCGGGCAGTACATGGTGTCGGCCCACCAGCTGGTGCCGAAAATGCCAATGCGAACGGTCATGAGGCCCGGAATCGATTCTGTTCCGTCAACTGCGTGCGCAACGCGTCTTCCGACCAGCCTTCGGCCAACGCCTGTGACACCACGTCGGCCTGCGATGGTGGCGTCAGGCCATCCACCGGCTGATCGTGGTCGAGGCTCGTTGGGAACGCGTAGCCCTCGGCGGAGGCAGCGACCACTCGTCCAACCGCATCAGCGGGGACGCCGGCTGCCAGCTCCTTGACCAGCGTTGGATACAGGGCGAAGCACATGTTGAGCCGATCAACTCGTTCCAACGACCGACCCATACATGACGAGATCTGTAGGAGGTTTGCCATTCGACGGACGTCGGTGGTCCGATTGTGTCCGGCGGCATGAAAGACCGCGGGGTTGAAGAAGATGGCGTCGCCCTTGTTGAGGGGCAACTGCACTCGGTGCTCGGCGAAGTAGTCGACGAAGTCCTGCCGCTGATAGGCCAGATACCCGGCCTCGTACTTCTGGGAGTGTGGCAGGTACATCGTCGGGCCCGTCTCCACCGGCATGTCGCAGTGGGCGATGGCCCCCTGCAGGGTCAGCAGCGGAGACAACCGCTGCACGTGGCTTGGGAACCGCTCGGCCTCCTCATTTGTCATGAACCCCAGGTGGTAGTCGCGATGTGCCTCCTGGGCCGCGCCGCCAGGATTGACGACGTTGACCTGGGAGGTGACCTGGTAGGCCGGGCCGAGCCACGCCTCGCAGGCGAAGGCCAGGATCTCGCTGCGGTAGTAGGTCGAGAAGGTCTCGGGAGCGAGGAGGGCGAGCTTTTCGAGAGCGTTCCATACCCGATCGTTGGCACCGGGTTTCGCGAAGTGGTCGCCGGCGGCTTGGCCCGCTTGCTTTTCAGCCTCGATGGTCTCGTCGAAGCGAGCTGTCGCCGCGTCCACCGCTGCAATGTCGACGGCGTCGGTAAAGACCACAATGCCTGGACCGTGCAGGAGAGCGCTGGCCACCTCCGAAAGGAGCGTCGGCCGCATGTTCTCCTCGCCCGCCAGGGCGGCTCTGACGGCACTGCCGTCATAGACGACGACACCCTGCTCAATCGACTCCGCGTTGGGATAGTCGGCGGCATCGGTTGGCTCCGTGACGATCCTGATGAATTCGTCCAGGTCGCATGTTTCAGCCGACAGGAACCGAGTCGCGTGGGAGAGCGTAATGCCTGACATCAGAAGATGATAGCAACCGCACCAAGGTGCGGAGTGGGCGAAATGTGGCTACGAACCCGACCGGCTGGTCCGGCTCTTGAGCATCATCTCGCCGTAGCCGCCGGCGGTCACCGCAACACCGCCGACCAGTGCCGCCAGGGTTTTCACGCTGACAACTGGCCGTCTCACGATGCCCTTTGTGGCCCGCAATGCTGCCTTTGGCAGCACGGACGTTACATAGCTCCGCTCCGAGGCCAAACCGTCGTCGGAGCCGACGAGTCCTACGACGTACGCCTTCGAGTTCCCCTCGGCTCGACACCGGTCGAAGAAGTACTTCCAGGTGGTGCGTTGATTGGGCACGCGATGGTGAATTCTCGCCGCCGGTTCAAGCACGATGCGGGCATCGTCGTCCGCCTGTCGTAGACGGATACACAGCTCGGTCTCTTCGCATCCCAGAGGTCGGTTCGCGGTGCGGCCAAGGCCAACCTCGAAGCCTCCGAGTTCGATGACCGCCTTGCGGCGAAACGCCATGTTGCAGCCAATAACGTTGCGGACCTCAGCCAGTTCCTCCGGCAGACCCCGGTGACTGCAGCCAACAACCCAATTGTACTCCTCCGGGAACCAGTCGGGCGCCGCGGTGTCCCAATTCGGGATTGCTCGACCGCCGACCGCCATGACGGTCTCGTCGGCGAATGGCGCGCAGAGCGTCGCCAGCCAGTCCGGTTCAGCGGTTGCGTCATCGTCGAGATAGGCAACCACCTCGGTGGAGGCAAGTTCAGTTCCGGTATTGCGGGCCCCGGAAAGCCCCTTCGGTCCGTGGTTGGCGACCACCTTCGGGCCGAGGTCCGCCACCGCGGCAAGTAATTCATCGTTGTGGTCGATGACGAGGATCACGTCATCGGGCGGCAACGTCTGGGCGTAGACCGATGCGACGGCAGCGCCAATATCGCCCAACCGATCCATGGTGTGGGCGCAGATAACGACGGCGACCGAAGGCGTTTCCATAGCTGAGTGCAAAGATAGCGGCGCCAACCCGGACGACCCGTCCCGACGAGCGGAAGGGGGCCCGAGCGGCGCTCAGACTATTTGTTTCGCGTTGGCAGGATCTAACTGCAGCGCGTGTGTAGGTGGCTCAGTACCACTTGCCCTTGGCGAAGCCACCAAAGCCGATCAGGCCGATCAGGGTGATCACGATGCCGATGAAGTTGAACCCACCAACGATCGGTGACCACAGAATCAGGCCAATCGCGGTGACGATCGCACCCATACCGAAACCGGCAATCTTCATGTCTTTCATGTCCGCACCCCTTGCGTTTTTCAGCAAATCGAAGCGCTCGAGCTGAGTCGCCACACGTACGTCCTATCAGCTCATTCGACACGCGAACAACCGCTACACCAATCAGCTCATGGGTGAATAAGCCCTATGGGCCGCCTCAACCCCTGTTGTCAGCGGGTGACGGCACGCCGCCGAGCACCGTGCCCCAAACGCCGATGTCCTTGATCTCCAGCGGGTTGACCTCATAGGGATCGGCATCCAAGACCGCGAAATCGGCAAGTTTGCCGGCCTCGATGCTGCCGACGTCATGATCCATCTTGATCTGGTGCGCCGCCCCAAGGGTGATGGCGTGCATTGCGTCGTGTACAGAGATCTTCTCGTGGTCGCCCAGGACCTGTCCGGAAGCGGTGAACCCGTTTACCGCGCCCCAGGCGGGGTGGAGGTGACCCAGCGGCGTGACTGGAGCGTCGGAGTGAATGGAGAACGACACCCCCTCACGTTTGGCCGTTGCGCAGGCATCCATTCCTCGGGCTCGTTCCGGACCGACGGTAAAGTCCCGGTGCTGATCGCCCCAGTAGAACAGATGGTTGGCGAAGATGTTGGCGCACATGCCGAGAGCGGCCATCCGCTTGTACTGAGCCTTGGTGGTGAGCTGGCAGTGCTGCACGGTGTGGCGATGATCCCAACGGGGGTAGCGCTCCAAGACCGTCTCGATCGCATCGATGAAGACCTCGGTGGCCTGGTCGCCGTTGCAGTGGCAATGCACCGTGAGCCCGGCCCGGTGGAACGGCTCGACGATGTCCGCCATCTGCTCGGGGGCGGTCAGCCATATTCCGTTCTCGGGGTTGCCCGGCGGCGGGTTGTAGTAAAACGGCCAACCGATGCGGGCGGTAAAGCCCTGGATGGAACCGTCGAGGAACAGTTTCACCACTCCGTAGCGGAGCTTGTCTGTGGACGCCAGAGAGGCGGCAACCTCCGCCAGGTCGGCGGCATCGGACTGGCGGTCCCTCGGAAACGATGAGGCCCGCATCACCCGAGCAGGGAAGGCCTGGTCGTCAACCACCGAGGACCACCGCTCGTTTGACTCGGGGTCAAGGGCGCCGCTGGCAAGGTCGATGACCGTGGTGTGGCCTGCGTTGCGGGACTCGCGGCCGAAATTCCAGAGCCCCTCCACCGTCTCCCGGTTGGCCATCGCCAACGCAAAGGCTTCAGTGGCCAGGCGCATCGCCGCCGGTTCCTGGAGCTCGCCGTTCGGTTCACCGTCCGGGCCTTTGGCGATGCCAGGGGTTGGCGAGTCAGCGGTGATTGCTTCGCGTCGCAGCAGCGCGGTGTTGACGGTCGCCAGGTGGCCACTCACGTGATGCACAAAGATGGGCCTGGTCCGCGACGCCCGGTCGAGGTGATGGGCGTACATGCGCTCGCCCTCAAAGTAGAGCGGGTCAAGCCCCCAGGCGTAGAGCACCGCCTCGTCGGGGGCACCGTCCTCGCTCATCTGGGCGTCAACCGCTACCAGACGGTCGACCACGTCGTCGATTGACTTGCATCCGTCCCACAGCAGACCGTCCGGGGCTCGCCGTGGGAAGAAGCCGACGTAGGGGTTGATCCACACCGCGCCGGTACCGGCGTGGCAGTGTGCCTCGACGAAGCCGGGTACGAGCACGTGGTCGGCAAAGCGGTCATCGATGATGTGCTCACCCCACCCGGCCAACTCCTCGACCGCACCGACGCCGAGCACCCGGTCGCCCAGGACCGCAACCGCTTGGCCTTCCGGGTTGGCCGGGTTCATCGTGATGACCCGCTGCGCCGGATAGATCGTGACCACTGATTCACCCATGCTTGCCTCCGGAGGCGACAGTATCACCGCTCCCCCATTTCGATCAGATGCGCAGTTGTCTCCCGTTGCTGCTTCGGAGCAGTATGGGCAGGTTCAATGTCCCGCCATCAATGAGGCGCCCATGTCACCAAGCGTTCCCGAGGACCATGAGATTGCCGTCACCGTGATCGGTGGGTATCTCGGCGCGGGCAAGACCACGTTGGTCAACCACATTCTTCGAACCGCGGACTCGCGGGTTGCGGTGTTGGTCAACGACTTTGGGGACATCAATATTGACGAGGCGCTCATCGAAAGCGAAGACGGCGACACGATGTCGTTGGCCAACGGCTGTATCTGTTGCAGCCTCATCGACGGCTTCGCCTCGGCGCTGAACACCATTCGAGAGCTGGAACCGCAGCCGGAACGCCTCGTCATCGAGGCCAGTGGCGTTGCTGACCCCGCTGGAGTTGCAGCGTACGGTCACGGTCCCGGTATGGCCCTCGACGCCGTCGTCGTGGTTGTCGACGGGGAGACGGTGCGGGCCAGGGCCAAAGATAAATACGTCGGTGATACCGTCACCGGCCAGCTGGCATCGGCCGACATCCTGGTGTTGAACAAGCTGGACCTTGTAACCAAAGGCGGAGGTCAGGACAGCGAAGCGGAGCTCCGTGACTGGCTCAGGGGCCACGCTCCGAACGCCGTCGTCGTTGGCGCCACCCACTCCCAGGTCGACCCGGCAGTGCTCTTCGGGAGCACGGCGCATCGAAAGGGCGGACAGAGCGGACAGAGCGAAGAGGGCGGGGCCGCGTCAGCTTCGCCGGCACATGCCCATACTCACGATGTCGAATCGCTCTTTGAAAGCTGGTCCTGGCGCTTCGCCGACCCGATACCTCGGTCACAGATCGAGGAGTTGATGGAGGCGCTGCCGGACACGGTCGTACGGGCCAAGGGCGTGCTGCGCCTTGTGGAGGAGCCCGACCGGGAGATGGTGCTGCAACGAGTTGGTGGCCGCTGGAGTCTGCGGGCTCGCGGTCACACCAGCCTCGCGGCGTCTCAGCTGGTGTTCATCGGGATGCGAGGCGCAATCGACGAGACCTGGCTGGCCGAGCACCTGCCCGGTTGAGAGCGCGTTTCGTGTACCAGCTCGCGACGTTAGGTCGTGGGCTGACCGCCGGAGAGCAAGGCGAACAACGAGGTGCCACACACCTGGCGGCTCATCAGCTCTGGGGTTAGCTCCTCGGGGTCAATGTTTGCCACATCGCCCAGCTCCAGGTTCAGACACTCCGCCAGCGCCCTGTCCACACCAAACGCATCCATAATGTCGCTGACCTGTTGCGGGTCAAGACTGCCGACGGGTTCCAGCTCGCACGTCTCGCTCAGGTAGAGCTGGACCTCGTCGGTCGCGGTCAGCATCGCTTCGTTGTCCACCGAGGCAAGTGCCGGTCCGAGCCGCTGGTCCGTCACGTCGTAGTCAAACTCGGCAAAGATCTGATCGCTGTCGGCGAAGCCCGACCGCAGTGTCTCCAGGCTTGCTCGCACGTCGTCGGGCGCAGTGTCGACTAGTCCGGAAAGCCGCTGGTCAACCCCGGCGAAGAACTCGGCACTGAAGTTGGACACGTCGGTGACGGAGCGGTCGTTGATGAACGCAGCGGCCTCGGCGCAGAAGTCCGAAACCTCGGTCGCCTCATCGGCGGTCGATTCTTGGTCGTCCTCGACTTGGCTTTCTTGCGACGGTGCCGAGTCGGTACAGGCGCTTGCGATCAGCGCCAGGCCGATGAGCACCGAGATGGGAAGACGCAGGACCTGTCGAAACCGCACAGCAGCAACGGTAGCTCTACGCCGACTATTCCACGCCGACGAAGTGGCCAGGCTCAACCTCTACCAACTCAACCCGCTCGGGTCCCTCACCGGGACTCCAGCGAGGGCTCGGGATCTCGTCGGTCAGCAGTGGCCGCTCTCGACGTTGGCGAGGGTCGGCAATGGGCACCGCGTCGAGTAGCCGCTGGGTGTAGGAGTGCTGCGGGTTCTCGAAGATGGCCGAGCGCGGACCGAGTTCCACAATTTGGCCGAGGTACATCACGGCGACGCGGTGGCTGATCCGTTCAACGACCGCCAGGTCATGGCTGATGAAGAGATAGCTGAGCCCCATCTCCTCCTGCAGGTCCATCATCAGGTTGATGACCTGGGCCTGGATCGACACGTCCAGCGCAGAGACCGCCTCATCGGCAACCACCAGCTGAGGCTTCAGGGCGAGCGCCCGGGCAATACAGATTCGCTGCCGCTGGCCGCCCGAGAACTGATGGGGAAACTGGTCGACGTGTGATCGTTCAAGACCGACCCGTTCAAACAAGCCGGCAACCCGGTCATCAAGCTCGCTTCCAGTTGCGACCCTGTGGACCCGAAGCGGTTCCGCCACCGCTTTGCCAACGGTCCGACGGGGGTCGAGGCTGGCGAACGGGTCCTGGAAGATGATCTGCATCTTCTGGCGGTGGGCCCGCATTGCCCGGGGCGACAGCGTTGTGATGTCGGTGCCGTCAAGATCTATACGTCCACTGGTGGCATCGAGCAGCCGGATGATCAGGTGAGCCAGGGTGGACTTACCACAGCCGCTCTCGCCAACGACAGCGAGGGTTTCGCCGTGACCAACTTCCAGCGACACATGCTCGACAGCGTGAATCTTGGCTCGGTCTGCGACCGGAAAGACCTTGCACAGATCGTTCACCGCAACGAGGGGTCGGTTGTTCGACGTGTCGGTCATGCGTCGCCAACCAGGTCAAAGCGGGCCGGCTCGGCCCTGCCCGCCATGGACCCGAGCTGTGGAACCGCGGCAAGCAGTGCCTTGGTGTAGGGCTGCTGAGGTTGCTCGAAGATGTCGTAGACCGAACCCTGCTCCACCAGCTTCGACCGGTTCATCACGACCACGTCGTCGGCAACCTCCGCCACGACGCCCATGTCGTGAGTGATGATGAGCACGGCAGCGTTGGTCTCGTGTTGCAGGTCTCGCATCAGGCCAAGGATCTGGGCCTGGATGGTCACGTCGAGCGCGGTCGTTGGTTCGTCGGCGATGAGGACCTTCGGGTCGCACGACAGCGCCATGGCAATCATCACCCGCTGCCGCATGCCGCCCGACATCTGATGGGGGTACTCCTTCAGACGTCGCTTCGCTTCAGGTATGCGCACAAGTTCAAACATCTCAAGTGCTCGCGCCTGCGCTTCTCCCTTGTCCAGCCCCTGGTGCAACATGACCGCTTCCGCCACCTGATTGCCTGCGGTGTAGACCGGGTTGAGGCTGGTGAGCGGCTCCTGGAAGATCATGGAGATGTGGTTGCCGCGGATGGAGCGCATCGCCGACTCCGACTGGGTTCTGAGGTCGACAATGCTGCCATCGTCGTTGCGGAAGATGATCTCGCCCCGGTCGATCGATGCCCGTGTCCCCAGTTCCACCAGGCGCATGATCGACAGGGCGGTCACGGACTTACCTGAACCGGATTCTCCAACGACCGCCAGCGTCTGGCCGTCATGCAGGTCGAACGAAACGCCGTCGACGGCGACGAAGTCGTCAAAGCTGACGACTAGGTCCCGGACCGACAGCAGTGGTGTCGCTGAACGGTCGACCATCTAACGTCCCCGCAGCTTCGGATTGAAGGCATCCTGCAGGCCATCACCAACGAGGCTCAGCCCCAGCACGGTGGCGAAGATCGCAAGACCGGGGAAGGTGACCGCCCACCAGTTGATGGTGAACGTCTCCCGGCCGCGGCCAATGGCCAGTCCCCAGCTTGGACTGTTTACGTCTGCCAACCCGAGGAAGGCCAGGCCTGCCTCGAAGAGAATGGCCGAGCCCATAATCAGCGTGCTGGACACGATGAGCGTCGGCAGAGCGTTTGGCAGGATGACCCTGGTGATGATGCGGAAGTCGCTTGCACCGATGGCACGGGCCGCCTTCACGAACTCAAGGTTCTTGAGTCTGAGAAACTCCGCTCGTGTAAGCCTGGCGATACCGGGCCACGAGACCGAACCGATGGCAAAGGTGATGGTCCAGAACGACGGCTCGAACAGCGCCACAACGACGATGGCAAACAGGAGGCCCGGCAGGACCTGAAAGAACTCGGTAAAGCGCATCAGAGCGGCGTCGACCCAGCGACCGTAGTACCCGGCGACTGAACCGATGGTCACACCGACTGCGACGATGAGCACCGCGGCGCCGGCCGCTACCCGCAGCGTTGTGCGTCCGCCGTAAACGATGACCGCTAGGAGATCTCGGCCGAGATTGTCCGTTCCCAAAAACGGAGCGCCATCGGTCCCTGGCCTCAGGTGGGGACGGGCAATAAGGTCCCCTGGGTCTCTCACGTACCAGATGGGGACAATGAACGTCATGACAAAAACGGTGATCAACAGCAGCAGCCCGAAGACAGCGGCTCGGTTGCGAAGGAAGAGCTGTAGCGCTTGACCCTTCGCCGAGCCGGCGTCGCCGCGGTCCTGATCGACGAAGATCTCAGCCATTCGTGCCTCCCGACACCCGAATCCGCGGATCGATGAGGCGATAGACCAGGTCGGTCAACAAGTTGGCGACGATGACCGAAACGGAGACGAGCAACAGCACGCCGAGCAACACCGGTGTGTCACGTCGGCCGACCGCTTCAAACGCAAGCCGTCCAAGCCCAGGCCATGCGAAGACGCTTTCCACCAGGATGGCTCCGGAAAGCACTGCGCCGAACTGCAGGCCGAGAATGGTGACCACGGGAATGATGCCGTTTCGCAGACCGTGTTTGAAGATCACCGAACGTTCGCTGAGCCCCTTCGCTCGCGCCGTTCGCACGTAGTCCGATTCAAGAACCTCAAGCATCGACGCCCGAGACAGTCTGCTGTACTGGGCTAGGTAGATGATGCCGAGGGTGAGCGCGGGGAGGATGAGATGCTGTCCAATGTCGAGCCACGACTCAAACCAATTGCCCTCGAAGTCCAGGTCGTGAAAGCCCGAGACCGGGAAGAAGTCGAAGTTGACGCCGACGAGGATGAGGAGCAGCAATCCAGTCCAGAACGCAGGCATGGCAAAGCCAACCAGCGCCAGGACAGTGATTGAATGGCTGACCAAACTGTCCGGTTTTCTGGCCGCCAGTGTCCCGACGGTGACTCCGAGGATCAGAGCGAACCCGAGTGCCGCTGCCGACAGCAATACCGTTGGCCAGATTCGCTCCATGAGCAGATCGGTCACGGGCTCGTTGAACCAAATGGAGTTGCCGAGGTCTCCCCTGGCGACATTGCCGATGTAGATCCCGAGTTGGGTCAGCAACGGCTTGTCGAGTCCGTACTGTGCCCGGATCTCCTCGATGATTTCTGCATCTGAGGCAGACTGCTCGCCGGCGATGGCGGTTGCCGCATCACCGGGAGCAATCTGAATCAGAAAGAAATTGAGGACGATCACAGCCAGGACCAATCCAAGGGCTTGGGCGATCCTGGCCGCTATCGCTTTCACTGAAGTGGAATCCCCTGCACTACTCGGACAGCCAGACTTCGTGCCATGGGCTCATGAAGCCCCACACGCCGGTCGGCGGGTTCTGGACCCGAGTCTTGCGAACCTGGTACCAGTCGGGCTTGCCGAGGTACACCAGCGGTGCGTCTTCGTTGATCAGCTCGCTGGCCTGGAAGTAGAAGTCCTGCCGCTCGTCATTGTCGAACGTTGAACCGGCCTGGTCCAACAGTGCGTCAACGTCTTCGTTGCAGTACCAGCTGTTGTTCGACCAGATGACGCCCGGCGGATCGATGCGGTTGTCGCAGTTGTAGCTGCGATGAACGCCGATCACCGGATCGCCCCAGTTCCAAACCTGGGTCCAGGTCATGTCATAGGTGCCACCGGCAATCTCGGCTGCCCAGGTCGGGAAGTCCGGCAGCTGACGGATGTTGACCGTCACGCCGATGTCTTCCAGGTTCTGCTTGACGAACTCGGCGGTCTGCAGGGACTTGCCTGCGGTCGCCGGCATGTCCAGCTCAAACCCGTCGCCGAGACCAACCGAGTCAAGCAACTCCATTGCCCGGTCAACGTCACGCTCGTCGAAGTTGGGTGCGTCTTTGTTGTAGAAGGGACTGGCGTTCTGGATGCCGGTCACGTTGGCCTGGTTGTAGCCAAGCTCAACGATGTCTCGCCACGCCTGCTGATCGATCGCAAGGGAGATGGCCTGACGGGCCTCCACCGTTGAGAGCGCTTCGCTACGGGTGTTGAGGAACAACCAGTCGATCTGGCCGATGGCCTCGTGTCCCTTGGCCTCGACGGTGAACCGGTCGTCGCCCTGGAACTGCTCAACGTTGGTGTTCGGCAGGGTTGCCATGTCGTAGTCGCCATTATCGACGCCGAGCACCAGGGTGTTCGGGTCGGCGACGATGTCGATGATTATCTCGTCAAGGTACGGCTGGCCCTCAATGAAGAAGTCGTCAAACTTCTCAAGACGGATGATCTCCGCCGCGTCATATTCGACCACCTGGAACGGACCGGAACCGACAAAGTCGTCGCCACCGTTACGGGGGTGGGTCTGAATGTCTTGGCCATCATCGAAGATGTGCTGCGGGATGATCGGCAGCAAGCCCGGTGACATCGCCATGAGGATGGCGGGGTGCGGTTTGCTGAGGGTGATGACCACCGTAAGCGGATCGCTGGCATCAACATCTTGCACCGGCTCAAACATCGGCTTGAACGGATGGTTGGCCTGCGAGGTCAAGATGCTGAACGCAACGTCTTCTGAGGTGATGGGCTCACCGTCGTGGAAGACAGCGTTCTCTCGAAGGTTGAGCGTGACGGTAAGCCCGTCATCGGAAACGTCCCAGCTCTCGGCCAGGTACGGCTGTGGCTGGTACTGCTCGTCAAAGAGCAGCGGGCTTGCGTTCACCTGAGTGCCGGGCACCGCAGTTGCATAGCCCGACTGAACGGTGCCGTTCAGGTGCCGGATGCCTGCGCTAAAGGCGAAGGTGATGGTGCCGCCCGGAGTGATGTCGCCGGGTGCAGCGGCGTCCTCTGCATCTCCTTCGTCATCAGGTGCTTCATCGGTGGCCTCGTCTTCTGAGTCTTCAGCATCAGCGCTGACCTCGGTGTCAGAGTCGCCATCGGCGGACGTCTCAGCTCCGTCGTCATCGCTACCACCACATGCGGCAGCAACAAGTCCGAGCGCAACCAGAACAGCGAATAAATATCGCCAACGATTCATGAGTCTCTCCCGTCTCGCAAGCGAGTGCTCGCCCCCGATGGTTCGGGACCTTAGCAGTGCGATTTGATGCCCTTCAACAACTATCGCCAGCTTTCGCGGTGAGTTCACACAACGGCAATTGTGGCGGCGATAGGCGCCAAAGGACTAGCTTGCAGCTGATCGTCGATCAGGGAGCGGACCAAACACATGAGTGACAGTAGGGCCAGCGAGACCGTGATCTACCCCGCAAAACGGGTCATCACCATGAACCCGGCACAGCCAACAGCCGAGGCGGTTGCGGTGCGAGGTGACCGGATCCTTGGCGCTGGCACGGTCGATGAACTCATGAGCTGGGACGGGGCTGGCCACCCGGCGCCGACGGTCGACGACCGTTTCGCCAATCATGTTTTGGTTCCCGGTTTCATCGAGGCCCACAGCCACGTCATGGCCGGTGGTATGTGGACCATGCCCTACGTCGGCTACTTCGACCGCAGCGGTGCCGATGGCAAGCTCTGGACCGGTTGCAAGACCTTTGACGCCGTTATTGAGCGCCTGATCGAAGCCGAATCAGCGATGGAAGATCCGGCGGAGCCGCTGCTTGCCTGGGGCCTCGACCCAATCTATTTCGACGGCGAGCGGATGTTGGCCCGCCATCTCGATCGTGTCAGCGAGACCCGGCCGATCTTCGTCTATCACGCAAGCGGCCACCTCGGAACGGTGAACACCGCGCTGTTGGAGCGGGCCGAGATCACTGCCGATGATCCGACACCTGGTATCTCACTTGGTGAGGACGGCCGCCCTGACGGCGAGCTGCAGGAACCGGCCGCGATGAGCCTCGCTGGCGACGCCTACGCCTCACTGGGTTCACGAATGCGGACCGCCGACGCGCTGTGGAACTACGCCCGTGAAGCTCGCAACACCGGGGCCACCTTGATCACCGACCTTGGCACCAGCCAACTGGCAGACCCTGCTCAGGTGGAGAACTGGCAGAGCGCGGTCAACGACGACGACTACCCGTGTCGGGTGATGGTGGCGCTGTCTTCGATGATGGGTGGTCTCAGCGACCCGACCGAGCTGGCGAAGATCGGCACGGCAATCAAGGACGATGCCACCGAGAAGCTTCGGTTCGGCATCGTCAAGATTGTCCTTGACGGCTCCATCCAGGGCTTCACCGCCAGGATCAGTTGGCCGCACTACTACAAGGCGCCCGAAGGGCACCCGGGCAACGGTCTATGGCTCTTGGCGCCGGACCAGGTGGCAGACATCGTTGAAGCGTTCCACGTTGCCGGATTGACCGTGCACGCCCACTGCAACGGCGATGAGGCAACCGAGGTTTTCGTCGACGCGGTGGAGCAGGTGCTGGAGCGCCACCCCCGCTGGGACCATCGCCACACGGTGCAGCACTGTCAGCTGACCACCAAGGCGCAGTACAAGCGCATGGCTGCGCTCGGCATGTGCGCCAATATCTTCTCGAACCACATCTTCTACTGGGGCGATCAGCACCACGACGTCACGGTCGGCCCGGAACGGGCCAAGGGCATGGACGCCTGTGCGACCGCGCTACGTGAGGGCGTTTCGATCTCGTTCCACTGCGATGCCCCGGTGACGCCGATGGGACACCTGCACGTCATGTGGTGTGCGGTCAATCGCCTCACGGCGTCGGGCCGGGTACTTGGCGAGGACGAGTGCATCAGCGCCTACGACGCGCTCCACGCGGCAACGCTTGGCGCTGCATGGCAGCTGAAACTCGACCACGACATCGGCAGCATCGAGGCGGGCAAGATGGCCGACTTCGCCGTGCTGGAAGAAGACCCGTTGACGGTGGCGCCGGAGACCATCAAAGACATCAAGGTCTGGGGCACGGTCCTCGGCGGCAAGCCGTTCCAGGCCGACCCCATCAGCTAGGCCTGCGCCAGCAGGACTTAGAACAGGACCGTGCCGTCGACGTAGCCCGGTTCGAGCAGGACCACGTCCGGGAGTACCGCTTCCAGCGCGGTCTTGATGGGCCCGGTGTCGGTGTCGACGGAGAACCCCGGCAACCAGTTGTCGTGGTGGCCAAGAACCACCTTGGCCGGTTGCAGCAGTTCGGCCTGCCCAGCGACGAACTGAGCGAGCGATCCCTGGATGGGATCGCCGTCGATGTTGCCGCGACCCGCTGCGGCCAGGATGGCCACGTCGATCGTCGGTAGCCGATCCAGAATGCCGGTCCAATGGCCTGAGGTGTCCTGATAGAAGATGGAGCCGTCGGCGGTTTCGATGACGAACACGAGTGCGCCACCATCTCCCCTGTCGCCCTGATTGCTCTCCTGCAGATGGGCGATCGCTTCCGGGGCCAGTTCGGTGTTGAGGTAGGTGATCAGCTTCTCGAACCGCTGTTGGCGTTTGTGCCAGGTCACGCCGAGGTCGCCAAGACACTCTTTGTCCGGCTGGTCCATCTCGGCATGGCTCCAAACACATGAGTGCAGGCTTGGGAACACATGGACCGTGAGTGGCCGTTCCGTGAGCGGCCCTTCGCCATCTTGTCCCTCGTCGTCGGCTGCCGCTGGGTCCGCAACGCTTACGCTCTCGCGGTTGCCGGACAGGTTGATCGTCTCGCCGCCAGAAACGCAGATCAGCTGCTCGAGAGGTACCCCCGCCTCCTCCATCACCCGCACCGTTTCATAGCTGCCGATGATCGTCGCCCCGGTATTGGTGGCGATGCGCTCTGCTCCGTACAGATGGTCGAAGTGAGAGTGACCGACCAGAATCCAGTCGGCCTCGTCTATGTCATCGGCCCGAAGCCCTGGACCGTCCGCAGCGTCCACCCTGTCGATGTAGGCGTCGAGAAATATGGTTTTGCCTGCGGTCTGCAGCCGAAACGTGGCGCAGCCGTACCAGTCGAGCGTTGTTGCCATAGTCGGGCGCCTTGGGTCAGTTGGCGACCGGTTCCAGTTTGGCCGGGACATGTTTGTGCCACGGCGTCCCGGCGATCGGGTCACGCCAGTCGGTTGTTGTCAGCTCGTTCGGCGCTACGCCGGTCAGCTCCGGGTTTCCGCCGGCAGGCGAGTATCCGAGACCGAGGCCGTTCGGTAGCGCGATGTGGCCATCCATCATGGTGTCGTTGATCTCCACCACCGCAACGGCGGTCCCGCCAGGCGTCGTTACCCGGATCCGTCCGCCCTCTTCAACCCCCAGCTCGGCTGCGTCTGCAGGGCTGAGCCGCAGCGCGCCTTCGGGATCTCGCTTGCGCCAGTCAGGGTCTCGCATGATGGTGTTGGCGGTGAAGCTTCGCCGTTCTCCCGCGGACAGGATGAAGGGGTATTCGTCGCTCGAATGATCGGTGACCGCCTGGGGCAGCTCACGTATGGCCTCGAGCATCTCGGGAATCGCCACGTTGATCTTTTGGTCGGTGGTGCGGAGCAGGTCAAACGCCTGGTCGTGCTCATGCTTGGTGAACGTGACCCCATCGGGGCTTGAGACCATCGCTTCGAAGAGCGCATTGCCAAGGGCGGGGCCGTCGCCGACATGGCCTGCCGCTTTGACTTGCTCCGGGTGACGCATGGCCACCTGCTGAGCGCTGAACCAGAGCGCCGCGGCGCCCTCCATTCCGGCGGGCAGCGTCTTACCGAGCGTCTCGTAGAGAACGACGGCGCCGACCGCTGCCAGCTGTGCGTTACCCATGGCCGCTTCCATGAACGCGCCGCTGAAGGCGTCGAGGCCCTGCTCGGAAGCCTCTCGCAGCGGTACCAGGTCTTCTTCGGTTACGGTGCCAAGGGCTTTGACGAGCCGGGAGTGAATCTCAGGCTCCGGTAGCGAAGCTTCAAGCGGGGCAAGGATCGGTGGGCGGATGCAGGCCCGGTTTTCGGGGAAGCCCATGTTGAAGAAGGTGGTCTCGACCTTTTCGTACTGTGACGCCGCAGGCAGTACGTAGTCCGCCTCCTGGGCGGTCTCGGTCATGGCAACATCGATTACCACGGAGAAGTCCATGGCACGCATGGCCTTGCGGAACTTCTCGGACTCGGCCAGCGAGTGCACCGGGTTGGCACTCTCTATCATCATCGCCCTCGTGCGCTCCGGCGAGTCGCTCAAGATGCCGTCGGCAATCTCGTTGCACGGGATCAGTCCGGAAATGATGTAGCCACCGGTGACCGGATCGGTTGGCTCGGCACCCGACGCGCTGTAATTGAACAACGGGGCGACGACGGTGTGAGCGGTCATCGCTCCGGGCTTGCCGTAGCTGCCGAGCAGCACCCAGATTGCTCGCTGTAGGTACGAAACCAGCGTTGAGTGCGGAGCCATCTCGATGCCGAGGTCCTCATACACCGAGACGCTCTTTGCGGCGGCCATTCTCCTGGCGACCGCTCGGATCCGCTCTTCGTCAATGCCACATCGGTCTGCGAAATCGGCGATCGGTACGGTAGCGAACGTGGCGAGCGTCTCCTCGACGCCGATGGCGTTCTCTTTCAGCCACGCCGACGCGGCCAGGTTCTCCTCGACGATCACTGCGCCGATCGCCTCCTGCAACTTTTCCATCGCTTCGTTGAAGTC
>CAZSTV010000016.1:32864-35060 GCA_964609665.1 uncultured Acidimicrobiaceae bacterium
GCCATGGGAGTGCCACGGGTTCTTGCCGAGAAAGACCGACACCTCGGCCTCGTGGAACTCGCCGTGGGTGTGAGTGGCGAACATTCGCCCCTCGACCCACGCTTCACCGGTCTTTTCCTGCGCTAGGGCGTTGGAGAAACGGGTGATGCCAAGCGCCTTGCGCGTGGCCGAGCCGTAGGCGCCACACAGGTGGTTCCCCTGACCCCCTCCGCCGTAGTACATGACCTTGTCGGCGCCCCACTCGGCACCGACCTGCTGCAGCCCGGCAGCGACCTCGCGGATGGCGGTGTCCCAATCGACCTCAACATACGAACCGTCATCGAGACGCTTCATCGGCGCGGTGACGCGACTCCGAGAGTTCTGGTAGTGATCGATCCGCAGGGCCTTCTCACACGTATAGCCCTTCGATGACACGTGGGCCTTGTTGCCCCGAACGCGGGTGATGCGCCGCTCATCAAGGCGGACCTCAACGCCACAGTTGTTGCTGCAGAGAATGCATGCGGTCTTGTGCCAGACCTTCGTCGGATCCTCCTCTTCGGTTCCGACATCGGATGTCGGCTCTGGCTGAGCGGCGCGGTCTGCGAGATCTGTCATGGTGCGTTCCCCGGTTTTGGCGTATCAGACAACGGTACTTCTGTCGCTTAGACGGAGCCAAGATCTCGCTTGCGTTCCATTCGCGGTAGAGCTGGAACTGCCCGGTGCTCGGTTCGACGCGTGACGTGTCGGATGCCAGCATGGCGGCGATGACTCAGGGCAGCACACCGTCAGGCAACACACCGGTTGGTATCACACCGTCAGGCAACACACTGTGGGAGCAGTACCAGTCGGTGGTTGCGGCGTTTCCGGACCGCCCGGCCGTGGTTGACCAACACCGGACCTCGATGACCCATGGCGAGCTGTTTGCTGAAGCCGAGGCCACTGCAGCGGTGCTACACCAACGGGGTATGCGGGCGGGAGACCACCTTGGGGTGTTCCTGCCCAACCGGGCGTCCTGGGCGGTCCTCGCGCTTGCTGCCGCTCGCATTGGGGTCGGCGTGCTCGGGCTCAACACACGGTTCCGGGAAGCGGAGCTGAACCATCTGCTCGGCGTTGCGAAGGTCGACACGGTCGTTGTAGCGGACGACTTTCTCGGTATCGATGGCCCCGCGCTTATGGCCGGACTTGACCGCTCCGTCGATGTGATCGTTGATCGGGGCCGCCCGCTCTCGTCCGATCTGGTGATGGATGGTGCGGACCATCCAGGCATGGGTTCATTCAACGAGGCCGTCGGGCCGCAGTCTCCGCTGATGGGCTTCACCACGTCTGGCACCACCGGCTTTCCCAAAGTCGCCATGCATAGCCAGGCCCAAACCCTCAGTCACTTGACCGCGGTCTGCGACGCCTTCGCCCTGGACGACAACATGGTCTCCCTGGTGCCGCTCCCCTTCTGTGGCGCGTTTGGCTATACCGCAGGGATGGCGACGCTGCTCGCCGGCGGAATGGTGGTGTTGCACGAAACGTGGGACCCCGATGCTGCTGCGGCAGCGATAGCCGAACACGGCGTCACCATGTGCAGCGCAAGCGATGACATGCTGTTGGCGCTCGTGGCAAGCGAACGATTCACCGCTCCGACGACATGGAGTGGCGGCGGCTTTGCCGACTTCACCAACGCCGGATCGGATGCGGTGGCAGCGGTGGCGAGCGCCACCGGTGGGTCCACCAAGCTCACGGGCCTGTACGGGTCGTCTGAAGGATTCGCTCTCATGTCATGTTGGGAACGGGACCTGCCCCAGGAGTTGCGGTCCCGCAATGGTGGCCATCTGGTCAGTACCGACATGTCGGTGCGGTGCTGTGACCCGGAAACGGGTCAGGTCCTCGGCCACGACAAACCGGGCGAGCTCCAGTTCCGGGGCCCCAACCTCATCTCGTCCTACCTGAACAACCCTGAGGCGACGGCAAAGGCGTTCACCACCGATGGCTGGTATCGCTCGGGCGACCTTGGCCACACGGTGGAACCGGACGCCAACGGCCGGGAGGGCTTCGTGTTCCTGGCCAGGCTCGGAGACACACTTCGGCTGCGCGGGTTCCTGTGCGACCCCGCAGAGATTGAGAAACACCTCGAAGGTCATCCGGCGGTCGCGTTGGCCCAGGTGGTCGGGGTGAAGCAACCGTCCATCGGTGACGTTGCGGTGGCGTTCGTGCGACTGGAAGCCGAAA
>CAZSTV010000016.1:35077-44936 GCA_964609665.1 uncultured Acidimicrobiaceae bacterium
GTGCTAGCCGACCATTGCCGCAGCGGACTCGCCAACTACAAACGCCCAGAACGGGTCGTGGTTGTCGACGAGTTTCCGGTCACCGATGGTCCGAATGGCGTCAAGATTCGCAAAGTCGATCTACGGACACACGCCGAAGCGCTGCTGGCCGACAGCCCCGGCAACTAGAGGTTTTACCCGCAGGTGGCGCATTGGGCCGCCAGCCCGCTACAACTGGCAGTCCTATGTCGCAAACTCCTCAACCCATGTCCTACCCCGACGCCTGTGCTGCAGTGTGCGGGGAAGGCACAATGTTCGAAATCACCGAGGCCGAGGTCAATGGCGTGGCCTCCAAGGTCTTCCTCCACGCCCCGCCAAACCTTGGCGCGCTATTCGGTCTTGCGGGGCTTCGGACCGATGAATTCATCGTCTATGAGGATGAACGCTGGACCATGCCGGAGGTGCTGGAGCTGTCCGGGCGAATCGGCAAGGTGCTGGTCGATACCTATGGCATCGGCAAGGGCGAGCGGGTCGCCATTGCAATGCGCAACTTCCCGGAGTGGATCGCCGCGTTTGCCGCCATCACCTCTGTTGGTGCGGTAGCGGTACCCCTGAACGCCTGGTGGCAGACCGACGAGCTGGCATATGCACTGGATGACTCCGGAGCGAAGATTGTCTTCGTCGACGAGGAACGGCTCGGTCGGCTTCTGGCCGAGGGCACCGAGGGCCACATCGACCTCTCCAACACCACGGTTCTGGTGGTTCGGGCCAGCTCGGAGCCCGCTGGCGGCGCCATCTCACTGGACAGCGTCCTGCCAGAAGATGCCACCATGCCGACCGTGGAGGTGCTGCCAGAAGACAACGCGACGATCCTCTACACATCAGGAACCACCGGCAACCCCAAGGGGGCCGTCAGCACCCACACCGCCATCGTGCATGCCCTGATGTGCTTCGCAGCACGATCCCAGGTCGGCGCACTCTGCGAGCCGGACCCCGAACTGGATCCCGAGAACCCACCACCGGTTGCGTTCATGCTGTCGGTGCCGCTGTTCCATGTGACCGGCCTCGTGCCAGTCATGCTCGGCTCCTTCATCAGCGGTGCTCGCTTGATAATGACCCATCGGTGGGATCCCGAGCGTGCCCTCGAACTCATAGAACGCGAGGGCGTTACCAACTTTGTCGGCGTGCCGACGATGAGCTGGGACCTGCTGGAAGCCCCGTCGTTTGGTGAGCGGGACATCTCCAGCCTCAAGTCCGTCGGCGGCGGTGGCGCACCGATGCCACCGGAATTGGTGAAGCGCATCGACGAGAACTTTCCGAAGGGACGACCCGGCCTGGGCTACGGCATGACCGAGACCAACGCCTACGGTCCCCAAAATGCCGGGCAGGACTTCCTTGACCATCCGACGTCCACCGGTCGCACCATTCCAATCATGGAGATGCGGGTCACCGATGCCGACGGCAACGTCTTGCCGATCGGCGAAACCGGTGAGCTGTGGTTCCGCGGCCCGTCGCTGATCAGCGGTTACTGGAACCGGCCCGAAGCCACCGCGGAGACGATCGTCGACGGCTGGCTACGGTCCGGCGACCTTGGGTCAATCGATGACGAGGGATTCATCTACGTGAGCGACCGCGCCAAGGACATGGTGCTGCGGGCGGGCGAGAACATCTACTGCATCGAGGTGGAAGCCGCCATCTACGAACACCCATCGGTCTATGAAGCGGCGGTCTACGGCATCCCCGATGAACGCCTCGGCGAAGACCTGGCCTGTCATGTGATGACCAAGGAAGGTCGCACCCTCAAGACCGGCGAGCTGCAGCAGTTCCTCGGCGAACGGCTCGCCAAGTTCAAGGTGCCATCCCGGGTGACCATCGTGACCGAGTCCCTGCCTCGCAACGCGTCCGGCAAGATTTTGAAGCGTCAGCTCCGGGACGAGATCTCCGCCGAGGGCTAGGGCGCCAGCTCGGCCTGGCGGGCTTTGACCTGGGCGATGCCCTCCTGCAAAAGCGAGAAGCACACCAGCCAGGCGATAACGCCGAGCAGCACGAACTTGAAATAGAACAGGTTCGGAATCGGGCTGTTCCAAATCATGTGCAACGCCATCGCCAGCACCATGACCCGCCAGAAGCGCGGGTCCTTGAGGTGGGCCGCCGACAGTGGCTTGCCGTCTCGGACCCGCCACAGCGCCCCGGCGGTGAGGGCAGTCCAGACCACGTGAGCGAACGGCGAGAACATCCCCCGCAGCACGATGCTGTCAATCACGTCGCTGTTGTCCAGGGCGAACAGCGCCGCGACCAGGGCGTACCCGGCTGACTCGAACGCGGCGAAGCCTCCGCCAACCGCGGCCCCGAAGAGCATGCCGTTGAGGATGTAGCGGTGTTGGACCTGGCGGGCGACAAGGACGACGGCGAGCAGCTTTGCCGGTTCCTCGACAAGGCCGCCGATCATCGCCCCGAGCCACGGAAAGTCGAACAGCTCAAATCCGATGAGTGAAAACAGTAGCGAGGCCGCGCCGCCCAAGAAGACCATGCGCAACACGGCGACTATGGACACGTTTCGCACAACGTTCGCTTCGAAGAAGAAGATGAGCACCGCTGCGGGCATGGCGAACGAACCGACGATGATGAGCCCAGGCAGCAGCGTAATCGAGCCGAAGATCCGCCAACCGAGGAACAGCACGGCGAACACAGCGCCGGTGGAAAGGAACGTCCTGGCAAACAGCCACGGCTGTGGCCATTCCGCCTTCACGGTTGACAGTGGCGGTGTGGTCATTGTTGTGCCGACCATCAACTCCCGCTCAACATCCTCCTGCGGGCGGCGGGTGAAGCTGTTGGCGAACATGTGACGGAGGCTGAAGCTGGCATCCAGCTTGTCGACCTTGGCCACGCCGGTGAGTCGGTCGGCGATGAGGTCGAGTCGCTCCTTCGCGGACTTGCTCCCCAGCTTGCCCGCACCCGAGGAACCGCCCGGGGGCGGCGATCCCGGTGGTATCTCATCGGTTGAATCGTTGCCGGCCGACCAGCCGGACTGGGGCGGCGGATTTGATGCCGGCGGCGTGCTTGGTGCGGGCGGCGGATTTGGTGCCGTCGGCGGTGGCGGGTCGGGCGGCGGATTTGGTGCCGGCGTCTTGGGAATGTGGGTACCGAAACGTTGGGACGGCGGAGGGGCCTGTGGCGGCGCTGGCTGGGGGTGGGCGGGCCGAAACTGGTCGGTGGCGCCGGTGGAGCCCACAGAGCCGACGGGATCGGTCGGCTGCGGCTGAGCGGTCGATGGTCGGTTGGTCAGAGGCGGATCGATTGGAGCCTCCCATTCGTTCGTCGGCGGAGCGACGCGGGGCGGACGCTGTTGACCGGCAGAGTTTGGCCAGCCCGTCGAACTCCACTCGACATCACCCGGACGAGGTATCGCTTGGCCATCGGATGGCTCTTGGGCCGGATGCTCGGGGTCGCTCACGCCGGGCTCTCAAAAACGTAGATAGCCGACTCTCGATGTGGGTCGCTGACCGCCAGCCCAGCCGCGTTCATCCCGCCAAGACCTCCCGGTCAAATCCTGCCACTTGAGAGCTTAGCATCGACGCCCACCGGCGTTCCTCGGGCGCCTGTCGGTTCAGACGTGAGACGGCAGACGATCCTTGAGCTCGGACAGCGTGGTGCAGCCCGTCTGAGCCATGGTGTTGACCAGGCCCTCTCGGAGTATCTCGTAGGCGTGGGCCGGTCCGGCCGCACCAGCAGCGCCGAGACCGAACATGAACGCCCGCCCACAGAACACGAAGCTCGCACCGAGCGCGATGGCCCTGGCCACGTCCAGACCGGAGCGGACGCCGCTGTCGAATAGCACGGGGACCTGGCCACCAATCTGTTCCACGATGGGTGCGAGCGCGTCGATGGCCGCTGGCACAGCGTCGAGCTGGCGTCCACCGTGGTTGGAAACCTGGACCGCGTCTGCGCCGGTGTCGACACACCGTTGGGCGTCACCCGGATCGACGATGCCCTTCACCACCAGCGGACCATCCCAGATCTCCCGGACCTCTGCCAGGTAATCGAACGAGAGTGTGCCGCCGAGGTTTGCTCCGACAAAGCCTGCGGTTGCCTTCATCGTGGATCGGTCTATGTACTTCTCAAGAGTTCGGAACCGCGGCATGCCGTTGCGCACCACGCCCAGGCTCCACGTCGGGTGAATGGCCGACTGGAACACCAACTTTGGCCCGATGACCGGCGGCACGCGGACCTGGGCCTTGCGCTGGCGTTCCCGGCGGCTGGCGGCAGGCACGTCAGCGGTGACAACGAGCGTGGTAAACCCCGAAGCGGCGACCCGCTCCAAGATGTCGGCTCTCAGGGTCTCGTCGCGGGGAGGGTACAGCTGGAACCATCCCATGCCATCCGCGTTGGGACCGGCAACCTCGGGACTCTCGGTGGCGACAGTGCTGAGCGTGTAGGGAATCCGTTTTGTCGCAGCGGTCTTGGCGAGGGCCTCATCCGCTCCCGGCCAGATGAGGCCGGTCAGCCCGACCGGGGCAATGCCGATTGGCGCCGCGTAGGTGACGCCAAAGAGTTCGGTTTCGATCTCCGGGTTGAACTCGCCTTTGAGCAGCTGTGGAAGCAATTCCACCGCGGTCATGCGGTCAAGGTTGTTCTGGACCGCGTAGTCGTCTCCGGTACCGCTGGCCAGGTATTCCCAGGCGAAGTGGGGAATCCGCTTCGCTGCTCGACGCTCAAGGTCGTCGATGCCGGGCATCGTATCCATCAGGTTCTTTGGCATTGCCGTCCGCTCTGTACGCTCGGTGCTCTTGGTTTGTTCTGTCTCGCCAGACCGGTAGGTCCCACGCTCTCACTCACTATCGGTATCGGTTTCGATGACCATCAGCAAGACGTCTTTTTCGACCTGATCACCAACCGCCACCCGAACCTCGGTCACTTCGCCGTCCTCGGCGGCCGACAGGTGGTTCTCCATCTTCATGGCTTCGAGTACCGCAACGACCTGACCAGCTTCGACCCGGTCCCCCACGGCAACCCGAATTTCCAGGACCTTGCCTGGCATGGGCGCCGCAACGGCGCCACCGGGCAACTCCGCTGTTGGGACCGAGAATCTCGGCACGATATCCAGTTCTGCGCCGACGCCTGCACCGGTGATGTGCAGCTGTGAACCGGCCCTTGTGACGGCCAGCGTGGCTCGGTGTCCGTCGATTTCCACGTCGATGCTCGTCGGGTCCCAGTGATGCACCGTCGCGTGCCCGACGCCATCGAGCCCGAGCGAAAAGGAACCGTCGCGCCTGCCCCGGTAGTGGACGGTGACGCTGCGGTCCATGTAGCCAAACTCGACACGTTCCGGCGGGAGACGGCCGATCACGTACCCACTCGGGAGCGAGGTAAGGACCTGGGCATTGGCCCGACTCTGACCCTGGAGCCACATCGCCGCAGCGGTGGCAATGACCTGCAGCTGCGCGTCGCTCAGTGATCGCTGACGCTCGGGAGCTGTCCGCTCGATGAAGTCCGTGGTGGTGTCACCCTCCAGGAACGGTCCAGAGCGAAGCACCGACGCCAGGAAGTCCCGGTTGGTGACGACGCCGCCGATGTGCAGGTTCTCCAAGCCGAGGGCGAGGCGTCCGGCGGCTTCGGTTCTGCTCGGCCCGTGAGCGATGACCTTGGCAATCATCGGATCGAAGTCGACGCCGATGACCGAACCGGCAACAACGCCGGTGTCCCATCGAAGCGCAGGTGCGGCGCTCGGCTGGAAGCCGTCGAGGGTGCCTATTGCCGGGAGGAAGTCATTGGCAGGATCCTCGGCGTACAGCCGGGCCTCGATGGCATGGCCGGTAAAGCTGACATCGCTCTGGGAATACCCGAGCGTCTGGCCCATCGCTACCCGAAGCTGATCACGGACAAGATCACGTCCGGTGACCTCCTCGGTCACCGGGTGTTCCACCTGGAGTCGGGTGTTGACCTCCAGGAAGTAGAAGTCACCGGTGTCATCATCAACCAGGAACTCCACCGTTCCGGCCGAGTGGTAGCCGAGGGTGTTGCCAAGTCGGATTGCGGCGTCGCCCATCTCGGTCCGCATCTCCTCGGAGACAAACGGTGATGGTGATTCCTCAATGATCTTCTGATGGCGGCGCTGAATGCTGCACTCACGCTCGCCCAGGTGCAGCAGGTTGCCATGGGTATCACCCATGATCTGCATCTCGACATGGCGGGCCCGACTGACGTAGCGCTCGGCGAAGACCCGGTCATCGCCAAAGCCGGAGAGTGCCTCGCGCTTTGCGGCCGCGACGGCCTCATCGAGATCTGCTGCACTGTTCACCACCCGCATTCCCTTGCCGCCACCTCCGGCGGCGGCCTTGATGAGGAGCGGGAAGCCGATCGACGCAAAATCTCCAGCGTCGTCGGTTGATGGCAACACCGGGACCGAGGCGTCGATGGCCAACTTCTTGGCCTCGATCTTGTCTCCCATGCTCCCGATCGCTTCCGGCGACGGTCCAACCCAGGCCAGACCAGCGTCGATCACCATGGTGGCGAACGGCGCGTTCTCGGCCAGAAAGCCGTACCCCGGATGGATAGCTCCGGTACCGGTCGCAGTCGCTCCGGCGACGATGGCCTCGCCGTCGAGGTAGCTGTCGATACGTAGGGCCTCGTCGGCCTCGCTGACAAATGGTGCATCACGGTCGGCGTCGACAAAGACTGCGACCGTTCTGATACCCATGGCCGTAGCGGTCCGGATGATGCGCCTGGCAATCTCCCCCCGGTTGGCAACCAGGAGCTTGTCGAATGGTCTCGCAGTGCTCGTGTTGTTGCTCACAGTCTGAACACCCCGTAGCTCTCGGTGCCCGCTATGTCGTTGTTGCCGACGTAGGAGAGGCACATGCCAAGCACGTTGCGGGTATCGCGTGGATCGACGATGCCGTCATCGGCAATCGCTCCCGTGGCCCGCAGCGCCAATGATCCTTCTTCCTGGGTCGCCTCAACCGCAGCGACGATCTTGGCGTCCTCTTCCTCGTTGAACTCCTCACCCTTTCTGGCGGCCTGCCCCCGTCGGACCTGAGACATCACACCGGCGATCTGCTTCGGCCCCATCACCGCAATCTTGGCGGTAGGCCAGACGAAGGTGAAGCGGTTGTTGAACGCCCGCCCGGACATGCCGTAGGTTCCCGCGCCATATGACGACCCGATGGTGACCGTCAGGTGCGGCACCTCCGAGTTCGAGACCGCATTGATGAGCTGCGAACCCTTCTTGATGATGCCGTCCGCTTCGAAGTCTCGGCCGACCATGAACCCGGTGATGTTCTGGATGAACAGCAGCGGCACATCAATCTGGTTTGCCAACTGAATGAAGTGGGCCGCCTTCTGCGCAGCGTCTGGGTACAGGACCCCGTTGTTGCCGAGGATGCCAACCGGGTAGCCGTGGATCGATGCCCATCCGCAGACCATGGTCGGCCCCCAGCGAGGCTTGAACTCCTCAAAGCGGGAGCCGTCCACCGTCCTTGCCACGACGTCGCGGACATCGACGGGCTGACGGAGATCTCGGCTGACCAGTCCGAGCAGCTCCTCCTGGTCATGCACTGGCTCCTCGATGTCAAAGCGCGGAGGCGGCGCGGGTTTGCGCCAGTTGAGGTGCGATACCACCTCGCGGCAGAGCCGGATGGCGTCCATTTCGTCTTCGGCAAAGTAGTCACCGGAGCCCGACACCTCGGCGTGAAGCTGGGCGCCGCCCAGGGTCTCATCGTCGCTCTCTTCACCGGTGGCCATCTTGACCAGCGGTGGGCCGGCCAGGAACATCTTGGACTGTTCCTTGACCATGATCGTGTAGTCGGACATGCCGGGCTGGTAGGCACCGCCGGCGGTGGAGGAGCCGAACACGATGCACACCGTCGGAATGCGCATCTTGGAGAGCTCGATCATCTCGTAGAAGAACCGACCGGACTCGGCGAAGTGTTCGGTCTGCACCTTGCGTCCACCACCGCCGGTTTCGACCCTCAGGTCTGCGCCGGCGGATTCGACGAAGCTGACGTACGGCATGCGGTTGTCCCGGGAGATCTCGAGCGCCCGCTGCCACTTCTTCGCTGCGTATGGCGTGAGCGCCCCGCCGAGGACCGAGGGGTCGTTGCCAAGGATCACGCACTCGGTTCCGGCGATGACACCGATCCCGATGACCATGCCGCCGCCCATCGTGTAGTCCGAGTCATAGGCCGCCAGGGGGCTGATTTCCATGAACGGGCTGTCAGGGTCCAACGCGTTTGCGATGCGTTCCCTGATGGGCATCTTGCCCCGTGACCGCAGCCGCTCCATCCGGTCGGGACCGCCGCCAGCCTCCGCTTCGTCGAGCAGCACATCGATCGCGGCCAGTTGTTCGAGCATGTCAGCGCGGTTTTGCGCAAACTGAGGGCTGCCGGAGTCGACCGAGGACGGTAACGGCGGAGCGAGGAGCGAGCGAACCATCTCGGGAGCGTAGAACCGGGTCCCCGTGTTTGCCAGTTTCCCCGGGAGGTGTGGGCCCGCTGGCCAGACCGTGGGCGACAGAGCGGACCTCTAGACCGAGTTCCAGACCGATCCACTGGTGTAGCGCCGCAGACCGCGGCCGAAGACCCAGCGACCAAGACCGACGAAGAACACCGACGCAACGATGAGCAGCGCCGCCCATCCAAGGTTGAAATCGTCGATGAGTCTGGCGGGCGTCGCACTGACGAACCCCGCAGGAACGACGACGTACAGAAACAGACGGATGAGGCCCGGGAACACATCGATTGGATAGTGGGCGAACAACAGAATCGACTGCAGGCCGAGGTCGGCGCTGTCGCTCTTTCCGACGAAGAACCCAAGGGAACCGATGATCACAAAGAAGCCGAGCAGGACCGAAGACCCACCGATGACCCCAAAGATGAACAGCGCAACCCTGGCAGGTGTTGGTGACGAGAACCCGATAAACAGCACCAGCCCAAACAGCAGGTCACCCATGTTGACCGGTTCAACCCGCCGCAGGGACAGATGGGCAAGGGTCGGCACCGGCAAGCTGAGTGCGGCGTCGAGCCCGCCGTCGGCCGCCAGGTAGCCGATGCGGCGGACGTTGTGTAGCAGCCCGAGCACGACGCCAGCGGTTGAGGTGAGGATCGACAAGAGCACGAGGATTCGGTTCACATCCCAGCCCCGCAGCGTCTCCACCTCCTGAAAGAAGATGACCCAGAAAACCAAGAAGACGGCGTTGTTGATGCACATCAGGGCCACCTGGGTCCAGAATCCACGCTGGTTGGCCCACGCTTCACTCCAGGCGGCGCGCCATGTCAACCACAGGGCCCGGATGATCATGGTTGACTCAGGAAGCGATGTTCGCCGCGCCGAAACGCCGCGGCGGTTGCTGCCAGGGCAACCGCAAGCCACAAGAACTGGATGGCGAACAGCTCCGGTTCCACGAAGCCTGCCGCCAAACGGGCAGGAACATAGGCCATCGCCATGAACGGCAGTGCCTTCGCAACGGTCTCCATCCACCCCGGCAGCACTTCGAGCGGCAACAGCATGCCGCCGAGCACAAAGACCAGCTTGTTATAGAGGAACCAGGCCCCCTTCGCCTCCCGAAGCCAAAACGACGCGGCGGCGAACAGGTGCTGGCCGACCACGTTGATGGTCAGTGCCACGATGAGCGCCGGAACGGCGAGTGCCAGCCCGAGCAAGGCTGGTGGAAGCCCTCCGAGGAGGAGGCCGATTATGGCCGCCAGACAAAAACCGAGACCGAACCGCGGCGCCATGTACCCCAGCTCGGTCGCCAGGCGAATACTCAACGCCGAGGTCGGCCGCTGTAGCTCCACGGCGAATCGACCGGAGCCGATGTCGTCACCGATCTCTTCGATAAGGCGGTTGCGCACGGTGAGGATGGCGGTCTCTGAGATGGCGATGT
>CAZSTV010000017.1:0-14038 GCA_964609665.1 uncultured Acidimicrobiaceae bacterium
AGTCGGTGCCGTCGACGCCCCCAGCCCCCAGTGCTTAAGAGCCCTTGGCGGCCTCGTAGCGCTCGGTCGCTTCCTCAACCGCAACCATCTGCTTGTCCGCAAGGTCAGGCCTGGCCTGCTTCGCTCGATCGGCAGCGCCGACCGTAGATTCGACCTGGCCTTGGAAGTGGGGCATCACGTGGCGAGCGAAGAGCTCGTAGCTCTTCTTGGTCGCCTGATTGTTCGCCCAGTTGTGGGCCAGAGTCAGGTAGGCGCCAAAGCCTCCGTTGGACTGTTCAAGCAGCTCGTTGATCTGCTTGACCGCCATCTCCGGTGTGCCGACAACGCCAAGCCCGCCGTTCACGAACTCGACCATCTCGTCGATGTTGCCACCGTCGACCGCCATCTGTGGGAACGCCGCGACGTTCTGGAAGTACCGGAACCACTGTTCCATGCCGTACTCAACGTCCTTGCGAGCCTCTTCCTCGGTTTCGGCCAGGTGCATGAGGCCAACAAGCCGCCAGCTGGCCCGGTCAGCGACCTTGCCATAGGTGGAGGCCACCTCTTCCTGGATGGACCAGTGGTGGGCCAGCACGTCCATGCCAATGGCCACGGTGGCGCCAAGCGAAAGGACGCCTGCGCCGTGCTTGCCTGCGAGGCGGGCTCCCGACGGTGAGGCAACGGCGGCGACGGCAACGTCAAACAGCGGTTCGCTGTATGGCCGCAGGTGCAGTCGGGCCTCTTCAAGGGTCAGACGATCGCTCTGATAGTTGACCGGCTTGTCGGTGGTCAGCAGCTGCATGACAATGTCCATGTACTCCTCGAGGAGCGGACGCATCTGCGACGGTTCAAGGCCGAGCATGGCGGCGTCGGTCGGTAACGCACCGGGCCCGACACCGAACATCACCCGTCCTCTAGTGAGGTGGTCGAGCAGCACCATACGCTCGGCCGTCCACAGCGGGTTGTGGTACGGCAGCGAAACGACGCCGGTGCCCAGCTTGATGTTGCGGGTTCGTGCTGCGGCAGAGGCGATGAAGATCTCGGGGGAGGCGATGATCTCGCTGCCGGCCGAGTGGTGCTCGCCGATCCAGGCCTCGTCGAAGCCGAGCCGGTCCATATGCTCGATCAGCTCAAGGTTCCACTCCAGCGACAACGTCGGATTGTGGTCTGGTGGGTGGAAAGGAGCGATGAAGCTTCCAAATCGCATGCGCATGGTGGTCCCCTTTTGCCGCAGAGAGTAGGCCGGCGGCGATGGCTGTAATTGATCTTGTTCCACAGCTCCGAGGATTGCCAATTGATCGCGCTGAGCCAGGTGCACGATGATCATCTGCTCGGATGGTCAGGGGTCGGAATCATCCGCTGGGATGGTCAGCGCCAGTCGCATAGCAGCCGGTGGCATTCTCACGCTCTGTGGTGAAGGTCGAACGCCGAACGGCTTCGGTCGGCAACCCGGGTCCTCGGCGAGGTTGCCTGTTGGCCTCGCGGTTCGGTTCAAGGCGACGGTGTTCTTGGATTTGCCTGTGATTTGTTTCGTCTATTTCTGTGTCGGTCGGCGCAGTTATACAAGCGAAAGCCGTGGCACTCATTAAGGTAAACGTATGTGACCGTGGCGAAACAGTTTCACTACGAAACCCATACATGGCAATGCAGGAAGCAACATAGACAAGCGAGTAATTTGCAACGGCATGCAGGCTCTTGTGTGTCGCTAAAGTGTCGAAAATTCCTATGTTTTAGGCACTCTCGTTCGAAATAGCCTGTGTTCGAAAGTGAAGAACGAACTTCTACATCAGGTATTGCATTCGCTGTTGGACCCCGGTAGTTTTGCCCAACACTTTCACTCGATCTGAGGGATCGGGGTGCAGCTAGGAGTATGAATTCGTGGGCAGAAATTGTCGCGCAATCACGAATCAGAAACCGAGACGCCGTCGGATTCGATCGGTATTGGTGGTGTTCGCGTTGGTGATGGGTGTGCTCGCTGTTGGGCAGGCATCGCCCGCTGCAGCAGCGGTTCCGTCCGTCACCTCGGTCACTCCAGGTGGTGGTGGGCTCGCCGGTGGTGAGATCGTCACCATCAAGGGCACCGACTTCACAGGTGCAACCGCCGTGAAGTTCGACGCCGTCGACGCGACAAGCTTCGCCGTGATCTCGTCGACCAGAATAGTGGCGCAGGTCCCCGCTGCCTCGGCTGCGGCATCAGCTGCAGTCACGGTCACCAACGCCGATGGCACCAACCCGGACGCGTCATCGGTCGTTGTCATCACCGGTAGTGGGTTCACCGGCGCCCCCGCTGCCGATGTCATGTTTGGTAGCAACGCCGCCCTTGCGGTCTGGGTTGCTTCGGACACCCAGATCGTGGCGACCACCCCAATCAACGACTCCGGTGCAAGCCCGGCCGTCGTCGTTGCCAGCGGCGTCACCGACGTCACCGTGACAAGAAACTCAGTCGCAAGCGCCACCGGTGACGATTCCAAGTTCCTGTTCACCGCCGGTGTACCGACCATTACCAACCTCGGTGACTCCACTGAAGTGACCGGCACCGATGGTGCGGCGGTCGGCAGCCTCATGACCATCACCGGTACCCGTCTCTGGGGCACCAGTGAGATCACCTTTGGCTCGGCCAAGGTGACCAACGCCGACGACATTGTGATAGCTGCCGATGGCAACACCTTGACGGTGAAGGTCCCGACCAGAAGCAACGGTCCGGTTGACGTCATCGTCAACAACGCCGCTGGCGCAAGCGTCACCAACCTCAAGACCAAGTTCAACTACTACAGCTCGGCTGCACCGAAGATCACCTCGGTGTCCCGCAGCGTCTTCGACAAGGACGCTTCCACCGGTGGCGGCACGTTCCTGGTCGCCGGTAGCGGACTGACCGGCGTCAACGCCGATGATGTGACGCTGAAGTGCGCATCGGACCTGACACCGACATCGGCAACGGCCGTCAGCGACACCAGCCTTGTGGTCCGGGTTGTTGGTAGCGGTGCCGCAGAATCGTGTGACCTGGAGATCGCCAACCCGATCGACAACACCAAGGTGGCAACCGAAGCGAACGCAATCCGCTTCATCTAACCGCTGCTGGACATCAGCAGGCATTCCGGCTGAGGGGCCCGGACGACGCTGCCGCAATTCATCAATTTTTCCTGGGGGGGGGGGGGGGGCCGGGGCGCCGGTGTGCGTTTGGGGTCAGCTGATGTCAATAACCATGGCGGTGATGTTGTCGTTGCCGCCGTGTTCCTTTGCCAGCGCGACGAGCTGTGTTGCCGCCTGCTCGGCGTTGTCGACGTTGCTCAGCGTCTCGGCAATCTCCGAACCGCTGAGCTCGTTGAACAACCCGTCACTGCAAAGCAGCAACCGATCGCCCGACTGGGGTTTTGTTCTGGCCACGAATGGCTCGACCTCCGGTGAGACACCGACTGCCATCGTCAGAATGTGGCGCTCGGGGTGAACGGCCGCCTCCTCATCTGACAGTTCGCCGGAACGGACCAGATCCGCAACCCGGCTGTGGTCCATGCTCAGTCGTGTGAGCTGGCCCGCTCGTAGGTGATAGACCCGGGAGTCCCCGACGTTTACTACTGACAGATACTCGTGCTCGCCGTCGACCACCAGAGCGGCCGCGGCGACGGTGGTGCCCATCTTCTGCTCGGACTCGCCGGTGTCGGGGTGTTCGAACACAGCGGTGTTTGCCAACTTCACCGCTGCGACCAGTCCCGCCTCCGACGGATCGTTAGCGAAGGCCGCGTGGATCTGTTCGACCGCGAGGCGGCTTGCCACCTCGCCCCGGCCCTGTCCGCCCATGCCGTCGGCGACGACAAAGAGGTCGCCCTCGGCCAGGAGGTGGTCCTCGTTGATGGCTCTGACGTTGCCAATATCGGTCAGGCCGGCTTGTTCTAACTCATAGGTACGCATGTGCAACTCCTCTGATTGAAGGAGGTGCCGAAGTGCAGCGGTATACGATTCGCCTGTCTTGGCTGCTCGGGCTCTCACCCGGCGTTTGCGCTTTCGGTTCGCTGTCATCGGTCCTCCGTGCCTCCGGTGGTGATTCCCCAGCAATCCCCCGAAAGGCGGATGACCAATAGCAACGCGAGGACTGGAATCCCCTTTGCCTCCGATGAAACGGTCCTGCGTGGGGAGAACCGATGGAGGTGAGGCGCACGTTTCGCCAACCCCAACGGTAAGAAGCTTGCGACGCGAAGTCAAGGCACCCCGGGTGGATCCGCCTGTATTGTTGGCGCCCATGCGAATCCCTGTAGCCAGTAGCGACGATGTGACGACGTTCCTCGACGCCGCTCGCCCGTTCTGGCACCCGGTCGCTCATTCGGACGACGTGCAACCGGGCGCGGCACTTGCAACGAAGCTGCTCGACGAGGAGCTCGTCATTTGGCGTGACAAAGACGGAGGCTTGGCCGTCGCCGACGACGTTTGTCCGCACCGGGGCACACAGCTCTCCATGGGCACGGTCACCGACGAGGGCTGCCTCCGCTGCCCCTACCATCTCTTCGAGTTCTCCTCAGACGGCGCGTGCACTCACATTCCGCAACTCCCGGACAAGCCGATCAGTCAGCGAGTACGACTCGATACGTATGGGGCTATGGAGGCCGCAGATCTGATTTGGGTCTGTTTGGCGCCAGCGGAGGACCGGGTCCATCCCGCGCCGGTCGTCCCGCGAGCTGACGACGAGGACTGGTGGCTGTACGCAGGGCCCCCACAGGTGTGGCGCTGTCAAGCTCCGCGAATGCTCGAGAACTTCCTCGATCTCGCCCATTTCGGCGCAATCCACTCAGGCAGCTTCGGCAACCCGGAGGTACATGAAGTGGCGGCGTACACGCCGCAGGTGCTCGAAGAAGAGAACGCGATCACGTTCGAAGTCGACTACCTTGCCCGCTACCGGTGGGCGCCGCCCGTCGACGGTCAGCCTGCGGTTCGCCCGATCCACTACCGTTACCGCTGCGATCTGCCCTTCTCGGCATGGATCGAAACGAATGTGGATGGCGAGTTGCCTTACTACACGTTCATCGCCTGCCAGCCCGTGTCGATCGACGTGACCAGAATCTTCTGGGTCACTACATTCCCAAACGAGGTCAGCCACACTCCGGCAGAGCTTGACGACGGCTTCATCCCCTTCTTTGTCGAAGACCAGGTGATTGTCGAGAAGCAGCGGCCGGAATGGCTGCCGCTCGACATAGGCGACGAGCTGCAGATGCCATTCGACAAGATCTCCGTGGCCTATCGACGCTCTCTCCAGAACCTCGGGTTTCCAACCGTTCGTCTGCTGAGAAGCTAACCTCCGGCGCTGCGGCGAGGTCTCGGGATGAACCGCGGGGTCACTGCGGCGTACGCCGGGTATTCCGGGTAGTGCTCGGCGAGGCGGGCTTCCTCCCACGCTGCCTTGCGGTTGAAGAAGATCACGGTCGCGACGGCAACCGCCCCGCTGATAACACTGCCGGACCTGATGCCAAGCCCAACGACGATGGCCAACACTCCGGAGTAGATCGGGTGGCGCACCAGACGGTACAGACCGGTGGTTGTCAGCTTGCCATAGCCGACCGGGACCGGTGTGGGCGTCAGGGAGCGGCCGAGCCCGAGCGCTGCCGCCGCAATAACTCCCAGCCCAACGACAATCAACCCGAACCCCGCCGTGACCAGCCAGCTCGGCGTTGGCCAGTCCGATCGGCGGGGGAGCAGCACCAGCAGGACGAGCAGGATGGCTTGCAGTGCCACCCAACTCCAGCCGACGAGATGGCGGTTCGCCTTTGGGTCACTTCGGTTCACTGTCGGTTCATTCCCGTGTGTTCCCGACCGCGGTGATCAAGTCATCTACCGACGGTCGGTCGTCCGGACCCTCACCCCAGAAGCCGTAGCGAAGCACGCCGTCTGGGCCGATGACAAAGTCCCCGCCGAGCTGCTGGGTGTCTTCGACCGGTTTGGCAAGCCCTGCAAGGCCGTTCTTCTTGAACAGCTCCATATATTTGCGGGCTGCCTTGCGGCCGTACATCCGAGCCAGTGAACCCCGACCGAGGCCGTAGGTCCGGTACGCCACCCGCTCATCGTCGATCAGAATCGGGAACGGGAGGTGATTGTTTGCCCGGTACGTGTCGAGGCGTTCCGGTTTGGTGAAGGTGACCAGCACAACGCTGGTGTCCGCTCCCAGTTCATCGAGGCGATCGCTCACGGCGACAGCGTGCGCAGCGCAGGGCAGTCAATGGATGTGGCGGTGAAAGATCAGGACGACCGCCTGGCCTCGCTGGTCCAAAAGCCGCCAGGAGGAGCCGTCTTCTTGGGTCAGCGTGACATCGGGTGCCGGTGCGCCAACCGAAGGTCGGGCAGCAGCGGATTGGTTCGGAGGGGCCATGCCCTCGTTATTGTACGTACAATAACGGGTCAGATGTCATCGGCCCCGATTTTGTGGTGGTGGTGAGCCTGACAAGGATGATGGTGGCCATCACCGTGCCACCCGTCCCGCCAACCATCAGCGCCCAGTCGCCGATCTCCATTCCGTAGATCAGCCAGATCACCGCCTCTACCCAGGCCATGGTCCATGTCGTCGGCGAGATGCCGCTCAGCCGGTCGGAGCGGATCGACTCCAGCGCTGCGGGGGCGAACTGCACCGCGTAGCAGAGTCCGATGGCGATGCCGGCCGCAATCCAGCCGCCGCCGACGAGGAACGGTAGTGGGATGGCGCCGAGGCCGAGCGTGCCAACGAGCAACTGGCGGACCATCGAGCGGCCGAGAACACCAAACAGCTGCACCGCCATGTACCCGTAGAGTCCAAGCGCGACCGCCGAGACCGGGATGAGGCCCCAAAGCGCCTGCTCCAACCCGTAGGCCAGCCACCAAATGTTCATCGCAATGCCAACGCCAACCCACGCACTGGAGATGCCGTCGGTGTTTCGGTGGCGCCTGAGTCGCAGTGACTGCGGCACGATCATGCCGGTGCCAAGGACGTTGGCAACGACCAGCAACATCGGCATCACAAAAGAACCCATCATCAACCTCCGTATTCGTGGGCCACGCTGTCGCGGTCACGGCCCCACTCGGTCCGACTCTTACTCGAACTCCCCGCAATTACTGCGGGAACCGCTGTAAGAAGCTAAACAGGTTTAGCTCCTGTCTTGATGTAAGGTTCTATCTCGGTTTGACTGCTGACACAACCCGTTCTTGCGATAGGCTTGCCCCATGCATGTGGCATCGGTCGCTCAGTCCGAAATTCGCACCACGCTCGAGGTTGCGGTTGAGATGGTGAACCAGGTTGACGGCAACGCGCTCGAACCTCGTTCAACCCTTGCCGAGGCGGGCTTCAGTAGGGCCGGAGAGGCATCGGAGGCGTCCATCCAGCGGCTCAAAACCCGGATCGGCGATCTGGCGCCGCTGCTGCGTGAGCTTCCTGCGATGGATGAGCGCTCGGCCATCGCCCGGGTCAACGAAGAGTTGACTGAACTGCCCATCACGCCGCTCATCGTCGATCACGGTGGCGTCGGCCCCCACATCCATTGGACGCCGGCGACCGCCACCTTCGACGATCAGGTAATGGCCGACGTTCTCATGGCGCTTGCGCAGGAACTCGTCGACGGCGGCATCATCCGGTTCGGGACCTGCAACGCCTCCGACTGCGATGACCTCTTCTACGATGGCACCCGAAACCGCTCACGTCGCTTCTGTTCCGACCCTCGCTGCGCAAGTCGGACTCACACCGCAGACCATCGAGCCCGCCAGCGGGCCGACTGAGTCACCTATTTGTCCAATTGGCGCCACTGGCTTGTCATTGATTGACGGTTAACCCCGTGACCTGGCAGCCAACATCGGCACTGTTTGCGGGCAGTGTGATTCTCAGTGGGGTGGTCGATCGCGGGTCAGGCGTGAGGATGTCACGGGAGAGAACGATCGGCTCGCCATCGAGCTCGTCCTCGGTCACGACCGTAATGGTGACCTGCAGTACGTCGGCGTCGATGTTGGTATCGGCGCTGAGCAGTCCGGTGACAACTTCGGGTCCGCAGCCTGTGACCGCTAGCTCAACGCCGTTGTCGACTAAGACCGCCTCGACAGGAATGTTGTCGAGAGGAACGTTCTCGGCCGGGATGTCCTCTGTGGTTGTCACCTGGATTGACGGTGCGACCGGACCGTCTGGCTGGTTGAGGGCGTCGAAGATGTCTACTCCGAGCATGAGGGCGATCCAGCAGCACAGGGCGACGACAAGTCTGCGTCCCTTGTTGTGCTTTCGTCGTCCGGGGACGGCGGGTTGCCACCTGGGTGCAGGGGGCGGAGGGGCCGTGGGCATGCTGCGGGACGCCGGGGCAGGGCTGGAACGTTGGGGCGGCGGTGGTGGGGGAGGCGTGGGCCGTTTTGTGGCCGGAGCCGCTGTCGTTCTTCGGGGTGCAGCAGCTCGGGATGTCGTTCTTCGGGGTGTAGCAGTTCGTGATGTAGTCGTTCGGGATGCGGCGGCAGCAGGCACCGCCTGGGTGGGAGTGGCGGCCTGGCCGGTGTTGGTCTGGCGCTCGGTGTCCAGTAGGTCTTTTTTGGGCCACCAGCGGTTGTCGGCACCGAGGAACCAGCCCATCGGGGGCACGCCGGAATACCGCTTGCCGTCCCACGCGATATAGGAGGTGGTGTCCTCGGCCATTGCCCTCAACCGTAGTCGTCCGGTATTCGCCGTAGCCGTCGCCATTTCTCGGTTTTCTTCCAGGCGGTCGATGTTTGCCCCGCTGTCTAAGTGGGTGTTTGGGGGCATGGGCCATTCGGCTCATATCGGCGCGCTACTGTCCGATTGATCTCTAGCAAGCGTTACGTTCCCACATGACGTACTGAACCGAAGACTGCCGATCCAACAATCGGAAGCTGAAACCCGCCGAAGCGCTGATCGTGACCTTGGTCACAGGAAGGTGTGTAACGTGTCTGTAATGTGGTTATCGTTGTCCAAAGTGGCAGACAGATCCCCCGGGCGAAGAGTCCCCGAGTAAGCGGAACGTACAGTCCCCCCTCTTTCTGGATCGGCCGGCGGGGCCGAGCAAGGAGCAAGTAGCCGAATGTTAGGCAACCTGAATCAGAGCCCTGCTTCAACGCGTCCCAAATACGCACTTGAAGCCCCAAACACGCCTTCTGAAGGGGGAAACCCGTTCAAGAAGGGCCTCATGCTGGCACTCATGGCAGTGGCCGCAGGACTTTTCCTCGTCCTCCCAGACGGCGACGGAGACGTCACAGCGATTGCCACAGAAGGCACCGATGGGACCTCGGCAGAGTATGTCGAACCCGAGACACCGAGCGCCTCCCAGCCCGACTCCGAGGCCGATTCGGAGGCCGATTTCGAGACGGAGCCCGACTCCGACGCCTCGACGCCGTACCGACAGGAAGTCTCGAGCGGTGCCGAATCAGCTGATGATGTTGCAGCCGATGCAGAGGCGACGGCCAAGGTGGCAATCGCCACCGAAGCGGCGCTCGCAGGTATGGAACACAGCCTCAGCAGCGGCTCGGCCATCTCGGCGATGGGCGAGCTGATGGAAGGCCTGCGGAGCGAGTCCACCACAACGTCGACAGCGCCCCCTGCGCCATCCACGACCGAGAGCACCGAACCGGCAACCACCGAAGCGCCAACCACCACCATCGCCGATACCACCACCACGGCCGGTGAAGACGCATCGACTACTACCTCGGTGACCGAGAATGCCGGCGACGAAACCGCCAATGACCCAGCGGACGGCGGCGAGGCCCCAGAGGCAGAGACCACCGTTCCGCCAACCACGGCTGCTCCCGAGACCACAGCGGCGCCTGACACCACGGTTGCTCCCGCCGGGAACGATGGCTGGATTGACGCCGGACATGGCGTGTTGGTGCCCCAGGTGCTGCTCGACATCCGGTACTGCGAGTCTCGTGACCGCTACGACGCCGCCAACCCGTCCTCATCGGCCCGAGGCGCCTACCAGTTCCTCACCGGCAGCTGGGACGCCTACGGCCACAAGGACCGTTACGGCGTCAATCAGGCTCACCTCGCCAGCGCAGCGCAACAGGACGAGGCTGCGGTCATCACCTGGGAGCGAGATGGCACCAGGCCCTGGAACGCCAGCAAGTCCTGCTGGGCCAACCGTTAACGGACCGCCACCGGTACCGACCTGACCGTCACGCCTGATCGGCTGTAGAACAACGCCGACCGGTTCCTAAAACGCCAAAAGGGGCCCCAAAGGGCCCCATGCCGACCGGTTTCCTGATCGATCATGCCCGACGGCGGTTTGATCGATCAGGACGACCAGTCCTAGGCAACCAGTTTCGAGCGCTGAAGCTCTGTCGGTATGACGATGGTTGACATGTCCCGCTGCCCGTTCCGGCTGATGATTCTCAGCCTTCTGCGGGGCTTCGGTGGCAACTCCAGGTCGCCATTTTCTCGTACTCGTAGTGTCGTGACCATGGCGATTTCCCTCCCGGACTAGGAGGCCGCTGTGACCTCCATGTCTCCACTTTGAACCAGAATGAGACCGGCTTCTGTCAGCAAGCTGACAGAAGCCGGAATAATTTCATTCGGATGGGTGAAATCCCGCTAGGCCAGCTGGCCAACCGCTGCGACAAATTCCGGTGACTCGGTGAATCCGGCCATCAGCTCGCCTCGGGTCATGCCCGCTCCGAGCTGGCCGATCCAGTACGCCCGACCTTCGCCGTCTGCCGGTCGGTTGAGCACGTTCAGGTAAACCAGGTCGACGAAGGCATCGTCGGCGGTCTGTCCGTACCGGGTCTGGAACTCAGCGGAGAGGGCGAACTGCTCGGACACCTGAGCCAGCGTTACGCCGGTCTGGCGCTGCGTTGTCCAATAGACAAGACCGTCATTGTCCGGGTTGCGGAGGAAGTAGCCGAGATAGAGGCGCTGGATCTCCGGAGAGAACTGAGCGACAGGCTGGGCCACCGGGACAGGGGCGGGCTCCGGTACCGGCTGGGGCTCGTTCGGTGTGCCGCCATCGAGGCCGCCGGTGCCCGTCTTGTTGATGAACTCGTTTGACTCGGAGAAGGCGAGCATGACCTGTCCTCTGCTGGCGCCGGCTGCGAGCTGGCCAATCCAGTACGCCCGACCCTCGTCGTCAGCCGGCCGCTCGAGGACGTTGTTGTAGATCTGGTCGATGAACTGATCCTCGGTGAGGTTGCCGTAGCGGCCGATGAATTCCGGGCTCTGGGCAAAGAAGTCGGAGATGTCGGCAAGGCCGATGCCGTTTAGCAGTGATCGGCGCCAGAACATGTAGCCACCCTGATCCGGGTTGCGGAGGAAGTACGCCTGGTAGAGGCGAACAACCTGGCCGTCGACCGGAGCATTCAGCTCCGTCGGAGTCGGGACGGTGACGTGCACCATCTGGGACTCGGACGGGATGTCGTTCTCGTCGAGAACGGACAGGAGGTAGTAGCCGGGGGTGATGGTGGCGTCGTTGGCTGGCAGAGTCACCGTGACCTGGTTGCCGTTGGTGGTGAACGGCAACTCGACGAAACGCTGGTCCATGTTGAACGAGTGAGTCACGGAGCCGCTCTTCACCAGCGTTACCCGCTGCACGTCGGCGCCTGCGGAGACCGCAAGGTTGATCTTCTCGCCTGCGGTGACCTCGGCGTCGGAAATGCCTTGGATCTGCAGGCGGGGAGCCGCCTGGCCGTTGGCCGCCACCAGGTAGTCCGGTGAGTAGATTTCGGCGTCGGTGTTGGTGATCGGCCCGGGGGAGCCGCCGCCTGCGGTCAGCACCCGACCGTCGGGGAGGAGCAGCGCCGTCGAGTGGTACAGGCGGGGAACCGCAGCGTCTGCGCCCTCGCTCCACTGGCCGGTCTTCGGGTCCCAGATCTCGGCGGTGTTGTTTGCGCCGTAGGTGTTGATCGGGTCATAGAAGAATGCGGTCGAGTCCTTGACCGAACCACCGGTGGCGAGGACTCGGCCGTCGGGAAGAAGGGTGCCGTTGACCCAGTATCGAACCGAGCTCAGCCCGTCGGTCGGGGCGACGATGGGGTTTCCATTCGTCACGTCGATGGTGATGGCGTTTGCCGTTGCCCCACCGAAGAACAGGATCTTGCCGGGCTCGTACATCACGGCGGTGGTGTTCACGCCCCGGTAGGCGGCGTCGAGGCGGCCGACTATGTCCAGCGAGTCGAGCTGCTCGGAGATGAAGTACATGTAGCCGTCGGTGTCGATGCCAAACACACGGCCGTCGGGAGCGACGAAGTTCCGGGGGTAGTACCAGTTGAGTCCGGAGGTGTCGAGGTCCAGCAGTGTGGAACCGCCATCGGCGGTCCAGTGCTCCGGGTGATCCTCACCGTCAAGGCCACCCTGAATGTAAATGGAGCCATCGGGAAGCGTGGTGCCGGTGCCGTACCACCGGGACCGGTGCATGCCAGGGAGCTTGCTGAGCTGGCCGGTTGCGGCGTCGAGCTGGTTGATGTCGGGGTTGCCGAGGTTGTTGGTGACGTTGCCGGTCCAGTTGTCGCCACCGAAGATCAACATGTCACCGGTGTCCGGCCGGTTTATCTGCAAGCTGCAGAACAGGTCGGTATTGGTGGTGTTGGCCAGCGTGTTGTGGCCCACGGCCGCCGACTGGTTCGGGGTCCAGATGTCATAGATGAACTGACCGGTCTGGGTACCGTCGGGGTTGGTGCCGTAGGTGACCACTCGACCGTTGCTGTCGAGGGCGGCGTGGATGCCAACCATCGGCCAGTCCTCGACCGGCCCCCACTGACCGTCCTCATTGAGGTCGATCGGCGCTGCGGCCACAGGCGAGGTATCCGCCAGCGTCACCGCCGAGAATGCGGTTGCGCTGAGTGCGAGGCCGACGATCGACGGTGCGAGCCGTCCGGTCCTTCGCTTGGTCTGACGCTTGCTGCTTCGTTTGGCGAGCCGATTGCCGGATCGGTTACCGCTTCGAGTGGTGGTGGTAGTCATTCGAAATCCGCCTTTCGAAATCCGAAAGTACGGTCCGGCTATTGGCTCTCGAAGGGTGGAATCGCCCAAACAAGAATGGGTGCTCAGCGGCGCTTCCCGAAGGGCCCACCGGCGTCTGGGCAGAAGTTCCTGGGCGGGAATTCCCTACTGGTCACACCGTCTCTGGCGCCGCGAATCCATGACGACGACGTTGTGCTACCCGACCGCCCGTCAGCGGCCGAAAACGAAAAAGACCGCCCCGGCCTGAGCGGCCGGAGCGGTCATGGAGCTATGCGGTTTGGGGCGGAGACGCCTTCGGTTTTGCTAGCGGAACATCGGCGGAAGCATCAGGTGAGACGCCGGCGACCCACCATGTTGCCGCCAACCAAGAGGGCGATGCCGGCGAGCAGCAGGGCGCCGCCGAGCAACGGCAGCTGATCGGCCGGGCCGGTGAAGGCCAACGTTCCGGGCAACTGCACTGGCGTGTAGTTGTGGGCGTCCTGAGCGGAGAGCTGGTTGAGCGCAGCGCCAGAAGACGGGTCGACGGCGGTTGCCCGCACCGATCCGGACGCTGTTTGCAGCCCTGCTGCGGTGGTCGCCGCAGAAGTTGTGCCAGTACATGTCGCTGAGGCGCCTGGGCTCAACGGACCAGCGATCAGGTTGGTCTGCCCGCCACAGTTCACGCTCACGCCTGCGGTGTTTGTGACGCTGACCGAACTCAGCGGCACATTTCCTGTATTGGTGACGATGTAGGTCCAGGTGATGGTTGAACCCTCGGCAATGTAGGGGCCGGGGGAGGAATCGGCATCGACGCCGTTTACCAAGGATTCAATGCTCACGCCGGGCGCAGCGACGAACTGGGTCTCCGGGGTGTAGTGAGTCCGGTCCTGGTTGTCGAACTGCCTGCCGTCGAAGTCAAAGGCCTTGATGTAGCCGATGTTGCTGTACGTGCCGTTGGCGGCCGACTGGGCGGTGCCGGTGGCGATGCAGGTGAATGACTGCCCGGCGTCGAGCGGCCCTGGATGGATATGGGTCCCGTCCGGAACGCCGTCCCCGGTCACGTCGCAGCTGGGAATCACACCGCTGCCGTCGCTGACGATCAGGTCGAAAAGCGAGCTTGGGCCGTTGACGGTCACCTGATAGGTCCAGGTGACCTGACTTCCGGCGGTAACGGTAGGGCCCGGAGCGGCGTCGGCATCG
>CAZSTV010000017.1:14048-25608 GCA_964609665.1 uncultured Acidimicrobiaceae bacterium
CGAGGCCGACCACGACCAGTGCGGCGGCAACTAGCCGGAGACTGGTGGTAGAGGTGGCTGCGGACGCGGAGTTCTGGATCGGTCGAGGTGACAACATGAAGGTCCCTTTCTGCGCCAGTGCGGTGCCGGGACGTACCAGGCTGTCTGAGGCCCCGACACTATTGACATCGGTCAGATGGCCTAGGTCTTTAGGGCTTTGTGATTTGACCGACGACCCAGACGGGCCGACAACCGGCTACGCAGCAGCCGACGTCACTTCCGCAGTCGGCGCAAATACCGTGCCGTAAAGCAGTCCGATGAGGATCGCCGCGCCGCCGATGAGCGTTGCCCCTGGCGGGACCTCGGAGAAGAACAGCCATGCCCAGAGCGATGCTGCCACCGTCTCGACCGGGGCGAAGAGGCTGACCTCGGCTGCGGTGAGATACCGGGTCGCTGACGCGAGGGCGACCCGCCCAAACGGGCCAAGGACAATACCCATCAGCGCGATGAGAAGGTAGGTGCGAAGCGAGTGGCCCAGTATCTGAGCCTGAAACGCTGCGACGACGGCGCTTGCGGGCCCGGCGAGGGCGATCACCAGCACCCGGCTCATTTCCGGTCGGAGCCGCCACACCACCAGGTTCAAACCGAATCCAAGGATGGCGACGACGGCGAGGAGGTCGCCGGTCAAGCCACCGCCGCCGAGCGAGCCTGACACCACGACGAGGATGCCGCCCATGGCCAGCCCGATGGCAATCCAGGTCCTGTTGTTTGTCCGTTCGCCAAGCAGCACCCAGGCCAGCACCGCGGTGACCAGGGGAGCGGCGGCGATGATCACAACAACATTTGCAACGGTGGTGTTCTTGACCGCCAAGATGAAGGCGGTGGTGCTGACCATCTGCAGCATCGCCGACACCCAGACGAGGCGCCCGCTGCGACGAAACGCGGCGATCGGTCGGCCCTTCTCAGCAACCATCAGGTAGGCGAGCATCGCCGGGGTGGTGAACACCCCGTACCAAAACGCAACGTCCCACCCCTCCGCATCGGCGGCCCGTGTGATCAGCGAGTCGGTACTGATGGTGAGCATCCCGAAGAATGCGAGCAGGATGCCGAGGGTGCGTGGCGGCAAGTCCTTCACGGCGTGAGGCCGATGGGAAACCCGCTGAGCGTCTCCGGCCCGTTCTCGGTCACCAGAATCTGCTCCTCAAGCTTTACGCCTTCGCTTCTGCCGTCCCGAGCGCCAACGTAGGCTTCGCAGGTCAACACCATGCCCGGCTGGAGCACGCCGTCGAAACCGACGTCGTCCCACTGTTCGGGAAAGCAGATTTCCGGAAACTCATCGCACTGACCGACGCCGTGGTACAGCACGCAGTAGTGCCGATACTCCTCAAGCGGTGGTGTCCAGGCTTTCTCGGTCAGTTCCCGGAACTCGGTGCCGGGCCGCAGGAGCTCGCTGTTTCGCTGGATCTGCTCGTTGGCGAGGTCGAAGATCTGTTGCTGGGCCGGGTTCGGTGACCCGTCCCCGACCAGCCAGGTCCGAGAAATGTCCACCATCATGCCGTAGGCGCCGACGAGGTCGGTGTCGTAGCCGACGAGCTCGCCGTCTTGAATGACCCGGCTGCTCGCCTCTTGCATCCACGGGTTGGTGCGTGGCCCTGAGGCAAGAATCTGGGTCTCGATCCACTCTCCGGCGCGCTTGATGTTGCCGGCGTGGAGGATCGACCACAGCTCTCGCTCGGTCATGCCGGGGGACATCTGCTGGTGCATCTCGGTCATCGTTGCTTCGCAGGCGTGGACGGCGCAACGCATCGCTCGCAACTCGTCCGGGCCCTTGATTGCCCTGGCCAACTCCATGACCTCCTGACCAAACCCGATGGAGATCCCGGCGTCGGCAAGATGCTTGTAGGGGAGGTATTGGCACTGGTCGATGGCGATGCGCGGATTGGGTCCACACTTCTCGGCGATGACGGCGAGCATCTCGTCCGCCCACTGCCGGGCCTTTTGTTCATAGCGGGTGCCGGCCAGGAAATAGGTGAAGCCAACAGCCGGTCGGACTTCGTCGACCAGCGGGTTGTGTCCGCTCATGAAGTCGCAGTCGTAGAACTCCCAGACGATCATCGAACCGTCGGCGCCGACCCACGCATACCGGGAAGCGTTGTGCATCACCCAGATCTGCATATTGGTGGTATCGCTGACGTACCTGATGTTCATGGGGTCCATCAGAATGATGCCGTCGTAGCCCTGTAGCTTCAGTTGTCGCTGCACCCGATCAAACCGGTAGTGGCGCATGGCGTCGAGGTTGGGGAGTTCAAGGCCGGCTGCTGTCCACTCCGCTTCGAGTTCCTGGCCGGGGCCAAGTTCGATGTGGTGAAGCTCGGTCCCTGCCCGCTGGAAGTGCCCTCCCTTGACCGCGAGGCTCGCCGCAATTTTGTTCCCCATACCCGGTGGAGCATAGGGGAGCTTGCGCCTCCTACTACGATGACCCGCCATGGAGCTTGTAACCCTTCGCCACAATGGCACTACCCGAGCCGGGCGGGTGGAGCAGGATCAGGTAGTTCTGCTCGATGACCGCTCGGTGAAAGACGTCCTGGAAGACCCCACGGGACTGGCCCGGGCCGCCTCGGCCGACGGGGGAGAAACCGTTGCATTGGCCGACGCGGAGTTGGCGCCGGTGGTGCCAAAGCCGGACAAGATTGTCTGCGTCGGGGTGAACTACCGGGATCACATCGAGGAGATGGGGCGAGAGGTGCCGCAGCACCCGACCTACTTCGCAAAGTACGCCAGGGCGCTGATCGGTCCGAACGACGACATCGTCCTTCCCGACCCGGAGACCTCAACCAGCATTGACTGGGAGTGCGAACTTGCCGTGATTATCGGGACCGAGACGCGCCACGTTGCCGCCGCGAACGTGCTCGACCACATCGCCGGATTTTGTGTTCTGAACGACGTGTCGGTTCGTGACTGGCAACGCCGGACGGTGCAGTTCCTGGCAGGCAAGACCTTCGAGTCGCTGACGCCGGTCGGTCCGTCACTGGTGACCACCGACCAAGTCGGGGACGGGTCGGGTCTTGCGCTGTCGACGACGGTTAACGGCGTGGTCAAGCAGCAGAGCAACACGTCGCACCTGGTCTTCAACGCGATAGACATCGTCGCTGACCTGAGCCGTGTCATGACGCTCGACCCCGGCGACATCATTGCCACGGGCACGCCCGGGGGAGTGGGCGCCGCGCGGACCCCGCCGGAGTTCCTCACACCGGGCGACGTGATGGTGACCTCCATCGAAGGCGTCGGCACCCTCACAAACACCTGCCGCTAACGTCGGCGACCGCACACAAAAATTGCTGAGCCGACGTCGCACCATCAACTAATCGATGCATGCGACGTCGGCCTCAGCCTGCCCCGTTGACGAGCAAGGGAGCGGGACCGCCCGGTGGGCTATAGATCTGCAGATCTACCGGGGGTCGAAAGCTATGTGCGGCGGAAGTGGTGCTATTCCAGGCGGATGCCGGTCACGACCTCGGTGATCAAACCACCGTCGTCGAGGTGGTCAACCCAGAGCTCGTACTCGGCATCGGTCGGCAAGCGGTCGAGGGTTGCCCGGAACGCCTGGATGACTTCAAGCTCGTGCCAGGTTGAGTTCTTGACCGAGTAGGAATTGGCCCAGAACGCCGTGAGCTCGCTGCGTTCGCCCCCCTCAGCAAAGACTGCGAGCCACTCGGCGAGGCGCTCTTCGGTGGGCTCGGTCGATACAGCGTTGCGATAGATCACCCGGACGAACTCTTCGTCGGTGAGATCTCCGTGCGCCGACCGGAAGGGTTCACTTGCGATCAGTGCGCCGGTGATGTCGGCAAGGGTTGACCCCGAGCGATACTCGTCCTCCCACGCCCGCAGCTCATTGAGCGTTGGGCGTCGATCGAGTGCCACATCAAAGGACCGCAGTACCGCTCCTGATGGGTCTCGTCGGGACTTGCTCATGGTGATGTCGGCGATGAGGTCGTCAATGGTGGCGAAGCCGATGGCAAAGCGATCGCTCCAAGCAAAGAGCTCGGTACTGGTTGGTTCCCGTTTGAGGAGAGCCCGGTACCAAGCGGCGACAACCGGCTCGTGTTCGGCACGGTTCTCGGCGGTGGAGGCCAAGGTGCTGGTGTGGACCCCACGGCCTGCCTGCTCCGCTTGTCGGACGGCTTCGGTCGGGTTGACCGCGCCGACTCCCGGCTGGTGGATCTCGAAGTGGACGTGGGCCGGGGTGGTCTCGGCGTTTCCGGAGTCTCCGAGGTAGCCGATGACGTCACCGGCTTTGACCCTGTCGCCGGAGCGAAGGCCGTTCGGGATGATCCAGGCCTGCGGGTTCTCCCCATCGTCGGTCCCTGGCGAGTCGTTGTTCAGGTGGATATAGAGGTAGCGCCAGCCATCGTCGGTCGTCACGATGACCATGTTTCCGGAGATGCCAATGCCGCTGCGCCGTTCCGAGGTGATCACACCGTCGGCGGCGGCAACCAGCGGCGCAAGCTTGGCGCCGAACACGTCGACCCCCTTGTGGCTACGGGAACAGCCGGTGCCGCGGCAGGCGCCCCAGGTGTCGGTGTAGGTGACCGGGCCGACGACGGGGAAGATGATGTCGGGGACGTCAACCTCTCCGTCGTCGGCATCACCGGTGTCACTTTCCTGTGCGGCAGGCTCTTCGGCAGCGGTCTCGCTGGCGGTCTCATCTGTTGCGGCCTCTGTTGCAGCCTCTGTGGCATCAACGGTGTCGGCGGCATCAACGGTGTCTGTGGCGTCGGCGGTTTCCCCGTCGTCAGCGTTGGTGACGGCCGCAGTGTCACCGGCGGTGTCCGAGGCGGCATCACTCTCGGACTCGCTGCCGCTGTCAGCGTCATCGATATTGCTGTCAGCGTCACTACTACTTTCACCGTCGACCACCGCTGTGGTGGTCAAGTCGCTGGCAGCGACGGCATCTTCGTCGGGAGTGCTGGTGTCGGCGGTCTCCTCAACCCTGGTGATGTCTCCGGAGGCGCCGTCGCTTGGGGCGGCGGCGATTGATGGCGTCGCGTCGGAGCCACCGAGGGCAGCGTCGGTGGCTGCTTCTGCACCGGCGAAGGAACCCTCGCCAAGTGTGATTTCGCCGACCGGGGTGAGGGAACCGTCGGAGTCGTCGGCCTGGCCTGATGCCGATGTGGGCATGACCGCTGAAACGAACAGCACCGCAGCGAACGAGGCTGCAACTGCGATCTGGCGTCGCTGACGAGACAGCGTCTCGGCAGACCGAGCAGTCACAGTGGACGACGGTGAGGACTTAGGCGTTGGAGTACGTGGATCGACCGACACGGCGACCTCCGAATGAGGAGCCGACTCCGCCTGCCTGTCGCTGATTGTAGGTGCAACGTATGTAATTCCACCAGTGGTGTCTGGATTCGTGTCCACACAGTGTTGCCTCGACGCATATCGCGATATATCGTGATATGGGTAACGAACATCCAAGAGGCCAGCAAACCAGCGACATTCCTGGCGAATTGCCGGATCGGTTGCGACCGGGGCCTCTTCCAAACATTCGAGAGAGAAAAGTAATGACTCACAGACACACGCACGGTTTTGAACCAAGTGAACGCAATCCCGATGGATATCCAGACGGCGTCGGCCGTCGGTCCCGCTCCGGTAGGGGTGGGGCGAGGCGAGGGCCCGGGCCTGGCGGCCGCAGAGGACCCGGCCCGCGCGGGAGGGGCGGCAAGAGGCGGCCTCGGGTCAGTAGAGGAGACGTGCGCATCGCCGTTCTGGCGGTGTTGAACGATCAACCCATGCACGGCTACCAGATCATGCAGGAGCTTGAAGAGCGTTCCGGCGGTGGGTGGCAGCCGAGCCCCGGCTCGATCTACCCGACACTGCAACAGCTTGCGGACGAAGGCCTGATCGCCAGCAACTCGGTCGATGGCAAGAACGTCTTCAACCTCACCGAAGACGGTGCCAGCGCGGTTGCTGCGAATGAGGACCCCCCACCCTGGGAACGTTTCGCCAGCGAAGGGGGAGCGGCCTACTCCGGCCTCAAACGGTCAATGTTCCAGCTTGGAGCGGCCGCAAAACAGGTTGCGGCAGCTGGGTCCCAAGCCCAAGTCGAGGCTGCGAACGACATCTTGAACGACGCCAGGAAGGCGATCTATCGGTTGCTCGCTGAGGACGAGGTCGCCGAGTAGGGCCACTAATACAGCCCGGCCGGGCTCGGCCCCAGCGCTGCGCCGCTAGCGGCCGATCCCTGACGCGGTGCTCGCTGTCGGCCCGGGGCGCTAGGCGTTGTTTTCGCCGTTGTCGCTGTTCTCGCCGTTGTCACTGTTCTCCGGGTTTTCCGGAGCCGCGGCTTGTTGGCCGACGGTGATGGTGACAGCGGAGCCCGGAGCGACCTGCGTCCCGGCAACCGGGTCGGTGGAAACGACGGTGCCAATCTTCGGGTCACCCTCCGGAAGGTCCATGGTGGCAACGGTTGCGGTCAACCCTGCCGCTGTCAGCATATTTTGCGCATCCTCGGCCGACATGCCCACTACTTCTGGCACCCTCGCCATCGACGGCGCGCCCGCAGAGACCAGCATGGTCAGCGGTCGGTCCACCTGCAGTAGTGAACCGGCTGCCGGCTCGGTCCCGATGACCCGGCCCATCTCGATGGTGGCCGACTCTCGCGCCGCTTTTACGATCTGAATGAAGCCGACACCGGCAAGCGCCGCCTCGGCTTCCATCTCAGTCATGTTGGCAACATCGGGAACCGGGACGGTGAGGACCGGTCCAAGCGAGACGGAGACGGTGACCGTGGTGCCTTGGCTGAAGACGGCGCCGCCGACCGGGTTGGTGGCGGTGACAGAGCCAATGGGAATCTGATCGTTGTACATCGGTTGTCGTTGACAGACCAGGCCAAGCGCCTGCAGCTCCAAACACACGGCGTCGGCGGAGCGCCCAACCATCTCCGGCAGGTTCGACACCGTGGGAATGAAAAGGGTGACCGTCAGCGGGAGGGTGACCTGAGCGCCGGCCGCTGGCGCTTGGCCCGTGACCGTGCCCGGACTGGCATTGACCGCTTGGCGGCCGACGACCAAGACCTCGAAATTCGAGTCGGTGAGCAGCTTTGAGGCATCTTCGACGCTCATGCCGACAAGGTCAGGGACCTGGAATCGTTGCACCGTGGTTTCGGTGGTGCTGCTCTGCTCCTCCATCGCCTCGATGGTCGTGTCAGTGCTTTCCATGGCGTCGCCTTCGGCGGCGGCCGGTGTTGCGCTATCGGTCTGGCCGTCTTCGCCTCCGGCTTCGACGGCAACCGTTTCATCGGGATCGGGTAGCGCCGGAGCTGCTTCCTGATCATCTGAATCAATTGCACTCAGCGCCAGGACGGCGCCAAGGCCGAGTACGCCAACCACAATCATCGCCAGCGCCGCCATGAATGCCGCGGAACGTCGAGGCCGCACCTCCTCGTCTTCGAGGTGGATGTTGCGGCCCGATGGCGCCATGGGTGCTGCACCCTGCGGTGCGGCGTACGGGTCGTACGGAGGACCCGCGGTGCCCGGGGCCTGTGCGGCAAAGTCGCTGTAGATGGCGGTGCCGTCCGAGGTGGCTCCCGGAGGGGCCCACTGTTGTTCCACCGGGGCCTGTTGTGCTGGGGCCTGCCAGCCGCCGTGGCCCGGTACCTCCGGCCCAGCGGGGGCAGCAGGAGCAGAAGGAAATGCCGGGGCCGGTGGTGCGGCCATCGCCGTCGGTGGCCCTGAGGTAACGACGGTCGAGGCGGTCGCCGGAGCCAAACCGGGGATCTCGCCAACCAGCGGAGCGGCGGCGATGGGCACGGCGGGAACCGGGGACATCACCGTTGGTGATCCGTTGGCGGCGCCGACCGGAGCCGCCGCCATTGCATCAGGCGTTGGCGGTGGGCTGGCCATTGCGATGGTGGATGTTGGGGCCGAGGTGCCGTGAAGTACCGAGGGGGTGGACCCTGTCGTCCGGCCCTCGACGATCAACCGCAGCTCGTGGGCGAACTCGTTTGCGTCCTGTGGCCGGTCGAGCGGATCTTTCGACAGACCTGCGGCGATGAACTGATTCAAGGCGGCAGGCACGAGCTCGGGATCAAGCCCCGGTGGCTGCTCGTGGGTGAGTCGCAGCTCCAGCGCCTGCGCCGAGTCCTGACCGGGACGCCAGAATGGCGCCCGTCCATCGATGAGTTCGTACAGCGTGGACGTCAGCGAGTACAGGTCGGTCCGCTCATCCCAGATGGACCGGAAACTCTCCGGGGCGCGGTGTTGCATGGCGGCCGGATCAGCCGACGGCGTGACTCCGCTGCCGGAAATGCCGAACTCGGTCAACTTTGGCACGCTGCCCGCAAGCAGAATGTTCTCCGGTCGGAGGTCGCGGTGGAGCGCCCCGCTTCGGTGCGCCTGTTCCAGACCAGTGCATACCTGCAAGACCAGTTGCGCCGCCTGAGACCACGGCATCGGTCCGGCCGCGACGAGGCGGGTGGCCAGGCTTTCACCGTCGAGCAGTTCCATCACAAGAAACGGCCGGTCGTCGTCGGTGAAACCGGCATCGTAGATGGTCATCACGTTTGGGTGCGACGAGAGGCTGCCGAGCACCTTCGACTCGTGGCTGAACCGACCACGGTCGCCCTCGGTCGCCAGGGGGTCAAAAACCCGCACTGCGACCCTGCGGTCCAGCTTCAGATCCGTCGCTGTGTAGATACCCCGCCCGGTGTCATCGCCAATCGGCTCGATGTCTGCCAGATGGGCGATGCCTAGCCCGCCATTCATGGTCATCAGTTTGTCATGTATTGGGCCGTTTGGATACTTCCTGCGCCAATTTTGGCGGACTTGAACTATCGGTCTGTGACGATCGTCCCCGTAAATCCGAAATGATCGGAGAGATGGAAGCGGTGCGGTCCCACCTCCATCGCTCGGTCGGTCAGCACCGCAACCTCCTCTACGTCAACATCGGGGCTTGCGAAGTGGCGGCTGAAATAGGCAACGAAGTCACCCGTGCTGCCCCGAAACCGGTTGCGACGGCCATCCCAGGTGTGTCTGGGCGGCCGCTCACCGGTCAGGCCAAGCGTCGCTATTTCCTGCTCCTCGGACGTCCGGGTGTTCGTATCACCGATGACCACCAGGTCAGCCGTGGGCGATGCTTCAATGATCGCCTCCAACTGAGTCAGCCGTTCATCGGCTCCGGCCCGGCTCGGGCTCAGATGCACGTTGGCAATCGTCAGGTCACGTTCGACAAACGTCAGCAGCAGCCCGCACCGTGGCACCACAGTGTGAACGGTCTCCTCATCCGCGAGGTGGTGACCGATGAGCGTGGCCAGGTTGCCACTGTGCGACATCGGATTGGCCTTCACCATCTCGTGGGTCTCGACATAGGGGACGACACCGGGCAGTTCTTGGAACAGGACGATGTCCGGTGAGAGGTCCAGGACGACATCTCGCACCGCGGCTTGCGTGTGCTCCTCGCCCCATGTTGGTGGCGCCTGCGCAGACCGTTCGAGCATGGCCAGATTCCAGCTGAGGAAAGACAGGTAAGGAAGATCGCTCATGGTTCAGAAACCGTCTCGCTACAAGGCTGTAGGTGTCGATGGGGGCAGCATGGCCATTCGGGCCGGGACCGTATTGGTCTCGCACCGATGGTACAAGTCGCCGCCGTTCGACATGGCCTAACTCGGGTCAAGTGGCGGGCCAAACATGATGGACGGAACGTGAGCAAGAACTGGTTTGGCAATCCGCCGACAAGCATTGACCGCACCCCTCGCAAACTCTCCGCGGGAGTGCTCGGGCGCGGCGGGCATGCGATGAACCAACTCGCTGACCGGGCCGGTCGCCATCGTCGAATCGCCGCCGGGTTCGGCCTCCTCGGAACACCGATTGGGTTCATGGGTTTCGCACTGTGGTCGTCGCAGGGCTTCACCGTGTTCGCGCTCTGCCACTTTGTGGTCGCCGGGTCGTTCCTGTGGCTCGCGTCGGACCTGGTGAGCGAGGCATCGCTGGTCGACGAGCACGGCATCCCTCACCCCAGCCTTGGCGCACTGCTGGCCGCGGTGTTTGTGTTGCGGGTTGCCTCAGCCGACTCGTTCAAACAAGAGTTCGGCTCGGTCCCACCGCTGGCGATCAGCTTGGCGATTCTTGGCGTCTCGATGGTGGCGCTGATGGTGTCTGATCGGGGCAACGATCCGGTGGCGGCATTCATCGGGCGGGTGCTGCTCGTCGTCGGTGGTCTCGTCCTTGGCGTTACCCAGCTGACTCGCATGGCCGCCGGTTTTGACGTCTACCCGTTGTACTCGCTCGGACTCGGCGTGATCGGCGTGCTGTTGCTCGCCATGGCGGCCTTTGAAGCCAAACTGCTGGTGCGGACCGTGCGCTGGTTGCAACACTAAAAGCACTACCGACGCGCCGACATCAATTGGGGTGCGATGAAGGTGGCGTTACGCCGGGCGATGCTTCTGAGCAAGCGAGGCAATCACCGATGACAGTCGGTCTGCCGTCTTGCGCAATCCCTCGGTGAACTGTCGAAGCTCTTCAATGCCGGTGTCGGTGATGGTGTACACGAGGGCCGGCCTGCCAACGCCGCTGTCGCGGCGTTCGTACCGCAACAGCCCACGTTCGGCCAGCACTGGCACGCGACGGTAGGCAGTGGACTTCGGCACCCGGCCGACGCCCGACAATTCCTCGATACTCGACGGACCTTGCGCGGCTGCCTCAAGCAGCCAAAGGTCGTACTCGTCTAAAGACCCCGTTGTCATCGAGAGGTACATTATCAGCCTTCCTAGCGTGTGTATTCGACCCCTCGAACCGTTTGGTTGTGAACGAATGTTGTGGGATCTGTTGCTTGGACCTATGTCCGGCACGTGGGCAAACGTTCCCGATCTGTCCGAATTCTTTTCCCGACCGTCGAAATCTAGAGCGTGTCCTCCGACGGGCAGCTGAGGCCCAGGTGGGATTGACCACACGTCGATGAGTGGGAAAGACTGACGCTCTTCAGTGGGAATCCTCAGGGGGAAACGATGGAATTCGACGTAATGACCGGTGCCTCAACCTGGGCCGAGACGGCGGAGTTGGCGCGCACGCTCGAGGCAAACGGCGTCTCCGGCATGCTGTACACCGAGACCAGCCAGACCCCGTGGATGTTGATCGCCGCTGCCGCCCTTGCCGCGCCGACGCTGACGTTCAGCACGGGCATTGCCGTGGCGTTTCCCCGCAGCCCGATGGTCTCGGCGGCGATGGCATGGGAACTGGCGCAGAACACCGAGGGGCGGTTCCGTCTCGGTTTGGGTAGCCAGGTCAAGGCGCACGTCGAGCGGCGATACAGCGCGGAGTTTGAAAAGCCCGGCCCCCGGATGAAGGACTACGTTTCGGCGGTCAAGGCGTGCTTCCGGGCCTTCAGGGGCGAGGAGCGGCTCAGCCACGACGGGCCGTTCTACCAACTGAGCCTGCTGCCGGGCCAATGGGCTCCGCCGAAACATGACTACGGCGACATCAAGTTGGACATCTCCGCAGTCGGGCCGTACATGGTTGCAGCGGCGGGCGAGGTGGCAGACGGGATTCACGTTCACCCGCTCCACTCGATGCACTACATCGAGAACCGA
>CAZSTV010000017.1:25618-44052 GCA_964609665.1 uncultured Acidimicrobiaceae bacterium
CTGATCATCCCGGTATTCGCCGTGCCGGGTGATTCGGTGGAGGAGCGGGCTGCGCTGTTGCATCGGGCAAAATCCCAGATCGCGTTTTACGGCTCGACGAAGAACTACGGGTTTCAGTTTGAGGACCTGGGCTTTGAAGGCACGTCGGGTGTGTTGAACGAGAAACTCAAGGCCGGTGACATCCAGGGCATGGCCGACACCATCACCGACGAAATGGTTGAGCACTTCGCCGTCGTGGCCGCCTGGGACGACATGGCCGATGCGCTCGTCGCCCGCTATCACGGGACGGCCGAACGAATCGTCATGTACCTGGCGACCGAGTCGATCGCCAAAGACCCATCGGCCGTAGGCAAATGGGGCGAGATTTCCCGAGCGGTTCGGGCGGCCTGACCCGACGCAACGCTCAGCGGCCGCTTACAGTAGCGAGACCAGCACGTCCCTGGTGGCTTCACGCTGTCCGGCGGCGCCAAACTCTGACGCGGCAAAGGTGGTCACGCCCGCGTCGGCCATGGAGGAGATGCGTTCCCCGACCTCGGCCGCAGAGCCGATGAGGGCCAGGTCTGCTGGCCCCTCGTAGCCTTCCCGATCGAGCATCGCCCGGTAGGACGGCAGCTGGCCGTATATCGCGAACTCCTCGGCCGCCCGCTCCCGCGCTGCACCTGTGGCCTCCGCCGACCCGTCGGTGACACAGACCGGGAACCCGGCAACGATCTCAGGCACCGGGCGTCCGGCTTCCTCTGCCGCGTCGGAGATGGTGGGAACGGTGTGTTCGGCGATGGTGGTCGGGCCGGTCATCCAAACGATGGTGCCGTCGGCCATGCGACCCGTCACCTTCAACATCTGCGGCCCGAGCGCCGCCACCATTACCTTCGGCGCTGGTCCCTCGAGCGGAAGATCGCCTCGACCGGTCAGCGCCTCGCCAGCGTGGCGAGATGACTTCTCGGTCAGAAGCGGCCCGAGGATCTGCAAGTAGTCCTTCACATGGCGGACCGGCTTGTCGAACGACATGCCCCACATGCCCTCCACGACCGGCTTGTGAGATGGGCCGATACCCAGCACCAGCCGGTCGCCGATGGTCTGGTTCACGGTCAGCGCCTGTTGGGCCAACATCATCGGGTGGCGAGGATAGGTGGGTATGACCGCCGTGCCGAACGAAATATCGGGAACCTCACGGCCCGCAACGGCGATGGCGGTAAGGGCGTCAACTCCGAAGAGTTGCGGCAGCCAGAAGCTCTCAAAGCCCTGGTCCTTGGCCACCTTGGCCTGGTCGACCAGGTCATCTACGGAGGAGACGGACGAAAAGAGCGCGATTTTCATGGGGGAATCCTTCCCGGGGTGATTCCGGGTGTCAAACCGCCGGCGCGTCCTGGATGGTGGTGGCGAGCAGTCCGAGCGCGGCAACAGCGAACGACACCATGTTTGTTGCCCGGTCGCTTTCGCCGGTCAGCACATTCTCTGCCGCCTCGACCGGACCGGACACCGCCACCCAGGCATGGCCCGATGGATCTCCGTAGAGGTTGCCGGAGGGTCCGGCAGCGCCGCCTTCACCGATGCCCCAGGTCGCGTCGATATGCAGCCGTGCCCCTCGGGCCAGATGCATGGCCCACGGCTCGGAGGCCCCGCGCAGCTTTGCTGGACGCTCAACCTGTCCGGTCAGCAGACCGTCGAGTGCCTTCTTTGTGTAGATGACGGCGCCGCCCAGGTAGTACGAGGATGCACCCGGCACTGCCAGCAACGCGGTTGAAATCAGGCCGCCGCAGCTTCCTTCCCCGACCGCCACGGTCTCGCCGCGTTCTTTGAGCAGGCGTCCGCATTCGGCGCCGACTTCCAACAGCTCGGTAGGCAGGGGTGTTGTTGTCATCGCCGGACTCCTCGGGAATGGCTGGATGATTGTTGGCTGAACCTACACGCCGCGCCGGTCGTAGGGAAGCCTGGGATCTCTGGGCTACTCCTCGAGCCCGGCGATGAGGCGTCTGGCCCTGGCGTTGATCCGAACGCCGAGGGCCTGAAACGGAAGGTTCCGATTCGGTCGGCCCTTCTGTTGCATCTGCCGCAGCAGCGCGGAGTCCTGGCCAAGAATGAGTTCGGCGAGCAGCTTGCCACTGATGGTGCCGCGGGCCATGCCAACACCGTTGTGCACCACGGTGCCGTAGACGTTCTGTCGAAGCTCGCCAAAGACTGGCTCCCCGTTGCGGGAGAGGCTGAGTGCGCCACCCCAGCTGTACTCGAACGGTACGTCGGACAGCGTTGGCCACCGGTTCTCAAACGATGACCGATGGGTCTTTGCGGCCCAGCTCTTGCGGCCGACAAAGTCCGAGCGCCTGCTGTAGCTGAAGATGTTGCGAACCAGGATTCGGTTGTTCGGGGTGGTGATTCTGCGGACCGAGGTTCCTGCGGGGTGGGCGGCGATGATGCCATAGCTCGGGGCGCCACCGAGCAGTGCGGACTCCTCGGCTGTCAACTCTCGGGTCATGGACCCCCACGTGATCAGCGGGATGAGGTGTTTGCGGAGGAAGCCGAAACCCTCGGTGAAGCCGTTGGTTGCGAGCACCAGGATTGGAGCGGTGGCCGAGCCACGGCTGGTCTCAACGGTGTGCGGTGGCCCGTAGTTCACCGAGGTGACCATCGAGTCTTCGTAGACCGATACGTTCTCTGGCATGGTGGTCGCCAGACCTCTTACCAGAGCGGCGGGCTGGGCCAGGTAGCTGTGAGGGGCATGGATGGCGTCGGTGTAGAAGTCGGTCCCGAAGACCTCCCTGCACTCATCCCGGTCCAGTCGGGTGTAGTCCTCATCGATGGCGTCGAGGCTTTGGGCGAAGTGCCCGAGCATGCGTTCGCCCCTGGTGGTTGCCGCAGCGTGGTATTTGCCCTCCCGCACCCACCCGCAGTCGATGTCGCCCGCAACGACAGCGTCGTCGAGGTACTGCAACCCGGCCCGATTCATCGCTATCGCATCCAGCGCGGCCTGCTTTGCATCGGCGAAGCTCTTTGCTCGCAGGTTGTGGGCGTGGTCAATGGCAAACCCCGAACATCGGCCAGCTGCGTTGTTGCCGATCCGGTCGCCATCGACGAGCACGACCGAGGACTCCGGGTCCAGCTCGCCGAGCCGCCGCGCTGCCGCCATCCCGGAGTAGCCGCCACCGATGACCAGGTAGTCGCAGTTGATCGCCCCGGTGAGCACCTGGGCCTCCGCTGGGGGCGACAGTATCTCCTGCCAAGCGTTGCTGTGGTCGTAGTGGGGGAGCAGGTCAACGTGCACGGGGGTCTCCGGGGGACTGCGTTTGCGCTTGCGGTGGGGGTGGCAGTGGCGGGTCGACACCGGCGCCGGGGCCGGGATCAGCCGAGGTCAATCCACACCGTCTTCAACTCGGTGTACTGCTCGTGGGCAGCCAAGCTCTTGTCCCGACCGCCGAAGCCCGAAAGGCCAAAGCCGCCGAAGGGGGTGGTGACGTCGCCCTCGCCATAGCTGTTGACCGTGACCGTTCCTGCATTGATGGCCCTGGCTGCAAGGTGGGCGGTCCGCAAATCTGCTGTGAAGACCGAGGCTGCCAACCCGTACGCAGTGTCGTTGGCAATCCGGATCCCGTCCTCGGGGTGGTCAAACTCGATGACGCTGAGCACCGGACCGAAGACCTCCTCGGTGGCAATGCGCATATCGGAGGAGACCTGATCGAAGATAGTCGGCTCAACAAAGCTGCCACCGGTCTCGGCGAGGACCTGGCGTCCACCGAGTACACACGTTGCTCCCTCACGCGTGGCGGCATCGATGTTGTCCATCACCTTGTCGAGGTGGGCGGGCTCGATCATGGCCCCGATTTTGGTCATCGGATCGAGCGGATCGCCGACGGTCCACTCCCGGCTCTTCTCAAGGAGGAGCCCGAGGACCTCGTCCTTGACGCTGCGGTGGACGATCAGTCGGGAGTTCGACGAGCAGTTCTGTCCGCCGTTCCAGTAAATGCTGGTCGCTGCGTGGTCGGCCACGGCATCAAGGTCATCAGCATCGGCCATGACGACGAATGGATTCTTGCCACCGCACTCCAGCATCACCCGCTTGAGGTTGGAGTCCGCCGAGTAGCGGAGGAAGCGTCGACCGGTGTCGGTAGAGCCGGTGAACGCCAGGGCGTCGACGCCAGGGTGGCGGCCAAGCGGTTCGCCCGCCGTCGGACCGAATCCGGGGACCACGTTGACCACGCCGTCCGGCAGGCCCGCTTCGGTTGCAAGTTCGCCGAGTCTGATGGTGGTCATTGATGTCTGCTCGGCCGGTTTGAGCACGCAGGTGTTGCCGGTGGCCAGGATCGGTCCGAGCTTCCAGGCCGCCATCAGCAGCGGGAAGTTCCACGGCAACACCACACCGACCACGCCGACCGGTTGGCGAACCACCATCGAGACGACGTCTGGGCCGGTTGGCGTCAACTGATCGTTCAGCTTGTCCGCCGCTTCGGCGTGCCAGCGGAGCACCTCGATTGACTCGACAAGATCAATGTCGGAGGTGTCCGCAATTGGCTTGCCGCCATCCAACGTCTCGATGGTTGCCAGTTCTGTGGCGTGGGTTTCGATCAGGGCGGCGAACCGCAGCATCAGCCGTTTCCGGTCGCCGGGGCTCATGCGACCCCAGGGTCCTTCATAAGCGGAACGGGCCGCTGCCACCGCCCGATCGACATCCTCCGCGCCACAGCTCGCAACGGCGGCCAGGGTTTCGCCGGTGGCCGGGTTGATGGTGTCAAACGTTGCACCGTCGGCGGCATCCACCGAACGGCCACCGATGATGGCGGCGGTCGGCAGGCGTAGCGACGCCGCAAGCTTCGCCGCAGCGGACGGTGACGCTGCTGGCGTCGCAGCCTTCTTGGATTTCATGGTCTTCTTCTTGGGCTTCGCAGTCTTGCTTGCCGTTTTCTTTGAGTTCGCCGTCTTCTTCGAGTTCGCGGCCTTCTTCGAGATCACCGGCTTCTTCGGGTTTGCAGCCTTCTTTGGCTTGGCGGCGCTCTTTGGCTTCGTCGCTTTGCTCTTCGTCATTTCTTCGCTCCGGCGTTCTCGGTTCGTTTGAACAGCCAGTCCTGTTCGTCATCCCAGGCCCGCCACGCAAGCCTGCTTCGGTCGATGCCGTTCACCGGCAACGTGGAGAGCCCCGCCTCGATCGCCAGGCGGCCCGCTCCGGTGACCGGCATCTGGGGTCGTCGGACCGGCCCCATCTTCTGGCCGATCATCTCGGTTGCGGTTTTCACTCCGGGAAGGAACCCGACGTCCAGGTCGTTCTCCCACATGAACGCGTTTATTGGCCACATCGCCTGCCAAAGTTCCAGTGCTTCGCTCAACCTGCCCGCATCGATGTGTTCGACCAGTTGCACACATTCGTGCGGCATGATGTTTGCGCAACCCCAGATCATGCCGGCGGCCCCGGCCATCAACGCATACGGCGCAAGCGGATCAACACCACACAGCACCTCAGCGTGACTGCCCTCGCTCAACGACACCAGCTTCTGAATGCGGGCCAGGTCACCCTGGCTGTCCTTCATGTAACGAACATTGTCGATGGCGAGCAGTTTGCGGTACATCGCAGGCGTGATCTCGACGCCGCTGGCGGCCGGGGTGTTGTACAGCGCAATGTCAACCGACAGCGCCTTCGCCACCTGCTCGTAGTGATATAGGACGCCCCGCTCGAAGGGACTCTCCAACCACGGCGGAAGAATCATCACTGCGTCCGCACCGTGGTCCTGGGCATGCAGGGACGATTCGATGGTGTCGGTCACGCTCATCTCAGAACTCTGGACCATCACCGGGACCCGGCCGTCGATGTGAGGCAGGCAGAGCTCCACCACCCGTCGTCGTTCTTCGGGTCGAAGGTAGGCGTACTCGCCGGTGCCCGAGAGCACCAGCAGGCCGTGGACGCCGGCATCGAGCAGCCAATCGATGTGGTCCAGCAGGGCCGGCTCGTCGATCTGTTCGCCGCTGTCGATCATCGGCATTGCCACGGCAACGATCACGCCCCGAAAGCCGTTCTTCTGTGCGGTCATACAAGTGATTGTCATGTAGACGCATATCGGTCGTCAAATTGTGTCATGGTCGCCGACGTCTTACCCTGACGACGATGAAGCTCGATGTCGAATCGCTCCGCACCCTTCGCATGGTGGTTGAGACCGGCACGTTCACCGAGGCCGGAAGCAAGCTTGGCATGACCCAGAGCGCGGTGAGTTGGAAGATCAAACGGCTCGAGGAACGGGTGGGGCTGTCGCTGGTGAAACGTGGTCACGAGATCGAGGCCACGCCGGACGGTCGGGATCTGCTGCTCTACGCCGAGCGAATACTGGAGGCCCACGACGAGGCGGTCGAGCATCTCAGCCGCTCTGACCTGCAGGGCGTGGTGAGGCTCGGCGCCAACGAGGACCTTCGAGGCGGGAAGCTCGCCGATGTGCTGGCCCGGTTCGCCAGAATGTATCCCCACATCCGGTTGGACGTCCGGGTCCAGCTGAGTGGGGTTGTCCGGGAGTGGCTGGATGATGGCGAGGTCGATCTTGCAGTAGTGCAGATCCTGGCCGATGACGTTCGGCCCGATGATGTTGAGCTGTGGCGTGAACCCCTCGACTGGTACTGCGGTCGAGAGCACTGGTTCGGCGGTGATGAGGTTGTCCCGATCGTTTCGTTCGGACCAGGGCTGGTGTACCTCGACCCGGCCGAGGAGGCGTTGCAGCGAGCGGGCGTTCGCTGGCAGACCGTTCTCGAATGCCCGATGTTGTCCGGGGTGCAGGCCGCGGTGGAGGCCGGGCTTGGCATCGCGGCGCTGAACACCCGCAACGTGACCGAGGAGATGCAGCCGTGGTCATACAACGGGCAGCCCGGCGCTCCGACCGCAGGCGCACAGACGTCGGGTGCTCGGGCATCGAGTCAGTCAGCAAAGGGGTCGTCGCCGGGTGCGACAGCACTGGTGCTGCCCGAACTGTGTGAGGTCGTGCGGACCTCGCAGGAGGGTGACCCGGAGGTCCTCGACGCGTTGCGCAGCGCGCTCACCACCGCACTAGTCGACAACCGAAGCTAGCCAAAGCCGAATTGAGAAACGATGTCCGATACCACAGCATCACCGCCAAACGCGCCGCCTGAATCCACTGCGACTGGATCCACTGCCACCGGGTCCACTGCGGCTGGATCGTCGGCCAAACCGACTCGTCGTGGGCGCGGGGCTCGCAAGGCGGCTAGGGCCGACAGGGTGGTCAGGTGGCTGCCCGAGCTGGACCGCGGCCTCCCGTACCTGGACATCGTTTCTCCGGAGCAGCTGGAACGGATTCACGACGCGTCGATGACCTTGCTCGAAGAGGTCGGCATCGAATTCCGCGACGATGAGTCCATTGCGCTGTGGCGCGAGGCCGGGGCATCGGTCGACGGGTACCGGGTGCGCATTGACCGTGAGCATCTGATGGAATTGATCTCCACCGCTCCCGAGCAGTACACGATGACGGCCAGAAATCCCGACCGTTCGGTCACCCTCGGCGGCCGCAAGACGGTGTTCACCCCGGCCTATGGCGCGCCGTTCGTGTTGGACATGGAGAACCGACGCCGTCACGCCACGCTCGATGACTTCGACAACTTTGCCAAGATCGCGTACATGGAACCCGCGATGCACATGACCGGCGGGGTGCTCTGCGAGCCCATGGACGTGCCCGTCCCGCACCGGCATCTTGAGATGACCTACAGCCTGCTGCGCCACAGCGACAAGCCGCTGATGGGGTCGGTCACCTCCCGGGAGCGGGCGGAACAGTCGCTGCACATGATGGGCATCGTCATGGGCCACGATGTCGTTGCTGACACGACGGTCAGCACCTCCCTCGCCAACTGCAACTCGCCACTGGTGTGGGACCAGACCATGCTCGACGCGGTCAAGGTCTACGCCGCGAGCAACCAGGCCATGTTGTTCAGCCCGTTCGTCCTCGGCGGGGCGAGCACTCCGGCAAGCACCGTGGGAGCGGTGGCTCAGCTCAGCGCTGAGGCCTTGGCCGGGGTGGCGTTCATGCAGCTGGTCCGTCCCGGTTCGCCGTCGGTCTATGGCCAGTGGACCGCCACCGTGGCCATGAACTCCGGGGCGCCGCTGGCAGGCACGCCCGAGATCGATCACATCAACATGCTCGTGGGGCAGCTGGCTCGGTTCTACAAACTGCCATGGCGCTGCAGCGGCGGCTGTTCATCGTCGAAGTTGGTGGATGCCCAGTCGGGCTATGAGGCGGCACGGAACATGTACGGCGTGATGATGGCCGGGGCCAACTTCGTGCTCTCCACCACCGGCTACCTTGAGAGCGCGCTCTGTCAGAGCTACGCAAAGACCATGCTCGACGGTGAGCAGATGCGCATGATGTATCGGCTCGGCAGGGGAGTGGACATGGACGAGCTCGACCCGGCGATGGCCGCGGTTCGAGAGATCGAGCCGGGCGACCACTTCCTGGGCACCGAGCACACGCTCGCCAACTTTGAGACGGCGTTCTTCATGCCGGAACTCATGGACGGCGACAGCTACGAGCAGTGGAACGTGGCAGGCGCCGTCGACGCGAACACCCGAGGCATCGACATGGCTCGCAGGAAACTGGCCGAGTACGAGGCCCCTCGGATGGACGACGCCGTTCTGGAAGAGCTGACCGAGTACCGGGATCGCACACTGGCCGAGACCGAGGACACGTTGACATGAACCGACCACTCGCCCAGACCGAGGGCACGTTGACATGAACCGACTATTGGAAGGTCGGGTTGCCGTGGTCACCGGAGCGTCATCCGGCATTGGAGCAGCGACCGCCGTCGCATTCGCAGAGGCCGGGGCTCAGGTTGTCATCACAGGGCGCGACCGCGCCCGGCTTGCAGAGACCGAAGCGGCCATCGCCGCCGTCGGTGGCACCTCCGCCAGCGTCGCCGGGGACCTTGGCGATCCCGCCTTCTCTCACCAGGTCATCGACCATGGCGAGGAGCGGCTTGGGCCCATCAACGTTGTGGCCAACGTGGCCGGGACGATCACCCGAGGCGACGTGACCGACACCTCCGATGATGACTGGCGTCGCAACTTCACCGCAAACGTCGACTCGGTCTTCTTCCTGTCCCGAGCGGCCGTCGTCGCCATGCGCCGCCACGGTGAAGGGGGCACAATCGTCAACCTGGCCTCCAACGTTGGGGTTGTTGGTGCCGCTGGTCTCCCGGCGTACTGCGCCTCGAAGGGGGCGGTGGTGCTGCTGACCAAGTCCATGGCGTTGGATCATGCAGCGGAAGGGATTCGAGTCAACGCGCTGTGTCCAGGGGCGGTGGACACCCCAATGTTGATTTCCGAACACGAGCGGTCCGGGCTGACCGCCGATGAGGTCATGGCGCTGAACCTCGCGTCGATCCCCGAGGGGCGGATCCCCGCCCCCGACGAGATCGCAAAGTCAATGCTGTACCTGGCGAGCGATATGTCGAGTCACGTCACCGGCGTCGCCCTGGCGATCGACGGGGGGTACCTGGCCCAATGAACCGCGGACAACGATCAGATGGGAACGAAGCGGACGACCGGCCAGCGGAGCGGTTGGCGGGCCGGGTGGCCATCGTCACCGGAGGCGCCCGCAGCATCGGTGCCGCCATCGCGGATCGGCTTGCCGCCGCGGGTGCATCGGTGGTGGTCGGCGACCTTGAACCTTCTCAGACGCATGAGAGCCATCAGTTGGACGTCGCCGACGAGCAGTCGGTGAGTGCCTGCATCGATGCCACGGTGACCGCACATGGTCGGCTCGATGTGGTGGTCAACAACGCGGGCATCATGTTTGAGACGCCGATCACCGACCAGAACAGAGGCGAGTGGGACCGGATGCTTGCCATCAATCTGACCGGTCCCATGTTGATGACCCGTCACGCCAGCGAGCACTTGATCGCATCACCGTCGGCGTCCATCATCAACATTGGATCCATAGAGGGTGATCGCTGCAACCCTCATCACGCCGCCTACGCGGCCACGAAGTCCGGTGTCCACGGGCTCACCCGAGCCACAGCGGTTGACCTTGGACCGCACGGCATTCGCTGCAACGCGGTGGCGCCGGGCTGGATTGATACGCCGCTCAATGCCGCCTACGTCGATGACCGACCGGACCGTGAAGAGGTTGCAGCGGCCCTGGCCCGTCTGCATCCCATCGGTCGGACGGGTTCCACCGAGGATGTTGCAGACGTGGTGGTGTGGCTCGCTTCGGACGAGAGCAGGTTTGTGACCGGGCAGGTGATCACGGTTGATGGTGGCCGGACCGTACGGCCACCGCTGCCTTCAATTCTGGGTTGACGTCCGTCGACTAGGTGATGCTGACCGGCGTGCCGAGCGGGAGTACCGCTGCGAACTGCTCGATCACGTCGTTCTCAAGCCGGATGCAGCCGTGGCTCACGTCGCTGCCGAGCGAGCTTGGATCGTTGGTGCCGTGCAGGCCGATGATGGCCTCATCGGCGCCGCCGAAGCTGGTGAGCACCTCGCTGAAGCCCGATAGCCCGAAGGCGTAGGGTCCGTACGGGCCGGTCGGGTCCGATGGCTGGAGCAGTTCCAGAAGGTAGAAGTCGCCGACGGGGGTCGGCGTGTCGCCGTTGCCGACCGCAATTGGCGTCTCCACCCACAGTTCGTTGAGGTGGTACACCCGAAGCGAGTAGTCGGCTCGGCTGATTTCCACCCGGTACGGATTGTCCGACAGCGAGACCTGCTCCTTGGGGACCCAACCGGTGGTTCCGTTCGGCTGTACCGGGAGCTGCACCTCGATCCACTCCGGCGAAGCGGTGCCACCGGGGACAACTCGAAAGACGAGGGGTGACCCGGTGGCGGTGGGATTGTCGAACTCGGCAACGGCAGGTGCGGCGGCGTCCGGTGTCGTCCTGGCCGTCACCGAGGCCGAGGTGGCCTGAGCGACAATGCTGTAGCGCGAGGGCTCCCTATCGGAGGACGCCCCATCAGAGGACCCCCCATCGGGGGACTCTGCGTCGCCGGCAGCACTGTCGGACTCAGAATCCGCGTCAGCATCCCCGTCGTCGTTGGGCGCGCTCTCCGAGCCAACGGGGTCGACTGCCGAGGCAGGCTGTTCAATCTCGTCGCCATCGAGGACCTCGATGGCGACAGTGTTGTCATCCGTCTGGAGCGAACCGATGGACTCGGTCGATCCGCAACCAGCGGCCGTCAGCACCAACGCCAAGGGCGCTACCACCGTCACTACGAACGCCCGCAGACGAGCGTGCATGGTCAGCCGGTGTACTTCGGGTCACCTTCAACCGATGGTGGCGGGGGTGCCGCCGGTAGCGGTTCGCAGGTCACCGAGAGGTTGGAGCCGAGGCTTGAGCGGTCGTCGGTGCCGAGGGTGACCGACACGTCGATGGTGGGTCCGAGGGTGAGCGTGCCGCCACCGGTTGTCGTGGTGAACGCCACGTCCTCAACCTCAGCGACCGAAATCTGGGAGTCACCGCTGGTGACCACGACGACGTTGCCGGGGTGGTCCGACGACTGGTTCTTTACAACGATGGATACCTCGCAGGATCGTCCCTGAAGGTCCTCCGCCACCTCTGCGCTCCCAAGGGCGACCGACGAGCCTGGCGTGCCAACAGCGGTGGTCTCTGCGATCGGAACCTCGATGGTTTCCGCTGCGGCCGGAACCGCAAAGAGTCCTGCAGCGATGGTGAGCGCCCCTGCGACCGAAACGGCCAGGCGCCTTCCTGCTGTAGCTGATACCCGACGTGACCCCATGAATGCTCCCCTTTAGCTGGAATCGGCTTGCCCCGCCATCCCTCAGCAAGCGTGTTGATGGGGAGACCTTAGTTAACAAATCTGAACCGACTGCTTCAATGCAACTCCTTCTACATGGAAGCGTCACAGTCGATCCGTCGATCGGAAATTCCCTACACTCGGGCAATGGGAGCCATCGAGGACCGTCTGTCAGAACTGGGCATTGAATTGCCGCCGCCGTTGAAAATTCCCGAAGGGGTAGAACTGCCCTTCTCCTTCGTACACGTGGTGGGGGACCGGGCCATCATCTCCGGCCATGGGCCACAGGGTGTGGACGGATCGACCGTTGGTCCCTTCGGCGCAGTTGGCAGCGATCTCACAGTCGATCAGGGCTACGAGGCCGCTCGACTGGTCGGATTGTCCATGCTCGGGTCGCTGCAGCGAGAACTGGGCACGTTGGATCGGATCGGTGGCTGGGTGAAAGCGCTCGGAATGGTCCGCTGTGAGCCGGGCTTCGCACCGCTGCCGGCGGTCATAAACGGATTCTCCGATCTGGTATTGCAGATCTTCGGCCCACAGGTCGGCGCCCACGCACGGTCGGCCGTCGGCATGGCATCGCTGCCGTTCGGTATCCCGGTCGAGATTGAAGCCGAGGTCGTGCTCGTCCGCTAACCCCGCTGGCGGCCCACCGCCGGCAGGCTGGCCACCGCCAGCGGGCTGCTCACCCCGACGGGAGCCTTGCTATGGTCCGGCCAGCGGACCGGCGGTGCGGCGTCGTCCGCTCGCTTGCATCACAATGGGGTGAAGGGGTCGAAGAAGGAGGAGCAGCTCGTGAGCCGTTACCAGATCGACAAAGCGCTGTGGGGCGGTTGGGAGACCTTCGATCAACTCACGGCTGACATCCGGGCTCGCAGCGATGAGTTCGCCGCGCAGCACTACGTCTCCGATGACATCATCGAGCGCCTCAAGGACATCGGCATCTACCGAGCGTTCGTCCCGAAAGAGTACGGCGGCGACGAACGAACCCCGGTCGAGTTCCTGCTCGCCATCGAGGCACTGTCCGAGGCCGATGGCTCTGCAGGGTGGGTGGCCAGCTTCGGAGTCTGTGAGTCCTACCTCGGTGCGCTGCCACTCGAAGTGGTCCAGGAGACCTGGAAGAACCCCGATGACGTGTTCGCCGGAGCGATGTTTCCGTTGCAACCGGCAAAGGTGGTCGACGAGGGGTATCTGCTGAACGGTCGCTGGAAGTGGGCGAGCGGGTGTATGTCCGCTGCTCGTCTTGGCGTCGGGATCATTCCCGAAGTCGAGGGTGCGCTCCCGGCGATGGCGGTGTTCCCCGCCGAACTGGCCCAGATCGACACCGGTTCCTGGGACACTCACGGCATGTCGGGCAGCGGCAGCTTTGACCTTGTGCTGGAAGACGTGCTCGTCCCGAAAGACCACGCCTTCATCCGTGGTGGTCCGCTGACACCGGAGGGCACGTTCTTCCGATACCCGACGCTCGCCTTGGCAACGCAGGTACTGGCCGTCACCGGCATCGGTGTTGCGCAGGCGGCGATCAACACTGTGCTCGACTCAGCGGCAGGCCGGGTTTCCTCGACCGGGGCCCCAAACCTTGGTGATCGGCCCCACGCTCAGATGGAGATGGCAAAAGCTGACGCCAGACTTCGTTCCGCCCGGCTGTTCTTCTACGACTCTGTGGAGCAGGCCTGGGAAAAGCTGGACCGCGGCGAAGAGCTTGACCTTGAGACCAAGAGCATGATGCGGCTCTCCTGCACCCACCTGTCCCGGGAATGTGCCGAGGTCGCCCGAGCCGCCTACCTCGTGTCAGGAATGGAAGCAGCGGAGCACGCCAACCACCTTTCCCGTTGCTTCCGTGACGCCCACATGCCAACCCAGCACGCCTTCATGGGAGAGATCACGTTCCAGAACGCCGGTGCCATCATGTTTGACCGGGACCCGCTTCCCGGATACGTGTAGCGGATTGCTGTTGGCGCTTGACCAAGGCATGACGCAACAGCATCCGAAGTCCGTCATTGGCAAGGTGGCCATGATTCTCGACGCGCTGTCGGAGAGCGACGGCGTGCTCGGGCTATCGGAACTGGCGCGGTCCAGCGGCCTGCCAAAGTCAACCGTCCACCGGATCTGTGGCGAGTTGGTGACGTGGGGCGTGGTGGAGCGGTCAGGAGACGCGTTTCGGCTCGGGTCCCGGCTCTTCGAGCTCGGAAGCCGGGTGCCGGGACGACGGCTGTTACGTGACACCGCACTGCCGATTATGGAGGACCTCTCCACTGCCACCCAACAGACAGTGCACCTTGCGGTCCTCGAGGGGCTTGAGGTGATGTACGTGGAACGCTTGCCGGGGCGCTCGGCGGCCGAGGTGCCATCCAGCGTGGCCGGTCGGCTGCCGCTGCATTGCACCGCCACGGGCCGCTGCCTCCTCGCCAATGGCCCACAGCGCCTCCTGGATCGGGTCCTTGCGGGCCCGCTGGGAGCGCTAACGGAGAACTCCATCACCGATGCCGAGGTCTTGCGGAAGACCCTGAGCACCGTGGCCCGGGAGGGGTTTGCCATTGAGCAGGGCGAAGTGTCCGACGGGCTCATGTCCATCGGTGCGCCCGTCTTTGAGCTTGGCGACCGTTTGGCAGGAGCGCTTGCGGTGACCGGCCCGGTCGATGCGTTCAGCCCCGACCCTGGTAGCGCGTCCGCTTCGGCCTCTGATTCAGGGGCTGAAGCCGCGCCCAACATCGCGTCGGACATCGTGACCGGCACCGTTGAGATGGTCTGTGCCGCAGCGGGAGAGCTCAGCCGGCGCCTCGGGGCCTCGGTCCGCTGAACGGACCATGAATCTGGTGATGATCGACCCGGTGGACGACAATAGGCCTCGGCCGCTGTGACTGGAGACGACATGTCGATTGGTGAGGTGCAAACCGGCGAGGACCGGGTGGCGGCGCTCATGGCCTCCCGCAAACAGGGTGGCGGCGGCGAGTACTCCGACGGCCGGGCCGACTGGTCGGCATGGCCTGACTACGACCGGGCAGCAGAAGGATTCAGGAACTACTGGTACCCGGTCAAATGGTCGACCGAGGTCAGCCGCAAGCCGGTAGCGGTCCGGGTGTGCGGCGAAGACGTCGTGCTGCAGCGTGATGAGCACGGCACAGCCTTCGGCCTCCACGACCGTTGCCCCCACCGAGGCGTTCCGCTGTCGCTCGGCAAAGAAGAGTTCCCCGGCACGGTGTCCTGCCCGTACCACGGTTGGACCTACCGACTGTCCGACGGCGACCTTGTTGCCGTCATCACCGACGGGCCGGACTCGCCAATGTGTGGCAAGGCCAAGGTGCAGACCTACCCGGTGGCCGAGGCGGTTGGCCTGGTGTGGGTATTCATCGGCGACCGGGAACCTCACCCGCTGAAAGACCAACTACCCGAAGAACTGGTCGACCCGCCGAGCTACGCGGTCGGCGGCAGGATCGAGGATCGCGGCGGCGACTGGCGGCTCTACGCCGAGAATGGCTTTGACGAAGGTCACGCCAAGTACCTCCACAACAACTCGTTCTGGCGGATCTTCAAAATGATGCCCGCCTGGAACAAGATCCACATCGAGCGCAAAGGCCGCTGGATCTATCGGGTCGAGGACGAGCGCCACTGGACCGCCGACTACCCCGGGCTTGGGACCTGGAGCAACGAGCGATGGTGGAAGATCAAGCCGAAGCAGACCCAGGGCAAGTTCCTCGGCAACACCGGCGGCGCCAAAAAGAACGACCCCTACATCATGAGCCAGGACTATCCGGGGTTTGTTTCACTGGGTCTGCCCGGTGTGCTGCGTGTGGCCTACCCGCAGTTCATTCACTACGAGTTCTACGTCCCGATTGAGGCCGGCAAGACGAAGTACGTCGGGGTGATGGTGCAATTCAAGAGCGGCCTGGCCAAGGCCGGCTTTTACGCCAAGTACCTTGGCGGCATCCGCTGGTTGTTCCACGGCGAGTTCTCCGGGCAAGACGGCTGGATGGTCGAGAACACCGACGCCCCGCCGGAGCGCCTCTACCGACCGGACATCTCGCTCATCGAATGGCGTCGGCTCTGTGAGGAAGGCAACCCGTTTGATGAACACGACCAATCGCCGGCCAGTGGCGATGCGGGTGACGACGCGAGCGACAATGAGAGAGACGATGAGAGTGACGAGGTGACCTCCTGATGCCTGTCGATGTGCAGCCCGAACCGGCGGGCCGAATGGTCGACGCTGGCGGTCTTGGCTACCACCTGATTGAGATAGGGGAGGGTCCGCCAACCATCTTTCTGCACGGTGGCGGCCCCGGCTGTACGGCCTGGACCGACTTCGGACCGGTCGCTCCGATGTTCGCCAAAGATCGGCGTTGCCTGCTGGTTGATCTGCTGCAGTACGGCAAGAGCGAGAAGTGCACCATCACCGGGCCGATGTGGGAGTTCCACTCGGCAACCATCTGTGACCTCATGGACGCGCTACAGATCGAGCAGGCCGACTTCGTCTGCAATTCCTGGGGCGGTTCCATCGCCCTGAACCTGGCGGCGAACTATCCGGAGCGGACCAGGTCTTTGGTGGTTACCGGATCGATGCCGGTGTTCTACGGACCCCTCGCGCCGCTCCCCGAAGGTTCAAAGCGTGGTCGGCGGGCTCGTGACGCCTACTTCGGGGGTGACGGTCCCACGTGGGAGAAGATGAAGGACCTCATGGCGGACCTGGAATGGTACGACCGTGACGAGATCCCGGACGCCACGGTCACCATGCGCTTTGAGCAGTCGATCGACGCTGAGGAGATGGCGTTGGCGGCTCGCTCGGACAGTCCGCGCGGCGATTGGCATGACATGACCGCAGAGCTTGGCCGCATCCAGTGCCCGGTGCTGTTCGCCTGGGGCATGTACGACGACTTCCTCACCCCGGACTACCCGTTGATGCTGGCCAGAATGGTGGAACACGGGCAGCTCTACGTGATGGACAAAGCATCACATCATCTGCAGGAGGAACGGCCTCAGCACTACCACGCGGTGGTGTCGGGATTTCTGGACCAGGACGTTCGGTCGTGACCGCGATGTTCCGGCTGATGATGCGAGCGGTGGCCCTTGGTGGTATCGGTTACGCGTTCCGAAAGAAGCTGGTGGCGATACTCACCAAGACGACCGGCACCTGGGTGGGCACCCCCGATGCCTGACACGTCGTACGCCGGTGCGGTCGCCGCGGCCGAGGCCACGGTGGTGCGTGACCGACTCGCTGACATCTGTGAGGCGATGGTCAACATCGCGTCGCCGACCGGCGGCGAACGGCCGCTTGCCGAGTACCTGGCTGCAGAGATGTCGTCGGTCGGACTCCACGGCCAGGTCCAGCCGGTCGCGGCAGCGGACCCGGCGGTCGACGCGTCGGCCATGGCCAACGCCCATGGTCGCATCGCAGGCAGTAGGTCCGAAGGTGTGGCGGGTGTCGACGGCGGGGCCGATCAGGTTGAGGGCGCTCAGTCACTGTTGCTCTACGCCCCGATCGACACCGTGACCGTCGGCAATCCCCATGACGACCTGCCATGGGCCGGACCGGAGATGCGACCCGATTTCGAGCCGAACGCCGAGCGGCGAGATGACCTCATCGTCGGGCTTGGAGCCCAGAACCCAAAGGGTCACGGAGCGTGCGTGCTGGCCGCGGCCGAGGCGCTGGTGGCGGCCGAGGTGCCGCTTCGTCATGACCTGCTCGTCGGGTTTGGCGCCGGGGGGATGCCGTCCAATCGGCGGGCCGCCCACCTGCCAGATGGGCACGGCGAAGGCTGTCGCCAACTGGTGCAACTGTTGCGTCCGTCTCGAGCGATCATTGCCAAGACTGGTTGGGCGATCTCCTGGGAAGAGGTTGGCCTTACCTGGTTCGAGGTTGAGGTGAGCGGCAGTCACACCTACGTGGGCAGCAGACATCTGCTGCCGTACCGAAACGCCATCGCCGACGCCGGCTATATCGTCGCCGGCCTTGAGCACTGGTTCGAACGCTGGGCGGAGGAGCATCGTTCCGGTCTTGTCGCCCCGCAGGGCGTGGTGTCGGCGATCGAAGGGGGATGGCCTCACATGCCGGCGTTCACCACCGCCCAGTGCACGTTCCACGTCGATCTTCGGCTCAGTCCGCGGACCTTGCCGGAACAGGCGAACGCTGCGTTTCGGGCCGAGGTTGCCCGTTTGGCGGCTGAGATTGGGGCAACGGCCACGGTCCGCCCCACCGTGGCGATTCCGGGCACCACCACGGCACCGGATGACCCGGTCATCGCAGGCACTATCGCTGCTTGGGAGCAACTGACTGATCGTGAACATCAGCCGATCGCTGGTTTGAGTGGCGCAACCGATGCCAACATCTTGCGGGCCGAAGGCGTGCCGACGGCCCGGGTCGGGCTGCCGAAGGTGTCACCAGAGAAGCTGGCCGTGGACTTCCAGCTGGGCATGAACGCCGTGGACCTCGCAGACATGGAACTGCTGACCAAGCTGCTGATTCGCAGCGCTGTATCGATGTGTGGGGTCGACTGATGGCGAACGCGGTCTTCGCAGTGGGTGCATCGCACACCACGCTGATGAACACCCGTTGGGCCGAGGTGGACCATCTGGAGCGCGCCCACGCGTTCCGAGACGGACTGGCCGAGGCCAAGGTGGCGCTCGAAGCCTCCCGCCCGGACCTGGTCATCATCGTCGGGTCAAACCACTTCCGGGGGTTCTGGCTTGACCTGATGCCCTCGTTCACAATCGGTGTGGATGAGGT
>CAZSTV010000018.1:0-13950 GCA_964609665.1 uncultured Acidimicrobiaceae bacterium
ATTGGACATTTACGAGATCGCGTGGTGGTCTATCTACTGCGAGACCAGGAGCCGCGGGATTTTCGCGGGATTTTGCGACTTTGGGCAGAGTCCGGGTCATCTGATAGGCCTGACCGACAGACTTGCCTGAAACGGAGAAACCCGCCTGCCTTGTGGGGCTGGGCGGGTTTCCGTGGAGCGGAGAGGGTGGGATTTGAACCCACGGTCCCCTTGCGAGGACACCTCCTTAGCAGGGAGGCACAATCGACCGTACTCTGTCACCTCTCCAGGGTCCCGACAGTGTAGCGCTCTCCCTCGCCGAGGTGGCCGGTTTCCGGGGCCGTTTCCTGCGATGCCCGGACGGCGGGGCCTGTGGGCCGGAGCGGCATCAGGCATCGACCGGCAAACCAGGCCGAACCAACGTCACTGGGGGCGCATCAGGCCGCCTTCGTATGCGGCGACCACCGCCTGCACTCGGTCCCGCGACCCGAGTTTGGACATGACGTGTTTGACGTGGGTTTTGACGGTGTTCTCGGCGATGAACAGTGTCTCGGCAATCTCGTCGTTGCTGAGGCCGCCCGCCATTTGGACCAGCACTTCGCGCTCGCGTTCGGTGAGTTGGCTGAGCCGTGGGTCGGGCGCCTGGGCAACGGTGCCGGCCGACGTGAACTCCTCGATCACCCGACGGGTCACCGACGGCGAGAGCAGCGCGTCACCCTCGGCCACCGCCCGGATTCCGGCCAGCAGTTGCTCCGGCTTCGTGCGTTTCAGCAGGAAGCCGCTCGCTCCCGCTCGAAGTGCGCCGAACACGTACTCCTCCATTTCGAAGGTGGTCAGGACGATCACCCGGACCTCGGTCCCGGAGTCGGTCAAAACTTGCGTCGCCTCGATGCCGTTCATACCCGGCATCCGCACATCCATCAGCACCACGTCCGGCCGCTCCTGGCGGACGAGGCGCAACCCGTCCGCACCGTCGCCTGCTTCACCAGCAACCACGATGTCGTCACTCTGTTCGATGATCATCCGCAGCCCGGCCCGCATCAGCGAATCATCGTCAACCAGGACCACCCGAATCAGCTGCGGCACCTGATCGTTTGGAGCAGTACCGGCAGGGTCAACGGCGCTCATGAGTTCACCTCGGTCCGGGCCAGGGGCAGCGTGCACTGCACCGTGAAGCCGCCACCACCACCGGCAGCCTTGGCGCTACCGCCCTCGCCGCCCTCGCTGGCGTCGAGACCGAAGTGGGCGTGGCCTCCATGTAGCTGTGCTCGCTCGGCGATGCCGACCAGGCCGCGCCCCGGTGACTGACCGTCGGCCGACACCTTACGGGCTGGGCCCGGGTCTGCCACGGTCACGTTCACCACGCCACCGCTACCCGCCCCGGCACCAGCACCGGTATCGGCGTCGACAATCACCACCGATACGTCCGCAGACGTAGCCTTGCTGTGTTTCATCGTGTTGGTCAACGCTTCCTGAACGATGCGGTAGACCGACAGCCCGAGCCCTCGGGGAACCGAATCGACCGGGCCTACCACCGACAACTCCACCGCCAACCCTGCGGTGTCGAACTCCGAGACCAGGTCTGCCAGCGCGCCAAGGTCGGGCATGGGGGCGAGCGGCGTGTCTTGATCATCGCCGCGCAGCAGGCCGAGCACCCGGTCCAGCTCGTCCAGTGCCGATCGTCCGGTGGTTTCGATCGTTTCGAATGCCCGCTCGGCACCGTCGGGGTCATCTCGGACCGCTCGCCGTCCGGCCCCGGCGTGGACCACCATCACATTGATGGTGTGGCCCACAAGGTCGTGGACCTCACGAGCCATGTTCGTCCGCTGCGCCTCAAGCTCCAACCGCTCCTGTCTGGTGGCGGCAAGCTCGGCCGCAAGGTCACGGTCGGTGCGGAGCCTGGCCTGCTCGGCTTGAGAGCCGTAGATCCGCCCCGCCAACCAGGCCACCAACCACAGCGACGTGATCATGATCCCGGTGCTGAGGCCCTCCTCCGGGAACGTTGCAAAGTAGTAGCCAACGCCACCAAGCCCGATGCCGAGCGCCAACCACGATGTCCAACCGGCGAAGGCAACTGCGACGCTGAACAACAACAGGAGGTTGGCCCACTGATAGAAGTCGCTGTCGTAGTTGAAGGTGACCATGGCGACGGTGCCGACGCTGTTTATCAGGAACGCAGGCAAGGGGGCGATGGAGCGGAACGCGACCGGCATCATCACCACCGGTGCCAAGACGGTGACCGTGACGCTATGCAGGGCTCGGAACCGAAAGTCTCCGATGACCCAAATTTCCATCACGACCAACGTCAGGCCGATCAGTGCAAGCAGGCCATCGCCCGTGACCACCCAGGCCGGGGTGTTGGGGCTGGTTGTCCGTTTGGTCGCCGAGGGTGTGGCTGAACCTGGTGTCACCCTCCGAACCTAGCCCGCAATGTCTGCGTCGGCCCGTCTCGACGTGGCCGTCCACCAAGATTGCGCCGTCAGCGCCAGCGTCCCAACCAACACCACAACGCTGAGCAGCAGCAGCGGTCCGGACACCAGGTTGAGGTCCAGCGGGGCCCGCCCGCCGAACGACTGCAGGGCCGAGAACACCAGCACGCCGCCGTAGGCCAAGACTGTGCCCCACATGGTCCGAGCCGCAGTCGCCGCTTGCACCGCCGACTGGCTAAGGAGCGCGGCGGTCACCATGAACACCTGGATGCCGTGGAACGCCACCGCATGGGGAAACTTGGCCACACCGGCGTCGCCGCTGATGACCGTTTCCGGTACCCGATCAAACTGGTCGGCGTATTGGCTGCCGAGAGAGATGAGCCACTGTCCAACCCCAAGTCCCGACATGACCATCAGCAACCCACCGATTATGGCGATGCGATGGACCCGGTCCTCCGGTCGCTCGACCAGCGACCAAACGAATAGGCCGACCAGCGCCACTGACATCACGACCACCAAGATGCCCATCGCCGCCCATATCACCGCGTCGCCGGTCTGGAAGGTGTTGAAGTGCGAGGGTCGCCCTCGCCATTGCTGCATGGCGATCAGGCCGATCTCCGCAGTCGACGACACAGTGAAAAGCACCGACAGCGTCCAAGCGAGTCGTGGACGGTGGGCGAGTCGGTCGAGCACCCACCCGTAGGCCCATAGCAACAGGCCAATGGACAGCGAAAACACAATCGGCTTACGCCACGAGATCGCCCCGGACCATGGGGTGTCGTCGGCGATGAAGACCCCGAGGTGGACGACGGTCGACACTATCCAGAAGAGCGCTGCGTACCCGAGCAGCTTGGCGGGCCCTCGTTGGGGGAGCAGTTCCGCCATCAGGCGGCGCATCGGTGAGCCGACGTTTGCGGGGTGGGAGGCCGACCCGTCGGGGTTTCGTGGTGCTGCAGGTGCGGTGAACATACCTTCAAAGGTAGAAATCGACAGTCGCCCCGTCGTCACCTGGAGGGGGTATTGAGGTCTCACCCACGGGGGTGAGGCGCATCGGCCGGCCTCGCACCGCGCGGACCCTCCGGCCTGCGCCTCCGCGGACCCGCACCGCTGGCCGCGGCGCAGTTCGACCCCCACCGGGGTGAGGCCGCAAACCGTCTTGACCGGCACCGCCGTGGGTCGCACACTTGAACCATGAGCTCTCACGACATCACCACGCTTGACCAACTCCGCGAGATGTACCGGGAGCCCTCAAAGCTCGTGCAGGAGAAGAAGGGCGACACCATCGACGGCGCCACCGCCCAATTCGTGGCCACCTCCACATTCCTGTGCCTCGCCACCTCCGGCGAGAGTGGCAATTGCGACGTGTCACCTCGCGGCGGCCCCGCCGGTCAGCTCAAGGTCTTGAACGATGGGCGGACCGTCGCCCTGCCGGACCTCAACGGCAACAACCTGATCGACTCGCTCACCAACATCGTCTCCAACGGCCAGGCCGGCCTGCTGGTGATGGTTCCTGGCAGCGACGAGACTCTGAGGATTGACGGGAAGGCCCGGCTCAGCACCGACCCCGAGCTGCTCGGCCTGTGGTCAGACGAACTGCGTACCCCCAAGGTTGTCATTCTGCTCGACATCGATTCGGTGTTCATGCATTGCGCAAAGGCGTTCCGCCGCGGCGCCGTGTGGCAGCCCGATGAGTGGGCAGACCCCACCGACACCGTCGCCTGTGAAATGTTCAACGACATCACCGGCGCTGCACTGCCTCCGGCCGACATGCGTGAGTTCCTCGAAGCCGACTACAAGACCTCCCTCGCCGAAGAAAGGGTCTAGTTAATCTCTTTAGAGTCGACGTCGGCCCTTCAGTCTTGGCCGACGGGTCAGGCCGCCTCTAGGGGCAACTCATTAGCGTGGCGCTCGACAGGAACTGTTCCTGCATTCTGGCGTCCATGACGTTGCGGCTGATCTCGCACCCGACCCGCTGATCCAAAACGTCGAGCCGCCTGATTGACCCGTCGGTGCCGCTCGACCAGACAACACCGTTTTGGTCGATCACCACGTCGGACTCAATGCGGTCATAGGTCGAGCCGAAGATCGGACCCAACCGCTCACCGGTTGCCAGATCCCACAGCTGCACCTCGCCGGTATCCCGACTGGTGGCCACGATCGACAGTCCGTCGGCGGCAATCACGGTGTCCCACACGCCTTGGCTGTGCGGCGCCATCGACACCTGCACGATCCCGTCGAAATCCATCACGTCGATGGCCTCCCACGAGCCGCCAACCGCCACAAGGTCTTCGGTCGGGTGAACGGAGATGGTCTGCGGACCGTCCTGCGGCAATGGCACCACCCGGGTCTCGCCACCGTCGACCGGGCTGAACCGCATCAGCTGGTCAAACCCGATGGAGATCACCGTCTCGCCGTCCCGGGTGAAATCAACCCCGGTGGTCTGAGCGCTGTGCCCTTCGAGATCTCGAACCTTCTCAAGGGTTTCGCCGTCCCACACACTGACCGAACCGTCGTTTGCCGCCGAGGCCAAATGGTCACCATCTGGTGAGGCCACCAAGCTCCAGATGGCGCTGCCCCCGTGTCCCGCGTTCTCGCCGATGAGTGCACCCCTGGTCACGTCCCACAGGTGCAACAACCCCGACGATGACCCGGCGGCGACCAGTTGGTCGTTGACGAACACGACGCTCGTCTTCTCTCCGTCGAACTGGTGGAGCAGGTCACCGGTGGCGGCGTCATGGACCACAACGCCCTCCACTGTGGCCGCGGCCAGCAGCTCACCGGAAGGCGACAGCGCAAGGTCGGTCATCGAGTCGCCGGTCGCCACCACCTCGTCGACCGGGGCGTGGTCACCGACGTACCGCCAGACCTGCACCCGCTGATCGTCCGCCAGCGACACCATCCACCCGTTGGTCGACGCGCTGGAATCGGCAATCTCGTCGGTGTGCAGCGCGGCGCTTGGGCCGCCGGGAAGAAGCTCACCGGTCATCGGGTCGCTGCGATGCAGCCTCCCGTCCGACGCCCCGACCAGCAACTCCTCGCCGTCTCGAATCCACAGCACCCCCTGTGGGTTACGTATGGATGGGTCGTCCATGACCGCAACGGGGCTCAACCCGTCCGGCTCGATGTCCCAGGTTTTGATGGTGTAGTCGGTGGCGACCGTGCTCAGCATCGTTCGATCCGCGCTGACCGACACTTCCCACACGTCGTTGCCGTCGTCGCCCGCCATGATCGGCTGGCCGAGCGAATCGCCGGTGGCCACCTCCAGGATGTGGAGGTTGCCCGCCCCCTCGCCAACCACCAGCCGATCGTTGTCAAGGAACGCAATGCTGAGTGGATCGATTGGGGAGTCGGTCAGCCCGGCACTGATGAGGCGTCGGCTGGCCCGGTCAAAGGTCAGGATGCCAAAGCCCTCCGTGGCAATGGCGATGAGCGAGCTGTCGTCGGAGAACGCCGCGTCCCACAGGGTGACGCCGCCGATCCGCTCGATCTCATGGAGGAGAATCGGTTCCGGGGTCTCGGCCGCGAGGTCCCACAGCACCGCTTGCCAACCGCCAACCGACATCATCCACCGACCGTCCTGGGAGATGGTGATCGCCTTGACGCCGGACAGATGGGAGTCTTCGAAACGCTGCGTCTCGGTCCTGGTGACAAGGTCCCAGAACACCACCTGGCCCTGACGGCCGCCGGTGACGAACCGGGTGCCGTCTGGGGTGATGGCGACCGCCTGCATATCGCCGACGTTGACCGGATGACCGAACGGCTGCGGCAACCACCGGTTCTCGTCCAACCCAACCCGAGCTTCGACCAGCGAACCACGAGCCGCCGCTGTCGACGGGTTGGCTCTGGCGATGCTCTCCACCGCAAGGCCGGTGGCAAGCAGCGGTTGGTCCGACGCGTTGGCCGTGGCTGCTGCGGCCAGGGCCTGCACCTGCTGGGCCTCCGCCGCCCGCTCGTTTGACTGCGAGCGCCGAAGCGCAACCAGCGCCACCACCGACGCGGCCATAGCGGCGAGGGTCAGCACCGCCAGCGCCCCGATGGCCCGACGTCGGTTGCGTTTGCCCCGCGCCTCGCGGGCCGCCTGCTCCCGGTCAGCGGTGTCTCGCACCTCCCGGGCGGTTGTCAGAAAGTCGATCCCGTCGGGGTCGAGCTGGCTGGGGTTGGCGTCGAGCCATTCCAACGCGCTGACCAGCTGCGTCCCCCGGTAGAGCAGGTCGGAACTGCGGTCCTGGGCAATCCACTCTGCGGCCGACACGCCGATCCGTCGTCGGATCTGCAGGCTCTCGCGGTTGTCGTCAATCCACCCTCGGAGTCGGGGCCACGACTGGATCAGCGCCTCGTGAGCAACCTCGACCGCCTGGTCGTCGATGGTCAGCAGCCGAGCCGACGCCAACTTCTCCATGACCGCCGCGGACCCATCGCTCGATGCGAGAGCGGCCCGAGCAACCCGTCGCCTGGTGTCCGGCGTGCCCTCGCCGGGGTTGATGAGTTGCAACAGAAGGTGGCGGGCGGCGGTCTGGTCGGTCGGCGAGAGCTGGGTGAACACCTCTTCGGCCCGCTGGGCGATGGCGCCGGTCACGCCGCCGGCGGCCTGGTAGCCCTCCGCCGTCATGGTGGAACCTCGACGGCGGATCCACGTTTCCATCAGCGCATGCCCGAGCAGGGGGAGCGCGCCACCGCCGGCAGAACCGCCGCCCCCGGCGTCGTCGAGGATGGTGTCTGCAAGTCCGTCTTCCAGGCGAAGCCCGGCCCGTTGGGCGGGAATGGTGATGGCGTCGCGCAACTCCTGGCGAGACATCGGCCCGACGAGCAGCTGGCTTTCGTTTATCCGTTCGCTCAGCCATGGGAACGCCGCGCAGACACCGTAGAAGTCGGCCCGGAGGGCAATGGCCACTTTGATGCGGCTGTGCTCGGACTCGGTCATGGAGGCCAGCGTTTCCAAGAACAGTTCCTGGTCTGCACGGTTCGGGTTGAGGGTGAACAGTTCCTCAAACTGGTCGATGGCCAGCAGGGTTGGGGTGCCGTCATCGAGCAGGCGGCGAGCCCCGTGCGGCAAATCTTCGCGACGCAACGTGTCAGACGCCGCCGATGCCTGCTGGCGGATTTGATGGATCAACTCACCGACCGCGTCGCTGCCCGGGTTGAACAGCGCCACCCGCCATTGCTGGCTTCCGGCGATGGCTCCCCGACTCAGCCGGGGGATGAGCCCGGCCCGCATCAGCGATGACTTGCCGCTGCCGGAAGGCCCGCCAATCACCAGGACCGAATGGTTCTGGATCTTGGCCACCAGCGTGTCGATCATGTCGTCTCGACCGAAGTACAGCCCGGCGTCCTCAGGCTGGAACGCGGCCATACCTTTATAAGGACAGAGATTTGCGGCCTCGCCCACCTTGATCTCGTCAAACCCGGTGCTCGGGGCGGCCTCGATGGCCCGGCGGGCTTCCATCGCCCACTCGTCGATGGTGGCGTAGCGCAGCGTCGGGTCGTGCTCAAGGCCTCGTTGCAGAACGGGTTGCCACGCCGCGGGCATGGAGGTCAGCTGGGCGGGTACGGCCTGGGTTTCCGGGGGGTGCGTGCCGGTCAGCAGAAACCAGACCACGCCGGTTGCGGCATAGATGTCGGCTGCGGGGGTGATGGGCGCCCCGGGTGACATCTGTTCCGGCGCCCGATAGAACGGCGTGCCACCGGACACTGTCGGCCCGACCGAGGTTCGGTCGTGGTCTTTGGCAAGCCCAAGATCCCCAATGAGGAGCCGCTCGCCATCGGCCAGCAGCGCCCCGCCAATCTGGGTGGTCTCGGACTTTGTGGAACCGGCGATCAGTAGGTTGTCCGGCTTGATGTCACGGTGGACGATGTTTGCGGTGTGCAGCGTGCTCAGGCCGCCGGCCAACGCGTCGACGACGGCAGCGAGCGATTCCCGATCCACCGGACCCCGGTAGCGCTCGCTGAGGACGCCGCCATCTGCCAGTTCCATCACGAAGAACGGCCTGGTGTTTGCGGCCGCCTCCATCGTTTGGGTTACCACATCGAGGGTGTTATCGATTTTGGTCGTCGCCTCGGACGGGGTTGCCCCGGATGAGGAAGCGACCGTGTTGCCGTCGCTGTCGATCTCTCCGATGTCGTACACCCGGACAAGGTGCGGCGAGTCCACCCGGCGCAGCAGCCGGGCCTCCTGGAGAAAGCGATCCCGTATGTCGTCATTGTCGACGAACTGGGGGAGCAGAATCTTGACCGCGACATCACCGTCCAGCGCCGGATCGTAGGCGCGGTGGACGGTGGCGAAGCCCCCTACCCCCAGCGTTGAACTGAGCTCATACCTGCCGATCGACGTCGGCTCGGTACTGCCCGGCGCCGTCATGCCCTACAACAGGTCACTAACGTCTTTGCAGACCTCGGTGCCCTCGTCGATGACGTTGTGATCCCGGTCAGCGGCAACCAGACAAAGTGTGGTTGATGCGCCGCGGACCGATGTGGACACAGCGCCCGCGGTCACGTAGCTCGGCGCAGTATCGGTTGGCACCCACTCACCCTGGGCAACGTTGCGGTCGGTGGCGTCATTGCTGACCTGCGCCGCGGTGAAGTTGTTCCAGTAGATGTGGATGTGGTTGTTGTTCAGGTCCGGGTCGAAGTTGATGACCCAGGTGACTTCAATCTCGTCGCCGGACTTGGTGACCTCGCCGAAATCGATGGTGCAGCCTTCCGCCGGACAGGCGTTTTGGGTGGCAGCACCCTCGGCCTCGGCGCTTGATTCTTCCGCTGTTGCATCATCGTCGGAATCGCCGCCGCAGGCCGAAGCAAACAGGGCGAGTGACAGTACGAGCGCGAGAGAGATTTTTCCTCCGAAGTTCATGTCCATGAACCTAGCACCGGCACCGTCACCGATTCATCGCGTTTGCGTCGCAGCGTGTGAGCCGCTGAATTTGGCGGCTTGTTCCCAGTTTGAGACCTTAGTCGGCAACATACGACATCCAGCTCACTTCATGGATGACCGACACACCTTCGATGCCTTTGAGTGCCGTTTCTGTTGCCGGACCGAAGCTGATATCGCCCCGAGGCTCGGCGATCTGTTTGACCAGGTTCGACACCAAAATCTGACCGCCAGCAGCGAGCGCGCCGATCCTGGCGGCGACGATGACGTGCTTGCCGAACAGGTCACCGTCGTCCTGCATCATGACCTCGCCGGTGTGCACGCCGATGCGGACCCGAAGCTCATTTCCGGTGCCGGTGCTTTCGTTGTCGTTGTCGGTCTCACTGCCGCTGTCACTGTTACTTGTGAGTAGCGAGGTGCTCAGTCTCGAAAGGTCCCGCTGGATGCCGATGGCGGTGAGCAGCGCTTGCCTGGCGCTGCGGAAACACAGCATGTAGCCGTCGCCTTGGTTTTTGACGATGCGGCCCTGGTGGGCGTCGACGTGGGTGGCAACCAATTCGTGGTGCTGCCCGAGCAGATCGAACCACTTGGCGTCGCCCATCGCCACCGCCAACTCGGTCGATGATTCAATGTCGCTGAAGAGCACTGTCAGCGTGCCCGGCTCGTCCTCCGCCCCGACCACTTCCGCCCCGATCATGCTGCGAGGATCGTCCTGCTCAACCGCCTCGGCCACCAGCTCGATCGAGGTTTTCATGGCGTTGTTAGTGGGGGGTGTCAGCTCGGTGGTGAGGCCGCTGATCGGGCCTTCACCTTCCTGTCGGGCTTGCACCGAGATGACCGTGTTGCCGATGGAGATGAGGTCGCCCGGTCCGGCCAGGGTTGGGCCGGTGATCAGGGTGCCGTTGACCGACGTGCCGTTCGATGAGCCAAGGTCGGTCACCTGGATTTTGTCGCCCGATGGCTCGAAGCCGGTGTGTCGGCGGGACACCCGCTGGTCGGCAAGGATCAGCCCATCGCAGTCACGGCCGACCACCAACGGAGCGTCGACCAGGACGGTCAAGGCTCGGCGGTTCGGTGTCCGCAGCGTGATCCAGATCTCCGACACCTGTTAAGCCTCCCACACTTGGCCCGGATCTCCACTAGGCCTGCTGCTCACGGCCGAACCCGGGGTGTTTGACGTCAAGATCGAACGAATGCGATCGACTTAACGTAGCCCTAACACTCGGTCTCCAGAATACGTCGTCATGGGCAGACGGCAACAAGTAGTACACGACGAAGCGGCGCGCTCTGGTGCCAGATTCGCCATGCCGACCAGGGCGGTCGCGTTTCGTGCGCTGGTTGTTGCGGGGATAGCTGCGGCGTTCGCCGTGGCGTGCTCGTCCGGGGATGAACCAGGTGGCGAGTTCACCGTGGCCGCCGACGCCGACAACACGCTGGTAGCCGTTGTCGAGGTACACACGGATGAGCCCGGGGACGTGGTGGTTGAGGTCACCTCTGCCGAGTCGGCCACTCGCTCCGTCGCGTCCGCCGCGCCTGCATCGGGAGACCTCGATCACGTTGTGACCGTGATCGGGCTGCGAGCCGAGACTACTTATAGCTTCCGGGCCCTCTCCGCCGATGGCGTGGCACTCGGCCCGACCATGGAGCACACGACGGGACCGCTGCCCGGCGGCGCTCCAAGCGTTGAGATCACCGACGCTTTGAGGGCAGACGAATCGGCCGCTGACGGCATCACGTTCTTCGGGCTCGCGACCGGTGGCGGGAACGCCAACAACAGCAACGCCGCCACCAACGCCAACTCCGATGCTGGCGACCCGACCTACTGGGGCATCGATGCCGACGGTGAAGTCGTTTGGTACCTCGCCGGTGGTGGCACCGCCAACCAGGACCCGGTGCTCCGTGATCTCGGCAACGGCGAGGTGTTGGTCTTTCAGGCACAATCGGTTGATCGGATGACCCTCGGCGGCGACCTGCTCTCGTCGTTCGATCTGTCCGGTGTTCGTGGCTGGCACCACGACGTTGCGCTTATGCCCGACGGTGGGATGCTGCTGATCGGCCGAGAAAACCGTGACGTCGACGGCGTTGACACCCGGGGCGACACGGTGATCCGTTTGGACGCCGATGGGTCGACCGTCTTCGAGTGGTCCAGCTTCGATCATCTGGACACCGGCCGATTCCCCGGCGAGTTGGCAACCTCAGAAGCTCGGGCCGGCGGCCGAGATTGGACCCACGCAAACTCCGTCTTCTTCGACGACGACCGCAACGAGATTCTTGTGTCGCTCCGCAGCCAGCACTGGATTGTGGCCATCGACGCCGACAGCGGCGACGTTGCGTGGATTGCCGGTGACAGCGCCGGTGTGTCGGACGGTTTCGACGCGGACTTCTTGGAGCTGACCTCCGGCAGCTGGACGTCTGGTCAACATGCCGCGCTGCGGACCGCCGATGGCCACCTGGTGGTCTACGACAATCGCAACGAGACCGGTGGCGAAGAGAACAACAGCCGCGGCGTGGTGTACGCCATCGACGATGAGACCGGCACCGCCACGGAGGTCACCGAAGTTGTGGTGCCGAAGTACACCCGATCACTCGGCGACATCGACGCCTTGGCCGGAGGCAACCTGCTGGTAACGGCCGGGGGACCGGGTAGCGACGACAGCGCGTACCTCGTCGAGGCGGACGCAAGCGGTTCGACCGTGTGGGTCGCCGCGGTTGATGGTCGTATCTATCGGTCGGAGCGAATTCCGTGGGACACGATTGACTCGGCAGGGGCCACAGCGACCATCGCCGCGGCAGCCGCCGGTGGCTCAACCGACTCTGCCGGTACCGACGCCGCCACCCAAGACGACGCAGAAGCTGGCGTTGCCGCCGGGAACGGCAATGGGCAGCGAAACGGGAACGGCCAGCGCAACGGCAACGCAGGCAACGGGAATGGGAACCGGGGCAACGGCAACGGCGGGAACGGCGGGAACGGCGGGAATGGAAACGGTGGCGGGAACGGTCAGGCGGCGGTCGCTCCGCCATCGGTTGATGATCTGACCGACCCGGTCGACCTGACAGGCCAGGTGCTCAGCGCAACGGTCGGTAGTTGCGAGGAGTACGTCGGCGAGTTCACCTCGACCGTCGACGACGTGTCGAACGGCAACGTCTTCAACGGAGCGCTCATCATCACCGCCGACGATGAGATCTGCACGATCGAGACAAACTCAATCCCGAACCATGACGTGAGCGTCAACACTTCGTTCGCCAACGAGACCGGCGAGGTGGCGGCCCGCTACGAGATTCCGATCAACCCCGAGCCCGGCGCCGAGCCGACGGCGCTCGGTTTCAACACGCACGCGGTACTGCTCAACGGCATTGTTTGGGAGGCGTTCCCGGCGGCCTGCTTCAACGAGGGTGACAACAACCTTGGGTCCGAGGCGATCGGTTGTGGCGGCAATCAGTTGGATCACCCGTGGCGGTACAACGTCGGTTCCGATCTCAACGTCTTCCGCCTCGATGACTACTTCGCCCATTCCCAAGCGGACGGCCTATACCACTATCACCGGACGCCGCAGGCGCTGTACACGATTGCGTGCGAAGGCACCGAGGAGTCGCCGGTCATCGGGTTCGCTCGGGATGGTTTCCCGGTGTTCGGGCCGTGCTTCACCGATGCTGACGGCGTTGTCCGCTCTGCGCAGAGCAGCTTCCAGCTAAAGACCGGGCCGAGAGCCGATGTGGACGGGTACCTCACTCCCTATGAGGTAGGTCGGGTGGCTAGCGGCGATTACAACGGCCAGTTCATCAACGACTTCCAATTTGAGGCGGGTTCTGGTGACCTGGATGAGTGCAATGGCATGGTGGTCGACGGCCAGTATGGCTATTACTTGACCGGCGGCTACCCCTATGTGCTCAGCTGTTTCACTGGCACGCCGAGCGAGGTTTTTGGTCGGGCCAATTGAGTTGCAGCGTGATCTTCCGGTCGGGCGCGGTGCACCCGCCAGCGCTTAGGCCTAAGATTGCAGTTTCATGACGGTAGATGCCGGAGGGCCGCGCTCCGAGCTTGACGTCGCCGGTGAGTTGCCCGCACCGGATGACGGTTACGACCGGTGGTTCGACGATCCCGAGTTCGACCATCCCGAGTTCGACGATGAGCTTGAGTTCGATGATGACGACTACTGGGAACTCGACCTTGAGGTCGATGACCCCGAGTGGACGTCGACTACATCGTCGGCGACGTCTGCCGGGGCGGACGGTTTCTCCGCTGGCAGCGTGTTGGTCAAGATCGTGTTGGTGTTCGGCGTCGGGGTGGCCGTCTGGGCCGTCGTTGCGCTGGTCAGCCCGACCACGGTGGTCGACACCACCGACCTGTCGGACGAGGCGACCACCCTTGTCGGAATCGGTGGCGATGGCCAGGTGCTCAACGATGGAGTGGTCACCGACGGCGTCGTCACACCCGCTCCGCTGCAAGTGGAAGGCGGCTCGGTCGTGGTTGGCGGTGGCGGCGATCCCGAACAGGCCGAGCTAGACCCGGACTCGGACGGCGCGCTCGGTGACTCCGATGGCGATGGGTTGTCGGATGACGGTTCGGCTGCGGCTGGATCGGCGGGGCTTGACTATCAGAGCAACCTTGCGTTGCTGCAGGGGGCGTCGGTCCGCAACACCAACCATGACAACAGCCCGTACCTCAACACGCCGTCG
>CAZSTV010000018.1:13960-43745 GCA_964609665.1 uncultured Acidimicrobiaceae bacterium
ACGCCCCTCATCGCTCTGGGGTCCACGCGGCCCCTGGTGCTGGAAGACCTGTACGGTCCGCGGTCGGACTATCTGTCCCGCCCCGCGGGCAACCCGGAGAACGCGTTTCCAATCTCGGCCGGTGGGCAATTTCGAGCCGGCTGCGAGTTCAGCCACTTCAGCTACGACGACCCGCTGGTCTTCCCCGGCAAGCCCGGCGCGTCGCACCTGCACATGCATTTCGGTAATACGCACGTGAACGCTTTCAGTACCTATGACACGCTGATCAACTCCGGGTCGAGCACGTGCAACGGCCAGGAGTTGAACCGGACCGGGTACTGGGTGCCCGCCATGTTTGACGGCGCTGGCAACGTTCGGATTCCCGAGCGCATCGTCGTGTACTACAAGGGCGAGGGGCGGGCTCGAGGGTCGGCCGAGGTGTACCCCGAGGGTGCGGCGATGATTGCCGACTACAACCTCAACACCATGCCAACGTCCGAGGGCGGTATCGGTGGGAAGAAGCTGACCTTCCAGTGCTCCGACAACTTTTCGACCGTGACCGGCGTTGGCTCTCAAACGATGGCGGCGTGTGACGGGTCACGGTTTGGCAGCGCTGAGGGGGGCCGTTGGGTGGTGCTGGAAATGAGCGTCAAGTTCCCCCAATGTTGGAATGGGCAAGACCCGAGCAACTGGGACAACTTCCAACCGCCGCAGGGCGACTGGTACGTGAGCGATTGTGGGGGAGCGTTCTCCCACACGATGCCCAACCTTGAGTATTTCGTGAACTACAAGGTGGACATTGGCGAGAACACGGCGGACTGGTTCCTCTCGTCCGATATTGACCCGACGTCGTTTGGGGCGAGCAAGGCCACCGGCGGCTCGACCAGCCACGGCGACTGGTGGGGCGGCTGGCATAAAGAGGTCAACCAAATGTGGGTCGACAACTGTGTGAACTTCCGGACGTCGGCGCCGAGCGGTTGTGGTCGTGGCTACCTGACCGACGGCGGCCCAAACGCCAATGCTCCGGTGCCAGGTCCGGCGTTGCGGATCCGCCCCCAATATGAAGGTCCGCACAAGGTCGCCGCCCAGGCGCTGTTGGCCGAACTGTGCCCGGACGAGTCCCGGACATACGCCAAACCCGAAGACGCCGCATACTGCGCCCCGGGCACGGGCTTGTAAGTTTCTTCAGCCGCGTCGGCCACCCGGTCCAGGTCGTCGGGCTCGGCCCGATCTTCCCCGCCGATAAGACATCCGCAACGACGATTTCGCAGCTAACCTCGTCTACGGAGAGATGGCAGAGTGGACGATTGCGTCGGTCTTGAAAACCGTTGAACCCTCACGGGTTCCGGGGGTTCGAATCCCCCTCTCTCCGCCAAAACCCCTGGTCAGAGAGTTGTAGCGTCGAAGTCTTCGCTGCTTTCAGTGAGCGAAGACTTCGGATCGTGGCGGTTCCAGTGGCATCACCGTGGCATGACTCGTTGAGCATGCATCTGATCGAGGCTGTGGGCATTGAGTCGCCTTCGCGGTTCAAGACGGGTTGGGGTTCGTAGGGCGCAATGGCGGACAGCCATCTCGGTCCCGATCATTGTGATTTGGGTGCGACCAAGCGGTGGGGAGGTGAAAGCCTCGGTTCAGCTGTTCTTCGGCCCGGCCCGACGAGGTTCGACCGAACCGGCTCACCGCTGTGTTGGTATTCGTACGTCCAGCACGATGATGTCGTCGTCCTTTTCGATGAGGAGAAGGGCCATCGGGACAAGTGCGGATCGGATGGAGAAGACGCGGGTTCCGCCGCCGCTTTCGGTCAGCAGCGACCAGGCCGCTTGGGCTTCGATCGCTGCCTGGTGCAGGAGGCGATAGAGCTGGCCAATCTCAGACCCGGTTGCGAGCTTGTCTCCGTATTGGGTCCACCATCGGTCGATGTCGCCGAGAACGGTGGCTTCAATCAGGAGCACGGCCTGCAGCCTAGGCGTGGAGGCCCTCGCCTAGCGCACTTCTGGTACTCTGGATCCATGGAGTTCCATTGGGTCTCGGCGAGCGAGTGGCGGCAGATGTCCGAAGAGGAGCAGCAGGCCATGATCCGGGCCGGGATAACCGAGGTAGAAGACTTGCCCGAGGACTTCCGTCGTGAGGTCGAGGACATGGTCGCTCAGCACAGTTCGCTTCGTCGCAGCGCGTAGTCCGTGTGCCACTGCGGTGCCACTGGCGTTGGCCCGCCACGGTAGTCAACGGTCAACTGAGGACAATGGCCGACGATCGAGTCACTTAGTCACGAGCAGGAAGTGGCCTGTTCGAGCGGATGTCGGTTCGCTGAGTCGCTGTCTCTTGAAACCGTTGAACCCTCACGGGTTCCGGGGGTTCGGATCCCCCTCTCTCCGCCACTTCGGCCCGGTAGCTGAGCCCCATTGTGTTCTCTTGCGATCGCGAGCGGGTCCTCAATGTCGGCGAGCACTGCGCTCGGGTAAACAAAGTTGAATGAATTCATTGCCGAGGGGCGTCCTTCGGTCCGCCGGAACGCCAACAAACCTCGAATGGTCTTGCGTGCCTCTGGCGAGTTCTCGATCGGCTCGTCACGTAGTCCGAACATGTTTCGCCCGCCTCATAGGAGAGAAACGACGAGACCGACTTCGGCACGCTCACGTAACTCGAAAACAAAGCAGATGAGTTCGGGGTACGAGATGTCCACCGAGATCACGGAGCGCTTCACCGTATGCATCGGTCTCGCCCGGTCCGAGAAAGATCTTCAACGTGCCAATCAGGTGAACGACAAGGAACCCGATGATTGCGAGCCCGGACAGCGCCATCACGTACTTGCGCCCAACGCTGGACCGGTACAGGCCGGCGAACCGGCCGAGCGGGTCCGGCCTGGCCGTCGCTGGGGGTGGCGACACCAGTCGGGACCCGCTCGGGCCCGGCCGTTGGTTCACCCGACCTCCGCCGGGACCGGGATCAACGGGCCGGGAACCGGGGCCTGTCCGGTGGCAGCGAGCAGCGCCGACCAGTGCTGGGCTTCTACCCCAGCGATCTGAGCGGCCACGACAGCCAACGCTCGATCCTCATAGAGGGCGACCGAGGCCACGCTGGCCGATGCCGCACCAGACTCAAGCTCGATGGCATAGGCGATCACGTCGCCGGCGTCTGTGAGGGGCGGGTACTCCTCGGCGTAGACCTCGGCAGCCAACGGCTGGACCGGGGTTCCTCCCCGCTCGACGATCAGCTCGACGATCTTGTCGGCATGGGCCTGGTGATCGGCCTGGAACGCCCGAGCGACCTCTAGAGTGCCATCGTCCAGCAGACCTGAACCGATCGCTGCCTCATAGGCGGCAACGCCGAAGAACTCACCGGCCAGTCCTTCGTTCAACACATCAACATCGCTCATCTTGTAGCTCCTCGCTTGACGGACATCGCCGTGATTGGCGACTGAGAACACAGACAAGCGACAGGGCCAAGCGTTACAACCTCGCCCTACAATGTGCTGGGTGGCCACCGAATCCGACGACACACCCATCGATGAGAGCGCCATCGTCGACGGGCTTCGGGCCGGGGATCCAGCCGTATTCCGGACACTCGTGGCCGACCTCAACCCTGGCCTGGTACGCATGGCCCGCCAGTACGTCTCACCGGCACTGGCCGACGAGGTGGTCCAAGAAACATGGCTGGCCGTCGTTCGATCCATTGGGACCTTCGAGGGTCGAGCCAAACTCAAAACCTGGATCTATCGGATCATGCTGAACAAGGTCCGGACCGTCGCCGCCCGCGAGAGCAAGATCGTCCCCTTCACCGCCCTCGGCCCGACAAGCGACACCGACGCACCATCGGTCCAGCCCGACCGACTGATGCACCCCGATCTGGGGCGAGGCTACTGGCCCGAGGCGCCACCCCGATGGGACCAACTACCAGCCGAACACCTCGAAGGAAGCGAAATCCGTAAACGCCTTGAGGCGGATCTGGCTCAGCTCCCACCAGCGCAGCGAGAAGTGGTTTCCCTGCGCGACGTCGAAGGTTGGACCTCAGACGAGGTCTGTAACGCTTTGGGCATCTCGTCAGTCAATCAACGAGTGCTCTTACACCGCGGACGCGTAGCGCTCCGGGCCATGATCGAGGAGTACCTCAATGACTGACAACTCCTTCGTCGACAACGATCTCCGAATCACGTGCGCCGACGCGGTGGAACTCGTCACCGACTACCTCGACGACGCGCTCTCCATCGACGACCTCTCCGACTTCGAGACCCACCTCGGACTCTGTGAAGGCTGTCAGGTCTTCGTCGACCAGGTCCGAAAGACCGTCACCCTGGTAGCCACCACGGCCGACACCTCAGTCGAGGTCATGCCCGCCAACTTCGACGACCTCCTGGCCGAACTCGAGGACCAAGCCCAACGGCGCATCGAGTAGCTGACCGCCATCCCATCGGGCGCGTTCATCAGAAAAGATACGGCCAGGATCTGTAACGATTGCCCGCCTCGGTGGTCTAGGTGTTCCTACAAGCTTCGCGGCACCCGCCCGAAAGCCCAACCACAAGGAACACGACATGGACACCCGCACCCGAAATCAACAATTCGCCCTCCTCTCAGCAGCCGTCTACCTCTCAGCCGGCGTGATCGGATTCTTTGTCACCGGCTTCGACGACTTCGCCAGCGACACCAACGAGAAACTCATCATCCTCGGCCTCAACCCATTGCACAACATCGTCCACCTCGTACTCGGAGGTGTCTGGCTCGCAGCAGCGTTCTCCGCCGCCAACGCTCGAATCGTCAACGTCGCCCTCGGTGTCGGCCTGCTCGCCGCCTTCGCGCTCGGCGTCGTCGGCGGCGCCACTTTCCTCAACATCGATAACGCCGCCGAGCCTGACAACTACCTCCACCTCGTCTACGGCGCCCTCAGCGTCTACGTCGGGCTCAAGGTCGCTGATCAGGCCAGCGAAGCCAAGGTCGGTATCGGCCGAGCATGAACATCCTCGCCCACGCCAACGGAACCGGCTGGGACGAGATCGTCCTCACCACTGCGCCACTCTTGCTCAGCCTGACAATCTTCATTGCTGCCAAGAGGCGGCCGGCCTCGAGCGGATCGAGCAACTCGGAAGTCGCGGTCGACTGACCAGGCAGGTCCACTTGATGCGGCGGTAATAACTGACGGTCGGGCCGACAGGAGACCTAGTGCTGCATGCATCCCGCCGAAACCGTGCCGCGCAGCAAGGCTGTCCCCCTAGTTCTATGCTTCGAAGGTGGGGAGTATGACGGGCAAGCGGAACAGTTATTGCACGGGCTCGAACCGAAAAGCGACGACAACGACACGTGCGGCGTTGCTTGCCGTTGCCATGGCCGCAGCGGGCGTTGCCGGCTGCTCGGGAAGCTCTGAGTCTTCCGTTACCTCAACGTCGACCGGTGCCAGCACTGCAGCGGTCGAACCACTCGCATCGAACCTGTCATGGACGGGTTCCTTCGTTGATCTATCCGAATCAGTCCCCATATTGATCGGCGCGGCGTGGTCCCCAAACGGCGATATCGCCGTCACCACCGGCTCCTTTGGTTACGTGCAACTATGGGACACCGCTACGACCGAACAACTGAGCGAGTCACTTGAGGGCCACTCGGGAGAAGTTCTTGCGGTGCAGTGGTCGCCTGACGGTTCTCAATTTGTGACCGCAGGCGGCGACATTCGGGTTTGGGACCCGGCATTGAGGCAACAAGTCTCAGTTGCTTCACCCAACGAGCTTGTTTGGTCGGTTTCCTGGTCACCCGACGGATCGCAACTGGCTTCGAGCAGTCGGGCGGGGACCTTGCAGGTCTGGGATGCGGCTACCGGTGAACTCGTTGGCTCGACGGACGTCGTCGAAAGCGACCTGACCGCAGTTGCCTGGTCGCCCGATGGTAGCCAGGTGGTAGTGGGTGCCGACGATGGTTCGATGCGAGTTGTCGACCCCGAGTCGATGCAGGAGATTGCGGTCCTCGAAGGCCACGAGGACTTTGTGACCGAGATCGTTTGGGCCGCAGACGGCACGATGTTCGCTTCTGCAAGCGACGACAGAACGATTCGTATCTGGGACGGCGATTCCGGTGCACTCTTGCGGGACCCGCTCGTAGGTCACGATGGTTGGGTCACGGCTCTCGACTGGTCACCGGATGGCACTCAGCTAGTCACAGGCAGTAGTGACAGCACCATCCGACTTTGGGATGTATCGAGCGGCCAACAAGTTGGCGAGCCGTTGGTTGGCCATGAATTCGTTGTCAACGCTGCCCGGTGGTCCAGCGACGGTTCACGACTTCTCGCTGCAGACAGCAACGGGAGGATCGCATGGTGGGAGGCGTCATAGTGGTTTGACCCCGACCTTCGTGGTCCCAGCTCTAGGAATACGACTGGAGAGGGCCCAGTGGCTAGGCCAGGTCGGGGTGGAGAAACTGGAGCTCTCGTTCCTTCACTTCCGGTGGCTTCACGACGGACTTGCGTCGGTTGATGCTGAACGCGAGGTCCACGCCTTCGAACGCCGCGACCGGTGTGCCGGCATCGATGTCGAAGACCCAACCGAGTTCGTGGGAGATCTTGTCGCCGACGTGGAGGTTGGCCACGAAGCTCTGAATGCGTGTGCCGAGCGCGGGGTATTCCGGCACCCAGATACGGGATTCCATGGTCGCGGAGGCAACCCGATCGCCATCGGCGGTCTCGTGGATCCACGACGACTCGCCACCCGGCCGCTCGCCACCCCAGAAGAGGTCGTTCGGGTGAGCGTCCTGTTCGGTAACCGGCCGTTCCAGCCGAGCGGCCAGGCCACGGGACTGCAGCTCGCTCAGCGCCGGGGCGGACGCAAACCGGTCGACGTCCAGGTCTAGCGTTCGGGGACGGCCGTAGTCCGGCAGCTCGATCGACGCTGCTTCGATTCGCGGGTGGGAGAGCTCGTGCACGAACGTTGCCGCGAGGTCGTTGTTGGCCTGGTTCCTCAGCTCGTGGTAAAGCCACAACCGAGGTCCCTTGTCCTTCACAGCGCGGTCCACCACCCCGCTGCGAACCTCGAGCGCCGCGCCAACCAGTTGCTCGTGATGGTGACGGGTATAGGCGCTCACGATTGACGGCTCGACAAGGCCAAGCCGCTCGGCGAGCGCCGTTGTGGCGGCCCTGGCGCTGTGGCCGTACCAGCGCACGTTCATGTGCCCGAGTTCGTCGATCTGATCCGGCGTGACCGTCGTGGTGTAGGTAACCGAGAGTGAGGGAGGCTGTGACATCGGCATCCTTCCTAGCGCCAATTCCCCGCACTGCGGTCACCGTTCGACGATCGGTGGGCCACCAACGTCCCTCTCGACCTCGGCCGACCATTCAGATACGGTTCGTACCTCAAAGGCTGACGAGAGAACCCGTGGGTGCATGTGATGAAGTTGCTTGACGGTGTGCCTCGCCCGGCGCTACCGATCCTGCTGTTGACGTTCGTCAATGCGGTCGGCGGCACCCTGCTCATCCCGGTCCTGCCGTTCGTCGTGCGCGACCTCGGCTACAGCGACTTCGTATTCGCCCTGCTCATCGCGGCCTACCCGGCGGCCCAGTTCTTCGCCGCCCCGATCCTGGGCAGCTTGGCCGACCATCGGGGCCGCCGACCAATTCTGCTCGTCTCCCCCGGGACCCTGGCCAGCTGGTTCCTGTTCGCCGCTGCCTATTTCACCACCACGACCCCGGGCGTGGCCCTGGCGCTGATCGCGGCATCCCGAGTGGTCGACGGCTTGACCGGCGGCAACGCATCGGTCGCCGCCGCCTACCTGGCCGACGTCGTCGACGAGGTCGCCCGGACCCGAGTCTTCTCGATGCAGGGAGCCATCGCCGGGGTAGCCCTGTTGATCGGCCCGGCCATGGGTTCGTTCAGCGGGGCGAGCTCCCTCGGGTTCCTTGGCCCGGCCGTCCTGGCCATCGCCATCTCGGCCGGCACCCTACTATGGATGATGTCGAGCCTGACCGAGTCGCTCCCGCCGGAGTCCCGCACCGCCGACTTCGACGCCAACCCGCTGCACCAGCTCAACCTCATTAGCAAGGCGAAGGGGTTGACCGGCCGCGGCCCGCTCACGCGACTGTTCGGCCTCCAGGGTCTGTTCACTTTCGCCTTCGGGACCTACACCACCATCATCGCCCTCTGGTACGTCGACCAACTCGGGGTCAGCCAAGCGAACGTCGGCCTGCTGATGCTGGCCACCGGCGTCTTCCTCATCTTCAACGAGCTGGTCACGCTCCGGTTCGTAGAGCAGCGGCTCGGCGACGTCGGCACCATGCTGGCCGGTCTCGCCATCCTGCCGTTCGCACTATTCCTGGTGCGCTTCCCGACGTCGGTGCTTGTGTTCCTTCCGCTGTCGTTCCTGGTCAACGTCGGCCTCGCCCTCGTGCTGCCGACCCTCCAGTCAGTCGTCACCCAGGCCGCCGACGAGCGGGAGGAGGGTCAGGTCCAGGGCATCAACACCAGCGTCGCTGCCGTGGCGTCGACCTTCTCGCCGGTGGTGGCCGGAGCCAGCTACGCCGCCTTCGGGGGCGGGACGACGATCTGGCGCGCGGCGGGGGTGGCGGCCATGGCCGCCGTCGTGGGCTTGGCCAGCGCTGGCATAGTATCGACCGCAACCGGTCAGGAGCTTGCCCGTCCGTCGTGTACGGTGCACCGCACCCACGGACCAGTGACCGCGTTGGCCCACCGGATGAGTGGCGGCCAGCGGTCGTTCGCCCTCCGTTTGCACGGAGCCAACCGCCACCACCACGGTCTTGAGGTCTCAGCGACTCCGCCCGATTGAGCCGGGCCGGTCGTCCTGCCTGTACAACCGCTATACCGGAGCGCGGGTTGAAGCGCGCCGTTAGCCGAGCGAGGCGATTACCGGTCCGGCGCTGTCATGCCCCGATGCGCTTCACCAATAGTGCACATTGTTGAACACGTGGCCTTTGATTTCGGCGATAGTCGGATACTGCGCCAAGTGTTCAGCCTCAGGTCGGGTCCGTTACCGAAGCTCCCTAACAACTCCTATGAGCTCGTCGATCCTGGCACGAACCTCGTTCGGATCCTTTGGAACACCCTTGCCAGACTGCACGACAATGGACTTCTCGGTGACTTCAACCTCGGACCAACGTTTAAGCAGGCCAGTTACCGCAGCCCGGCGGCCATCGTTGAGGTGTGCTGATATTGCAGCGTGGTCGCTTCCGCTGATCCGAACCTTGCCAAACCGCTCCTCGCCCTGCTTCCAACGCGTCGAGTCATCGCTCACGCCCGGTAACCGATCCTTCCAGGACCGGCTACGGAGTTCGAAACTTGGTGAGCCGGCCGAAGGGGCAAAGTCGATTCGGTAGTAGGTCGATGGGTCATCAGTATTCGGGTATTCGATCCAAACATTGACTCCTAGCCCATCGCGCTCGCCCGACATCGCCGGATAGAGATTGAGAGCGGGGTCAACTGTGAACTCAAATCCCAGCGCTTCAGCTGACTGTGACATACGTTCCGCCCCACTCGCCGGCCGCTTGAACGCGTTGACTGTGCTTAGCAGCATCAACGCCACAACCAGTACGAAGAATACGACGAATAGTCCCAGAGCTGTCTCGATTTCTCCCCCAATGACCTGCAAGCGATACTACTCGGAGAAGGACGTCTAGCCGGCCCACGTTCGCATGGGCGGCCGCGGCCAGCAGCTCGGACGCCTCCTGTCTGTCATCGGCGCCGACGGGTGAGATGTGGTTGACTGCGACTACGTGTATTGGACTGGAGAGCCACGATGAGCGAGACGTTTCTACCCCCGGGTCCGGGCTTTTGGGAGCTCGACCGTTCGCACTTTGTTGGTGGGGCCACACCACTCATCGAACCGATAGTGACCGAGGCGACTGAAGCGGCCTACCGCAAGGCGTGGGTAGTTCTAGGCGTACCGGCCGAGACGATCTCCATGAGATTCGTCAATGGCTTCCTCTACACCAGGCTTCGGCCCCTCGTCTTGCCAGACAAACCGTCGGCCAAGGCTCCGCCGACCGCCTTGCTCAAACTCGTCTCTCGTCTACATCCCGAGTTCCGGCGCCGCAATCGTGCCGCTGCTGCCGGGTTGGCCAACTCTCCGTCACCGGCGGAGATTGAGCAGTGGCACGCCGAGATTCGACCCCGACTTGTGGCTGAGAATCTCGCGTTCCAAGACGTCGACCTCGACCACATCAGCGATTCCGAGCTGGCCGACCATCTCGACGGATTGGTGTCGCACCTGTATCGCACGTGGGAGGAGCACCACCGCCTGCACTGCTATGACCTCGGGCCGATCGGTCAGCTGCTGTACGCCGGCGTGGCTTGGGGAATCCCCCCGAGTGACATGCTGGCAGCGCTGGCCGGCGCGTCGCCATCGACGTTGGCCCCAAGAGAGGCGCTCGCTCTCATTGCCGCCGGTCTACGAGATGCCAAGGTCGAACCGGACACACTCGACGATGTGAGGGCTGCGTCGCCTGAGGTCGACGCCATGTTGAGCGAGTATCTGCGTTTCCGGGGATCGGTTCTGTACTCGGGCTACGACATCGACACGCCGACACTCGGGGAGTCGCCGAGGGTCATCCTGGCGACGATTGCCGCTGCTGGCCGTGCACAGGGCAAGCCGACCGGCGCCCCGCTGACCGCAGGGGTCGAGGCCACCACCGCAGAGCTCCGCGAGCGGGTGCCTGCGGTGTACCGAACCGAGTTTGATGACCTGTTGTCAATGGCCCGAACCGCCATGGATCTTCGCGACGACAACGGTCCGATCACCGTCGAGTGGCCGATGGGCCTGCTCCGGTTGGCGATGCTGCAAGCAGGCAAACGGTTGGCCGCTTCGGGTCGGTTGCACGAGCGTGACCACATCCTCGAGCTCGATCGGTCCGAGCTCGATCTCATCGTCCGCACGGGTGGCGGTCCTTCAGCGGACTCACTCGCCGAGCGAGCGCTTGACCGGGCCGCCTTGCGAGCGCTGGATCCGCCACGCACGCTCGGAGAACCCGAAGCTGCGCCGCCAATCGATGCGCTGCCTGGACCGTTGGCGCGGATGGTCGAGACAGTAGGGGTGGTCATCGCCGAGATGGGTCTGACCAACGAACCCGTCACGGCCGGTGCACCGTTACGCCTCGAAGGCACCGGCATTGGATCGGAGCCGCTCATCGGGAGAGCCCGGGTCTCAGAGACTGCCGAAGCGGCGGTCGAGCAGCTTGAAGCTGGCGACATCCTCGTCACGCGAGCCACCTCGCCGGCGTACAACCTGGTCTTGACGCTCGCCGGTGGTTTGGTCACCTCCGAAGGTGGGCCGATGTCGCACGCCGCCGTGCTCAGCCGAGAGTTGGGTATCCCCGCCATCGTTGGTGCGGCCGACGCCATGACTGCCATCGCCGATGGCGACACCGTCGAGATCAATCCCCTGGCTGGCACCGTGCGGGTGGTCAGCGGCTGAGGGCAGCGGCTGAGGTCAGGCTGAGGTCAGCGGCCGAGGGCGCTGCCGTCTTTCCCGGCTCGGAGTAGGAGCCACAGGCCCATCCAACCTTCGGCGATGACCGCCGGGACAGCAACCATGGTGACGAGCGCTGTCTCGTAGTCGCTGTAGTTGGCGAGCAGGCTGTGGGCGACGGTGTCGATGACATAGGCGGCACCGGCAACCATGAGGACATAGCCGAGCGCTTTGGGCGCCACTCGGGACCGGACGATCAGCCAACCGAGCACGACGAGGTGGATGCCGAATGCGGTCAGCCCGATCAGCCAAACAGAGTTGAACGTTTCGAGGGCGACCAACGCCTGTGCTTCACGCTGTGCCGTGTCGAACGCCCCCGAGACGCCTGAGCCATTCAAGAACTGCAGCGCCTGGAAGAAGTAGATGAGCGCCACGCCAAGAAAGACGGTGTAGACGAGTCGGAACCAGGCGGCGACGAGCGACACGTCTCGGCTGGCTCGCCTGAACACGATGTACAGGCCCCACGCAACGATCACGTCAACCAGGAAGATGACGAGGAAGCTGACCATCCCGAGCCGGAACAAGCCCTCGGAGTCGGCGATGTTGGCTGCCGTCGCTTGGGCATCATCGGTGACGATGAGGCCCTCTCGGACAAAGAAGTTGGCGAACACGCCAAGTACAAAGAGGACGACGTACCCGACCCCGGCGATGATCGCGGCCGTTCTCGGTTTGATGTCGGGGAGGTCTACCGTCGCCGGGCGGGCGGCTGGTGGGCTGAAGGTGTCCAGGCTCATGACTCGCTCCGATCGACAGGGCGCACGTTGATGACGGTCTTGCCGGTGACGTGACCAGCAGCGAGTTGGCGCATGGCTTCGGGAACCTGCCCGAGCTCGAATCGGTCTCCGATCATTGGCCTGACCTGACCATCGACAATGAACTGCGCCAGCTGTTCGAGCAACGACTGGTTGACCATTGCAATGAACATCGTCAAGCGCTGGCTGACGAACGGCGAGAGGGCCACCGCCCAGAGCTGACGGCCGATGCCGCCGGTGAACCGGTTGCCGTCTTCACCACCGACAATCACCAGCGTGCCGTTCTTGGCCAGCGCCCGACGAAGTGTGCTCACCGGGTTGCGCCCTCCGATGTCGAGGATGAGGTCATAGGTGTCGGACCCGTCGGCGAAGTCGGTCGTTGTGTAGTCGATGACGTGGTCAGCGCCGAGTGAACGAACCATGTCGAGCTTCGACGTGCTTGCGACACCGGTGACCTCAGCGCCGAGCGCCTTGGCCAGCTGCACCGCATAGCTGCCGACCCCGCCAGACGCGCCCAGTACCAACACCCGCTGGCCCGGTTCCACACGGCCCACATCGACCAGGGCTTTGAGGGCCGTGACGCCCGAAACGGAAACAACGGCGGCTTCTTCGAAGCTCAGGTTGCGTGGCTTGATGGCAAGGCTGTCCTCTGAGGCCCGGGCGAACTCGGCGAACGACCCGTTGGCGGCGCCGAACACCTCGTCGCCTTCGACGAAGCGGGTGACCGTTGCCCCGACCTTGACGACAACGCCGGCCACGTCCAAGCCGGGAACCCGGTTCTTGGGTTTCGTGACGCCGTAACCAGCGAGGCGGACAAGGTAGGGGCGCCCGGTCATGAGATGTTCGGTGCCCCGGTCGACGCCTGCAGCGTGAACCTCGATCAGCACCTCGTCGTCGGCAATGGCGGGACGTTCCGTCGTCTCAAGACGAAGGACATCGGCCGTACCGTATCGGTCGTGCACGATGGCCTGCATAGAAAGCGCATCTTGCGAGGCATCGCTGACGGGCAGTCCATCAGTGCTAGGGCTCGTGGGAGTAGTTTGCATGGTGTTTCTCCAGTGTCCGTGCCCGCTCAGTGGGCAATTGGCGATGGAGAAAGCCTCGTGGAGAACTAGGTGACGGCGCCTCGTACGACGCGACATCTCACCCGGGTGAGTCGTTAGAGGAGACCCAGTTCTCGGGCGGCCTGGACCGCTGCTTTACGGTTGTCCACGGCGAGCTTGCGGTAGATCGCAGTGCAGTGCGTCTTGACCGTGTTCGGAGAGACGAAGAGCTCGCCTGCGATCTGCCGCTGTGACAAGGAGGTCGGCAGATACCGGAGAACGGCCGTTTCCCGGTCGGTCAGCTGCTCAACGATCGCCGGCGTTTCGGTCACGGCTGCGGCGACGGCGTGCCGAGACTCGATGCGGTCAAGGTAGCGAACGGCGATTCCCGGGTCCGGGCAGCGGTCAACCACGATCCGGGCCTCGGCCAAAAGCCCCGGGCCTGCCGGGTCGTCAGCATCGATAAGCACGTCGCCACACATGGTCAGAACGTATGCCAGCGCCAGGTCGCCGGTTGATCGCTTGGCCGACTCGACAGCTCGATGCGCGTCGGCGACCGCTTCGGATCCCTCTCCGGTTCGGGCCCTGACGGCGTAGGCCGGACCGAGCCGGTGATAGGAGCCGAGCCCCAGTGCTTCGGCGGTCGCAATCGCATGCGTCGCCCGTTCTCTCGCGGCGGCCACATCACCGGCGTCGAACTCCATAAGCGTCTGATAGATCAGGCTGAGCAGGTGGACCGAGTGGTTGTCGGTGTTCTGAGTCTTGGCCACGGCGACGGCCAGGGCGGCTCGGGCGTCATCGGTCTGGCCAGCCCACATAAAGGTTCCGCCGACAACCGTGACAATGTTGGCCAATTCAAGCCGAAAGGATCGAAGCCGGTCGAGATCGGAGTTCTCCCGGGCGATCACCAGCGCCGACTGCACATCACCCCTGCCGAGCAGGATGCTCATTCGCAGGGGAGCGGTGATGATGGGATCGAATGCCTCCGGAGTGACGCCCGGTGTCACCTCTTCCAAACGTTTCGCGTCGAGCTTGGCGCCGATGCGGTGCGTCACCTCCACCCAACGCTCCGCCGAGTCAAACTCGCCGGCGATGTACTCACACCAGCCCCAGCACAGTGTGCAGACGGCATCGGTTTCAGCGGCGTCACCAAGGTCTGCCAGGACGGTCCGCAGCGTCTCGATCTGGTTGCTGGCGATGAGTTGAGGACCGAGCACCATCATGAGGCGCGTGGCTTCTCGACGATCGCCGGCGTTGAGGCGGTGAACGACGGCTCGGTGGTGGTCACCCTCGGACGTGAACCATGCGGCGGCCCGCCGATGCAGTTCGGGAAGCTGGTCGGGAATGCGTGCCTCCGCTTCAAGACGGAGCAGATCTCGCAGCAGATGGTGGTAGCGGTACCACTCACCGGTGCGATCCAGCCCAATGATCAGCTGGTTCTCCGATGCCGTCTGGTGCAGCCACGTCGTGCCGTCGGCCGAATCGCAGAGCGCGTCGACCAGTGGTCCGCTCATCTGATCGAGGATCGAGGTGGTGAGCAGCCGCTGACGATGATCCGGACTGACCCCGGCAAGAAACTCATCACTCAGGTAGTCGACGACCAATTGGTCATCGCCGTGGAACTCCCGAACGAACTTTGAGGAATCAGACACCTGGGCCAGAGACAGCCGGGCCAGCACCAGGCCAGCCGCCCATCCTTCGGTCTTGCCAGAAAGCAGCTCGACCTCTTCAGCGTCGAGTGTGCCCTCCCCAACCTCGAGCAGGCTCGCCGCTTCTCCCGGAAGGAAGCGCAACCCATCGCCGCGCACCTCGAGCAGATGACCGCGGACTCGAAGCCGGCCGAGTCGGAACGGCGGGTCGAATCGGGTGGCGATCACGACGGTCACGTGAGGTGGACACAGCTCGACCAGCCGCTCCATTCCGCGGTGGATGTCGTCATTGCTGATCAGGTGATAGTCATCGACGACGATCACTAGTGGACTGGCGCTTTCGGCCAACGCGGTGATGAGCGTCGAGACGACCATGTCGTCGTCACCGGTCGAGGCGAGCACCGCCGGCGTAACTGCTGCTCGCACGCTCGGCACGACTGCGCTGATCGCTTCGACGAGGTAGGCCCAGAAACGACCCGGGTCATCGTCGCTCTCCTCGGCCTGCAACCACGCAGATGCTTCCGAGCGACCGGCCAGCCATGACGCGACAAGCGTCGATTTGCCTGACCCGGCAGGTGCGCTCACCAACACCAGTCGAGCGTGTGCGTCAACGCCGGTGTCGAGCATCTCATCGAGTCGAGCCCGCGGAACGAGTGCGTTTGGCAGCGTTGGCGGCCGCAGCTTGGTGGCGGCAAGGCCGAGGTTGAACGCTCCGTCCACTTGTCCCTTTCCAACAGAGCCTCGACGGTCAGCGGGGAATCTCACCCGGGTGAGATGAGGCCTCGTGTGAGGCGTCGTGGCGAGCTGAGTTTCATAGTAGAGGCATGACCGAACCCACAACATACGAAATCGCTTTGAGAGGCAACGTTGGAGCCAGAACGCTTCATCCCCTCATCGACGACTTCAGGGTCATCGATTCTGAGCCGGGTGTTACTCGGCTTGTTGGTGCCATTCGAGACTCGTCGCAGATGCACGGTCTCGTCGCCCACCTCGCATCGATGGGTGTTGAACTCATCGCCATCGTCCCAACAAATCCCACAACGAAAGAAGCCAAGCAATGACATACCCAAGTAGTGCCCAACTCTCGCAGGCCGATGAGCGCACCGACGATGAACACGTCGAAGCGGCACGGCAATACGTCGAGCAACTGAAAGCCTTCTACGTTCACGCCGGCGTGTTCGCCGCAACCATGGTCGTCATCTTCGTGGTGAACCTCGTCACCAATCTCTCGGCGGGCATCGCAGGGGAGTGGTCGGCATGGTGGTCGATATGGGCTCTCCTCGGATGGGGCGCAGGAATCGTCGTCCACGGACTTGTCGTTCGGCTGAACCGACCATCATCACTGTCGCCCTCCTCCTCGACGTGGGAGCAAAGGCAGATGGAGAAGATGCTGGACCGCTGAGCCCGGTCACCCGACTCTGGTCAGCTCACGAAGCTGGCGATGTCGTCCAGCGATTCCCTTGGCATGCGGACGGTGTTGATCAGCGCGTCGGGGTCTTCGTAGCCGAATGACATGCCAAAGACGATGCCGTTGTCCTCGGGGATCTTGGCCACCTCTCGCACGGTGTCGGGGTAGTTGGCCAACGCACCCTGTGCGATCGATCCGATTTCTCGATCCAACATCAGCAACGTGACGGTCTGCAGCAGGATGCCCATGTCGACGGCTCCGGAGATGCCGAGCGTCCGTGGCATCGAGAAGAACGCGGCGTGCGGGGCGTCGAACAACTCGAAGTTCTTGCGGGCGATGACCGCCCGCCCCTCTCGGTCGGAACGCTCCACTCCCATGGTGGCGTAATAGGAGTATCCGCACGCTCTGCGTCGCTCCATCAGCGCATCGGGCAACGGATCGGCCGGAGCGGCGAAGTCCCGCTCACCCGAGTCCCCGGCATCGAACCGAGCACACAGCCGTTGTCGCAGATCATCACAGGCCGCCCCACTGACAACGGCGACGTGCCACGGTTGGTTGTTGGTTCCCGACTGAGCAAACCGGGCCATATCGAAGACCTCCCGGATTGTCTCGTCGGGGATCGAATCGGGACGGTAGCCCCGCACCGAGTAGCGACTCTTGACCGCTGTGCTCACATCCATGCCCTAAGGCATAGCCGCGTCAACGCCCGACCGAAAAATCCCGGCCGGACAAGCCCAGCAACATGGGCGCGCAACGCCCAGCTCAGTCGGGAAGGGCGTCTCTGTACTGGGCGATGCGGGTGAGGTGGCCGTCGACGTCGGTCTCGCCTGCGTTGTGGGTGGCGACGGCCATATGGGTCGCCCCGATGTCCTGCCATCGCTCGGCGTGTGTCCGCCACCGGTCCGGGTCGCCGCCGGCCCACTGCGCTTGGGCCTGGACCCCGAAATCGTCCATCGAGCGGCCGGCGGCCTCGCGGTGAACGCGGATCTGATCGAGCAGGGCGGCTGACTTGTCGTTGGCCCCGCCAAGCGGCATCCAGCCATCGCCAAGCAGCGCGCATCGCTTCAGCAACGCCGGGGCGGACCCGCCAAACCAGATGGGCACCGATTGGCTCGGCCGCGGATTGATGCTGGCCTGGTCGATGGTGTGATAGTCGCTGTCGTAGCTGAAGGCATCCGATGACCACAGTTTCCGCATCAGTTCGACCTGGTCTGCTTGGCGAACCCCTCGGTTGGTGAAGTCCTCGTTGAGGGCCTCGTACTCGATCTTGTTCCAGCCGGTACCAACCCCAAGCCGAAGCCGGTTCTCCGAAAGGATGGCCACCTCGGCCGCCTGCTTGGCCACCAACACCGTCTGCCGCTGGGGGAGGATCAGCACGGTCGTCACCAACTCGATCGAGCTGGTCACCGCAGCGGCGAAACCGAAGAACGTAAACGGCTCATGGAACGCTGTGTCCTTGTCATAGGGTCCGCTGTAGCCCCCGGCCCGATCCGGGTCGGCTCCCATAACGTGGTCATAGATCAGCAGGTGGGTCATTCCCAGCTCTTCAACCCCCTGCAGGTACGCCTTGATGGCGCCCGGGTCATTGCCGATTTCGTTGTGGGGAAGTACCGCTCCAATCTTCATGCGCCACCCTATGCCATGGCTTCCCGTCGGTGCATGTGCGGCCAGGTGCCCCCGGAAAGGATCTCGGGGTTCTCAGGGTCGAATCGGGGTCCTTCCCGATACCGGCGCGGCTCCGTTCGGGCAAGGATGGCACTATGGCATCGACTACCCCCGTCCCCGCCCGCAGACTGACCCGCACCCACGACGGCATGACCGGCGTCGGCGGCGGCATCGCCGACTACATCGGGGTCGACCCGGTATGGGTTCGAGTGGGAATCCTCATCGGTTCCTTTCTGACGTTCCCCCTGCTCCCGATCGTGTATCTGGCAGCGTGGCTCATCATCCCGAAGAAGGAGATGGCTCCACCTCCGCCGCCTCAACCGATGGACGTCCGCTCCGCCAGCGAGGCCCAAGACGCCGCAGTGGCAATGGCCCAAGCCAGGGCCGAGGTCGATGCGATCGACCGCATGCCGCCGCCCGGGCCAATGCACCGCTGATCCTCCGGCAAGGCGACGGCGGCAACCTTCCGCCGGTTGGGGCCCAGCGAGAACGCGTTCGGTAGTGAAGGCATCGACCGGAGTAGTTTGTTCGGATGGCGACGCCGGTGCGCTTCTGTCTATTGGGAACGTTTGAGCTCCATATCGATGGGGTAACCATCGGGCTGGATGACTTCGAGCGTCGCTCGGGAGCGGAGTTGATGCAGCTGCTGGCGTTGGCCTCGGGGCGCCGCCTCCATCGCGAGCAGGTGATGGATGCTTTGTGGCCTGGGGCGAAGGCGGGGTCAGCCGCGAACAGTCTGCGCAAGGCTGCAACGTTTGCTCGGAGCGCGACAGGTACGGCGGATGCAATTGTGGTCCGCGATCAGGTGGTGGCGCTGTTTCCCGATTGCGAGGTCGAAGTCGACGTAGAAGCCGTGCAGGCAGCCGACGCCAGCGACGAGGAGTCGGTGGCGGCTGCGGTCGAGGCATATCGCGGCGAGCTACTGCCGGACGTTCCGTACGCGGAGTGGGCGGTGCGGCCTCGGGCCGTTGTGCAGCGCCACATGATTTCGCTGCTGGTCGCAGCTCGCCGATGGGATGACCTCCTGGTGCTGGATCCGACCAACGAGGAAGGCATCGTGGCGGTGATGGACCGGGCACTAGCCGTCGGTGACCGTCAGACCGTGCTCCGCCACTACGAAGAACTTGAGGCACACCTCCGCGACGAGCTCGGCGTCACGCCCGGTCCGGCCGCCGTCATCCTGCGGGACCGAGCGCGGGACCTCGGCGGCTCGACCGACGGTTCCATGAGCGGGATGCGCACCTTCCTGATGGCCGACATCGAAGGCTCAACGCTGGCCTGGCCCTCCGAGCCTGGGTCGATGGCCGCCACCTTGGCCCTCCACGACCAACTGATCGAGGACGCCGTTCACCACGGCGGCGGCGTCGTGTTCAACCACACCGGCGACCGCATTTCCGCTGTGTTCACCTCGGCGTCGGCAGCGGTGACCACGGCGGTGGCAATCCAACGGGCCTTCGCTGACGCGGCGTCGGACGGCGATCGGCCCCGGATCCGGATTGGGTTGGATGTCGGCGAGGCCGAGCACCGCAATGGTGACTGGTTCGGTGTCGTACTCGACCGGAGCGCACGCATTCTCGACGCAGCGAACGGCGATCAGATCGTGTGCTCCGAGTTGGTGGCCCGCCTGGCGGAACCGCGGCTCGGTTCGGACATCACCACGGTCGATCTCGGGCTCTTCCGTCTGCCCGACCTAGCACCCACTGTCCTTCACCGGGTCGACGTTGAAGGCATCGAGCGACAGGCCGGGTTGCGCGCAGCCCGGCTTTCGGGCCGGCCAGTTGGTTCGCTGCGTGATGTGCTGATTGGCCGAGACGACGAGTTGAGCAGTGTTCGACAGCTCCTGGCGACCGAGCGATTGATCACCGTGGTTGGGCCGGGAGGAGCGGGCAAGACGTCACTGGCCCGCCACGCTGCAGGCTCGGTCGTCGAGGACTTTCCCGGTGGTGTGTGGTTGTGCCAATTCGGAGCAATCGGTGAGGCCCGTTCGGCACCGTCCGAGCTGCTTGCGGCCATCGGCGCCGTGCAGCACACCGACGGTACGGTCGTCGAGTCGATCGTGCGGTCACTCGGTGATCGCCCGACGCTGATTGTGCTCGACAATTGCGAGCACCTGCTCGAACCGATTGCCTCCCTGGCGCACGAGATTCTTGAACGATGCTCGGGGACCACGCTGCTGGCCACCAGTCGGGAGCCGCTGGGGCTGGGAGCCGAGCAGCAGTTTCGTCTCGGCCAGCTGAGCCGAGATGCGGCCATCGAGATGTTCGTTGCCGGGGCCCGGCGTCAGGGCGCAGTGCTCGACCCGGCAGATCCGACCGTGGTTCGCATATGTGACCGGTTGGACGACCTGCCGCTGGCCCTACAGCTCGCATCTGCTCGGACCGGCACGCTTGACCTCGCCACGATCGAGTCGCTGTTGGACGACCGGTTCGCCTATCTCACATCGTCCGCTGTGGATCGTCCCCACCACCATCAAACCCTCGGCACCGCCATTGCCTGGTCGTTCGACGCCTTGAGCTCAGAACTACAAAAGCTAATGTGCGACCTGTCCGCGTTTGCTGGCCGGTTCACCATGGACGAGGCTCGCGCTGTTGCCGGTGACGTGGGATCACCGACCGCGGCCTTCGTTGACGGGCTCGATCTTCTCGTCAGACGGTCGTTGGTTGCCGGGCCGGAGGTGATCGACGGTGAGACGGTGTACCGGCTGCTCGAGAGCATCCGTCTATTCGCCGGCGATCAGGGCGACCGGGGGCCGGCTCTCGACCGCCATCTCACCAACTTCTGCGACGCGGCGGAGGAGAACCGCAACCGACAACAGCACGACTCGCTCGCTGCACTCATCTGGTTTCGCAGCCGCTGGAGCGAACTCCGCCAGGCCCAGGCCCATGCCATGGCCACCGGACGGCTCGGCGACCTGTGTCGAATTGTCAACGCCTCCAGCCATTACTGCAGAGCGGTCATGCAGCTCGAGATTGTCGATTGGTGTGAGCACGGCCTCGACCCAGCACCCTCACAAATCCACGGACCCGAACACACAGAGGCGCTCGCGACCTGGGCAACGCTCAGTATTCACCGAGGCCAGATCGACCTGGCCGAGACCCTGGTGGCCCGAGTATCAACTACCGACGCCGACCACCCGGAGGTGCTCCTCGCTCAGACTTTGATCTCGTGGAGTAAGGGCGATCATGCCGCGGCGGTCGAGACCATCGAACGAATCCTGAACCGGGTCGAGACCGAGCCGTCTCTCGAGGCTGGTGCGTTGATGTTCAAAGCCATTCTCCTGTCGGGTACGGGGGGCGATGTCGCTCCGGTGTCGCATCGGCTTGAGCGATTGGCGGCCGGGCGAGGCCCGGTGTTCGAGGCTCAGGACCTGTTCGTTCGCGCTGTATCGTTGACCTGGTCCGATCCGCTGGCTGCCAACGCCAGATTGGACGAGTGTCAGTTCCTCACGGACCGACACGACCTGGTCGACATCGGTTCCGCCGTGCGAATGGTCAGAGGTTGGGTGACGTCGAATATCGCCACCACACCGCTCGACGTCCTGACTGTGGTTGGCGGAACGATCGAGTGGATGCGTGAGCGCGGCCTCTGGTCCTACGCGTTCGTGCAGGTGGGCCTATCTGCGGTTACCTTCGCCAAAGTCGATCGGGCTGACCTGGCCGTAGCGCTGGTCTCTGCGTGCGCCGCAAACGGGTTCACCACCAACTTCCGGGCCGATGTCATCGACGCTCTCCTCGACAACGCCAGGAACGCCGACCCGGACCGCTACGTCGACTGGTGGGAGAACGGGCAGCGGCTCGACGCATCGGCCGCCTGCTCCCTGGCGCTCTCCGGTGTGGAGCAACTGCGCAACGCTCAATGACGGCCGCCCGCCAGTCTGACTACTCACTGGTCCGCACAACCTCCGGCCCCGACCGCATCGGCGAAAGAGCGGTCGGGGCCCGAGATCATCGGCGAGCGGCAAGCACCAGCATTCTCGGCGTACGGTCGAGCTCCTCTAGCGAGGAGAACCCGTTCTCGGCGAAGATCTCCCGCCAGCGAGCAACACCAACCTGATTGCCGAGCGCCCGCGGCCCTCGTTGCGACAGTGCCCCAGGCGTGCAAAGGGCGGTGGATGCGGCAAAGTGCATCGGGGCCATCGGCCCGGCGATCTGCTCGGTGCGGGTGTCGGCGGCATTGATCTCGATGACGACGAGTATCCCGTCCGTGGCAAGGTTCGCGGAAGCTCGGCGGATGGCGGCATCGGGGTCGCCCATGTCGTGCAACGCCTCGATGAAGAAGATGGCATCGAAGGTTTCCTCAGATGCGATTTCGTCTGCGAGGCCAACCTGGAACGTGACACGGCTGCTGACTCCGGCCGTGGCCGCCCGTTCCTGAGCACGCTCCACCGCCAACGGGTGTGAGTCGACGCCGACGAACGACGCCTCCGGGAAAGCGGTCGCCAACTCGACCAGAGCGATGCCGCTCCCGCATCCAACATCGAGCACCCGACCGCCATTGGTGAGCACATCGGTAAGCCCCTCGATCTTTGGCACCCACTGGGGTACCAAGAAGTGTCGGTATGAGTGACCAAAGGATCGATCGGTGCCGGAGTACAGGCACTCGTGATGTTGATCCCAGCCCAGGTCGTCCTCGCCCTTGAACGCCGCCATGAGTCGATCGCCGTCCAAAAAGAACGACCGAACGATCTGCGCCACCCCGCCAACGAAGGCGGGGGAGTCATCGGCTGCCAAGACAACTGATTCTTCAGCGCCCAGCTCGAACGTGTCGGTGGACTCGTCATAGCGGAGGTAGTCTGCGGCCGCTTGGCTGAACAGCCACTCGGTGACGAGCCGTGTCTCAGAGTTTGTTCGCTCCGCCAGTTCGCTCGCCGTGGTTGGTCCGGCGTCGGCCAGGGCCCGGTACAGACCGAGACGGTCTCCGAGTTCGTACATGGCGATGCCGGCCGCTGCAGCGATGTTGCCGGCCACGTTTTGGAGAACGGAGTCGAGACGTTCGGGGTCGATTACTGCAGTTGTCATGGTTGATCCTCTCGTTGGACGTCGCCACTCGGCGACGTCCACGTCAACCTCGCGCTTAGGCATTCCCCAATCGTTCTCCCCGGAGACTCCGATTCGATTTGGGCACCTTGTCTCCGGGAACGATCGGGGAATGGGTGGCTGGGAGGGTGTCCCCTACCGGTCACGATCGTGGCCATGATGCAGAGAGGTATCTCGTGATGTTGAACATGGACTATCGACGGCGGACCGTCGTTATCGCAGCGTTGGTTGGGGCGGTGGTGTTGGTTGTCGGTCTTGTAACCGGAGCGGTCGCCTCCGCGGCGACCTTCCTGTTGATACAGGGTTTCTTCCTTGGACTGCTGCTCTGGATGACCCGACCCGGTGATGAGGGTCGGCAACTTAGCCACGCCGCCGCACAGGCAGCGGCCGGCGACGACGACGTGATCGTCTACTGGATGCCTGGCTGTATCTACTGCGACCTACTCAAGCGTGGTCTGGGCAGTGCCCGCGACGATGTCACCTGGGTCAACATCGTGGACGACGCCGAGGCGGCCGAGTTTGTCACCACCTATCGCGACGGCAACGAAACCGTCCCAACCGCCGTCACCGGGTCAGGCGAGATGATCGACCCGACCCCGACCGCAATCAAAGCACAGCTCGTCGCCGCCAACTAAGAGCGCGGAGCTGCCGAGCAGGTAGGTCGACGATCGATTCCGACTATCTACTTCTCCGGGGTGGGGATCCAGTGGTGTTCGTTGAACGAGATGACGCTGCGGGTGCCCTGGCGGTTTGCGGCCACCCGGCTAATGGAGGCGTGGTTCGCCGAAAGCGATGTGCGTTCGGTGTTGAGGATTTCCTGGACGAGCGATCGGATGACCCCACCGTGGCAGACCACGGCCACCGTTCGGCTCGGGTTGTGGTCGATGATGTCGTTGAAGCCGGCTCGGACCCGGGCGTGGAAATCCGGCCCCTGCATCTCCTCGAACTTGGCCATAGCTTCCTCCCGTGTCATCGGGTCGTGGGCCCAGGCCGGAACGTAGGTGCCGTGCTCGTAGTCCCATTCGGCGATCCGCACGTCGGTGATGGGCTCGATCTGGTGTCGGGCGACCAGTGGCTTCATCGTCTGCTGGGCCCGGAGCTGCGGGCTGGCGTAGATGGCGTCGATGTTGGCCTCGGCCAGAAACTCGGCGGTCGCCTCGGCCTGACGTTCACCCAATGGGGTCAGCGGCGGATCGGACAGGTCATCGGCGTTGATGTCGGGCTCGCCGTGTCGGATGAGGATCAGGTCCATGGCCGCCCAGTGTGGCAGCCCAGACCAAAACCGGCGAGATGACCGAGCTCCTCGGTCCGCCAACCGCGCTCAGCTGTCGCTCTGATGCGACCTCGACTGTTGCTGGGTGCGTCGAGCGGCGACCGCATTGATTCGAGCCCGTTCGACGTGGTGCCGTTCCCACACCTTGTCGCTGACCGAGCGGATGAAGTAGCCCGTCACCGCGCTGGCACAACCTGCGAGCGCGAGTACGAGAGTCACAACGTCGAGGAACCACAGCGCAAGCCACTCAATCTCGACCAGTACGACTGCGGTACGAATCGCCCCGACCACGACGGCCAGCAGGCTGAAGAAGAGGGCGTTGTTGCGCCAAATGCGCACCACATCGTCTTCAATTTCTTGAATCAATGCGCTGTCGGGTGATTCGCCTGCCGGTGGCAGCTGGACGCCGATGCCATCGCCGAACGCCTCGTCTTCCGGTCGCCCAGGCCGGCTGAACGGCAACGGTTCCGAGGTGTCCAAACGCCAGCCTTGCCGCGTCGCTCGACGCTCTTGCTGAATCTCCTGGCGGACTTTGGCTCGCTGGTATTTGGCGAAGCGCAGGCCTTCTCGCTCCGACGTTGACCCTTTGGGTGGCCGCTTCCCATTTAGATGACGGCCGACTCTTTCATCAAGCGACGTCATACAAAAAACCTAGCTGATTTCTCCCGCTACCCCCAGTGGAGATCGGCGCCCACCCCGACGCGGCGCCCGGTTGCGCCGATCGGGCACGGCTCTAGAATGACGGGGTCGAACCCAATCGGAGAAGCTGGGGCGGCCGCAGGTTCATGCCCTCCATTGAGGAAAGCCACGCATGTCCCCTGATTCCGGCCCTCGCACCGCCGACGCCGATGACTCCCTGGAAGGTGTCCACACTCATTCGAGAGCGGCAGCTTCGCTCCCAACTGGACCAGATGCCCGTGGTTGCAATGTCAGCCCCGATCGGCCGCGGCGACCGTCGATTGGCGGAGCTTGCCTCCGAGCTGGGCCGCCCGCCGGTTCTCGCCTATGCCTCCACCTCGCTCACCAACTTCGAGCGCATCAATGCCGACGGGGACTTCTCGGTTGACAACCTCCGCTGTCTGCAAGACCAGCTAAGGTCCAGGTCCGGGCCAAGATCAACGGTTCCTGGGAGCGCTGGAAGACTGTCATTGTGACTGCCCAATAACTAGGGTTGTTGGCATGCGTAGCTTCGTCGCAAGTCTTCGTGGGTTCTGGCGCAACTTCCTGAGCATGCCGAGCCGGCGGCGAACGAGGTCAAAATTGCCACCAGCGGTCCATGCCGAGCATGAGCGGTCTCGTGGCGCGAGGGGATTTTGAGTAGCTGAGAGGTCGCCGCGCTTGTGGGCTAGTGGCTCGACAGAAGTCCGTGCGACTTTGGTGCGACTAGCGTGATAACTTACTTCCGTCTTTAGGTGGCGGAGGAAAAATGAAAAACACGAAGTGGACACGGCGCGGTCTTGTACGGGGAATCGGCGCTGTCATTGCTATTGGTGTGATGGTGTTCGTAGGGCTTGCCCCCGTTGGGGCCACGTTCGACCACTGCGAGGCGAACGGCGGCGTTCCCATCTTCTTTCGGTCCATACCGGACAATTGCGAGCCTGCCGAAGCACCACAGGAGCTGCGATCTAGTCGCTACTCCAGCACCGCCGGGGAGATCATGTGGCAGCGTTCATCTGGCGCCATCGGCTATGAAATCGTGCGAGACGGCGTATCGCTTGGTGGCCACGACGTGTTGAGCTGGTTCATGACCGACCTTGAGGAAACAAGGAGCTATACCTTCCAGGTTCGTGCGATCTATCCCGATGATACTAGATCAGAATTCTCACAAGTCAGCATCCCAAGCTCGTAGGTCTAGCGCCGCTCAGCGAAGTGCGAGCAGGTGGAGCGAACGTTCTGCAACCTCATCGAGACTGGCAGCGTCCCCGTCACCGACCGGCGTTTGGTCGGTAGGCGGGTCAGTTCCGAACAGATCTTGCAGAGTCTCGACTGCCTTGTCACGTGCGTCCTGGTCGGCGGCCGGGTGGCGAAGCGCTACCAGCAGAAGTTCCTCCGCCTGTGGGCTCGGCGCCTGGCCCGCAGCCGAGGCCCGGCAACTCACAACGGCCGCCCACATCAGCAGCCGTCCGGTGCCGGTCTGTAGCGCCAGCCGAATCCCGGTCTTGAGATCATCGTTGGCATCGGCGGCACGGTCGCCAAGTAGACGGGCCTCCGCTCGACCGATGTAGCTTGCGCAGACCATCGTCAACTGGCCAATGGCGTCTGCTGCCTCGATCCCGTCGGTGAAGTAGCTCTCGGCCACCTTCGCCTCGTTCAGGTTCAGGTGGGCTTGGCCCATCATGAATGGGAAATAGATGGCGAGACCGTCGAGTGAGGCGTCCTTGGCGACGACCCAGCCTTCATTGATCAGCACGAGGGCACGCTCCGGGTCGGAGTTGACTGTCATGTCGGCCAGCAGCAGGTATGACGCCGTGACGATGGTCCAGTCGTTGGTCGACCTACCTGTCTGAAGAGCCGAACGGGCCGTGCTCTCTGCCTGCTCCCGATCGCCGCGGTAGTGGTGGACCTGGGCCAGGTCGTATTGCAGCGTTGCGGTCAAAGCACACGGGTCGTCGGCGATGAGGTCCAAACCGGCAGAGAGGTTGCTTGAGGCGTCTTCAATCTCACCGGTCGTGAGTTGCAGCATTCCAAGCGATCGCAATATCTGTGCTCGAGCGTGAGGGTCATCGCCCGAGCTCAGCGTGAGGGCCTCCGTCAGCAGCACCCCCGCTTGGCTTAGCCCACCCGAGAGAACGTGGAACCAGCCGAGCCCCTCAAGGACTGCGGCAAGAAGATCTTGAGGGGGATCCGGGTCGGCCCGGAGCGCGCGGGCCATTCTGTCGAAGAGGGCTTGTCCTTCGCTTATCCGATGTGACTCGGAGAAGAAAAGGCGCAGCGCTCCGATGGTTGCTTGATGGAGATCCCAACGTCCGAGCTGCGCATCCCATGACCATGCGCTGGCGAAGTTGGCGATCTCCGCGTCGATGGCGTACGAGTGGCTACTGGCCGGATCGGACGGCGCGCTGGCAACAAAGCTCTGGCACCAGTCGCTCAGAACCTGTTGACATTCTCGCTGGCGGTCCGGACGTTGTTCGAGTTCGGCCAAAGCATGGCTTGCGATCAACGGATGGAGCGTGATCCGACCTTCGACGTGCAGCCTGACCAACGAGTATTGCCCCAGTCGGTTGATTGACCGGACCGAGAGCTCACGTAGCTTGAACGCTTCGTTGGTAAGACAGCCGGCGGGGAACGTTGCCAGCAACATCAAGGTGTCTTGCTCGGTCTCTGTAAGCGTCGCCCACGACTGGCTGAGGACCGCTTCCATGGTCCGAAGATCGCCCGCCACTGGGGAGCCGAGCAGCTCGTTGCCAACCGACAATGCATCGAGGATTTCGGCTGGTGAAAGGATCTGCGCCCAGCCGCCGGCGATCTCCAAGGCCAGGGGGTTGCCGCCAACCCTGCGGCAGACCTCGAGAATGGCGGCGCGGTGCGGGCCGCTCAAACGATCGTCGGTGGCTCCGGCTCGTCGGGCGGAGGAAACAAAGAGCTGTTCGGCGGGAGATTCGGGCGTGTGCTCTGCAGTGCCGAGGCCGCTCAGCTTGATCAGCGACTCGGACGCCACCTCAAGAGGCACGCGACTGGTGACGAGAATTCGGATTGCCTCATTGCCATCAACAAGCTCTTCGATGACCCCAGCGGCGCCGAGGACATGCTCAAAGTTGTCCAACACCAGCAGGACTGGCTGGTCATCGGGCAGCTCGTCAGCCAACGCTGCGACGGTGTCGAATCCCTGCCCCGTTGCCGCGGCAATGGCCGGTGCCACAAGATCGTGGTCGGCAACGTCGCGCAGATTGACCCAGTACCGGTGGGGAAAGGCCCCGTCGGCCTTTGGACCGTTGAAGAACTCGGTTGCCAAGCGGGTCTTGCCGCTGCCGCCGAGGCCGACAAGGGTAGTTAACTTCTCCGAGGCAGCCGACGCTGCGACAGCGTCAAGCTCCTGCCCAAAACCGAAGAGCGGCGTCGCCCCACCGACGGCGCGGTCCCCATCTGACACACGGTCCGCGCCGGGGATTGAAGCCGGCGCAGGCATGCTCGGTTCCGCGCTCTGCTGATCTTCGGCACCCGGCCCTTCTTCGGCGCCCGGCCCATCTTCGATTCTCGACGGATCTTCGGCAGTCGACGGCAATGAGACCGGCTCCACCGACGGCAGCTCAATCCCGAACTCGTCGGCCATCGAGCGGACGGCCTTCGCACTCGGCCTCCCAGCGGACGCCAGAATTCGGTGATACACGGCGAAATAGTCTGGCGAGGGGAAACCGTCGCGAACAGCGACATTCCACGCATCTTCGACCGTGCTGGCCGCGGCGCGATACTCCCCATCGTCATACAGCTCGCGGCCCCGCTGAAGTAGGGCGAGTTCGACCATCGCCGCCATGGTCGTTCGCTGGTCGAGGACCCATTCGTCAAACTCGGCACTCCGCCCACGGAGCCTGAGGGTCCCCAGAAACGGAGCACCATAGAGCTGCGTCACCAACTCAACGTCGGCGCGGTCGATCGCATCGCGCAGGTCGCCGATGTCGGACGCCAAGTCTGTCCCTACCAGGCTGTTGCCTTGCACCCACACGCCGTCCGGGACCTGGGCACGAATGCGGTTGAGCGTCGTCGACAGACTGTTCAGCGCGTTCTTGCTGTTGTGCCAGAAGAGGTCCGCCAGATGGTCGCGGTCGCGAGGGCCCTCCACCGCCAGATACGCAAGCACGGCTATGGCGAGAGGTTGCAGCGAAACTTCTTCGCCGTCATCGCCTGCGATGTGCGCCCGCCCTAACGCATTCAGCCTCACAACACACAGCGTAGGCGAAGTTTGGGGACATCGTCATTGAGGAGCCACTCCCGGAGACCGGGCGTGCGCAGATCCGGAGCTCAACGGACGTTCCGTGCGAGTTTGACGCTGACCTCATGCGGAAGTGTGCGGGGTGCGTGCGAAGCACTTCGTACTGTCAGGGCGAAAGGTAGTCGGACCTCAGTCGAAGACACGCACGGAAGGAGTGCTCTTGAGAAACTTGCCAACGGGAGTGCCCGAGCGACGCTCGCAACGACAGCGAAGGGATCTCGCCAAGCTTCTGGCGATGTTGCTGATTGCCTCCGCAATCGCGCTTAGCGTGCCAAGCGCCGCCGAATCGCAGTCGAGTCGGTTCACCGCTTTCATCTACTGGGAAGGCGCAGGCCATTACATAGTGACGGAACAGGTTTCGACGAACGGTGGTCTGGTGAACCGCTCGGTATGTGACGGTGGTTCCCGTTGCGAAGTCCCGTACCGCCATGGCGTCTACCAAGTGCGAAGCGCCGGTTCGCAGCGCGGCACCCAGATCGTTGTCGACCCGCCACCGGTCGCAACGCGCACGGCGGACGTCGCTGGCCAGAGCGATGCAAAGGTGACCTACTTCGTCCTTGCGCAAGTCGACGAGACAGCGGTCGAGGTCTTCTGGTAGCCGTCCGCATT
>CAZSTV010000019.1:0-487 GCA_964609665.1 uncultured Acidimicrobiaceae bacterium
GCCTATACATGTCCGGCACGCCGATATCAGCTTCCGACCAGCTCAGGGTGTCCGGCACCGACGGTGATCGAGGTCCAATCGGTGAAGCCGCCGGTGTCGGCAATGGCCCAGCGGATTCGTGCCGTGAATGCATACTCGTCGCGGACCTCGCCCGGATAGATGCCGGGGATCATCGTGGGATCGATAATCATCTTTGGTCGTGCCCGGTCCGGGCCGGTGTAGACGTTGCCCCAGGTGCCGACCTTGTCGACTTTGACCTGGACCTCCGAACCGCTGACCCAGATGGGCAGGGAGGTGCCGCCCCAGGCAACGAGGAGGCTGTTGTTGTCGCTGCCGAACGTGAGGTTGGTGATCGGTGGCCGGTCGGCATCACTGGCAAAGAGCCCGAGGGCCGTTGGCGAGTAGCCAGCCAGGGCCGGAGCGACCGCCGCGTGTCCGAACTGATGGTCCACCACGTCGGCGAACACGTCTCGGAAGTCGGTGGTGA
>CAZSTV010000019.1:497-43347 GCA_964609665.1 uncultured Acidimicrobiaceae bacterium
CTGTCGTGAAGATCTGCCAGACCCGGCCAGCCATCGCGCACACGAACCGAGCCACCACGAACACCGCCGCCGAGCACCATCATCATGTTGCCGTGCCCGTGATCGGTGCCGAGGCTGCCGTTCTGGGCGGCGGCTCGTCCGAACTCCGACATGATCAACACCGTCGTCCGACTCAGGTCCTCGCCGAGGTCTTCTCGGAACATGGCCAGCGCATGGGCGAGCGATCCCATCCGCTCGGGGAACTTGCCGGGGTTGCTCAGCATCTGGGAGTCGTGATGATCCCACCCGCCCATGTCGACGGTGATGGCCCGGATGCCAACGTCGGCCTTGACCAGCAACGCCGCTTCCTGCAGCCCCGAACCGATGTCGGTTGTCTGATACGGCATATTCGACGAGCTGTTCAATCCGCTCAACGCGGTTGCGGCGTCAAAGCCTCGCTTGGTCAGCGGGGCAAGGGTGGGGTCCGAGTTGTGTAGGCGGATCAGGCGGGCCCGGTGTGCGTCGGTGAAATTTCGGGATGCCTGGAAGTCAGCGAGGGTTTGCAGCGACGGAGCACCGAGCGAGCCGAGTAGGGACGGCGAGGGTCGCGCCCCGATTGACAGGCCGGCAATCGGCGAGTTCGAACCGGTTGCACCAACGCCCCGCTGCAACCACCCGTCAGACCCGAACGCCTGATCCATGTAGTCCATGGCCACGAAGTGGGACCGGGTTTCGTTGTGACTCCCGGCGGCATGAATAACGGCCAACTCTCCGGCCTGGAACAGCGGCATCAGGCTGGACGCCCACGGGCTGAAGGCGAAGAAGCCATCGAGGTCGACCTTGGCTTGGCTGATTTGGGAGGCTGTCGCGCCGATGGTCGGCCGCAGGGTCAGGTAGTCGGGATCTCCGTGGGGGGCGACGATGTTCAACCCGTCTGCGGCTCCTCGAAGGAACAGGCTGACGATCACCCGGTCGGTGCCGACCCCCGGCGCGGCCGCTACGGCTCCGGCGGGGTCGATGTGATACCCGCTGACCACGGTCGATCCGAACACAGCGAGGGTTGACGCCGCACCGGTCATCTTGAGGAACGAGCGCCGGTCGAGGGTACGGCCCGCGGCGCCAGCGCCACCGTTTGAGTTGGTGGCGCCAGCGCCGATTGAGCGAGAGGAGTGCGTGTGGTTTGTCATGGTCTCAGTACCTCAGGAACTCGGGGGAGCAAAGGGTCATCTGCAGCGCCTTGGTTGCGCCGATTACGTGGTTGCGGCTCTGCTCCGCGGCCTCGGCGACGATGTCGGCCGTTGCGGTCGAGACGCCACTGGGCAGGATCAGATCGATGAGCTTTTTGGCGACGATGTCTGATCGGTCCGATCGGGAGATCTCCGTCGCCTCCATCACGGCGGCGACGACCTCGGGCACCGACGTCATCGCTTCGGCCATATTGAATCGGCCAAGCATTCCGTCGGCGGTGAGCCAGTACCGACTGTCGACTGGGTAACCGGTCGGTGCAGGGAACTGATAGGGAACATCGCCGATGGTTTCCATCATCACGACGAGGTCATCCAGCGGCAGCATGTTTGCCGGCACACCCATCGCCCGACCGGCGCTGATGATGAACCGGTTCGGCGACTTGATCTTTGTCCGGAACAGCTTCGACGCCTGAAAGTCCGAAGAGCCGATCAGGTCGGCGATGACATGGGCGATCGAGCCGTCGGTCTCGGTGAACCGCCTCGCCGCGGAGGCCACCACGTCGTTCGACGGGTTGTCTCGAATCAGCAGCTGGCATAGGCGAAGGGCGACGCGTCTGGCGGTTGACGGGTGCCCGGCCAGCAGATCGAGAAACTGGACGATCTCGTCCTGCCCGCCGTTTGCCGGGAACGACTGTTTGAGGATGAGCTTTGCGCCCTTGTCGTGCCAGTCGTCCCGATAGATGAACGTTGCTGCCGCCTGGGTGCCTTCGGTGCTCCACCCGCTGAGGATCCGGGTTGCTTCCAGCACGTCCTCCTGGGAGTAGCCGCCGTCGACCCCCAGGGTGTGGAGCTCCATGATCTCCCTGGCGTAGTTCTGGTTCGGTCCGAACTCCTTGCCGTTGTACACGATCCCCGGCTTGGCGTTGCGCCGGTTGTCCAGGTAGCCCAGCATCGACGGGGCTCGGCTGGTCTCATACAGCAGGGTGCCGAACGCTCCGAGCACGTTCGGCCGAATGGTCTCGTTCAGGTATACGTTGATCTGGTGTTTGGCCAGGCCGCCCTTGGCGTTGACGTTGAAGTGGTTGACCCAGAACTCGCTGAGCAGCGCCTGAAGCTGTCGTTGCTCGCCGATACCTCTGGTCAGTTTGCCGGCGACCGTACCGGGGGTCTGGTCCCAAGCGGGTAGGCCGCCGCGGTGTTGCAGTTGCACGCTGACGTACTCCTCGAAACCCAACTGGTCGTAGAGGTCGCGTTGGCGTGGGCTGTGGCCGTAGCCAAGCCGATTCAGCGTGTGTTCCATCAACCGAACGTCGTCGGCCTGCCCTGTTGGTTGGGCGGTTGCTACCCGATTGCGGGTATCTCTGGTCAGTGTCGTCTTCACCGTCTGCTCCCCATCATGAGACGTGGTCCGTCACCTACAAGACGAGAGCGGGGTCGGTTGGCTGACGCTGTTCCGCCACCTTTTTCGCAGCGTGAGTCATATTGCCCCCTCGGCCCGCCACTTCAGTGGCGTCGGGAGCGGCGGACGGTGTTGTAGGCGGTAAGACCGGTGTTGCTTGACGCTGAAGGGGTTCTAAGCTCCAGACCCAGCGGAGGCGAGAATGGGGGACACGTTGGCAGCAGAGGTCGGTGGCATGCTCGTTGAGGCCGAGACTCGGACCGATACTGATCGGGCGTTTGTCGACCTGTTGGCCTCGGCCAGACAGGGCGACGGCGAGGCCTGGGGCGCGTTGTCCGAACGACATTTTCGCTCCGTCGAAAAGTTCGCGGCCGAACGAGGCGCGGAAGACGCTGGTGGCGTTGCCAACTACGCGCTCGGCCGGTTTGCCGCATCCATCGAGAGCTTCAGGGGCGAAACCGAGCGGTCGTTGGCGGCGTACCTGAGGCGGATCGCAAACAATCGGATCATCGATGAGCACCGACGGCAACGATTGCAGCAGACACCGCTTGACGAGGTTGGCGACCCGGTCGATCACCAGGCGTCGTCATTCGATGATCAGATCGCGGCCGGTGACTGGGCCGCGCAGATGCTGGACCACCTCAGCAACGAACAGCAGGAGGTCCTCCGCCTCCGAATCTTGGAACAGCGGTCGGTACCGGAGACGGCAGCCATCCTCGGCAAGCATCCGCAGGCGGTGCACGCGCTGCAGTACCGAGGCCTCAAAAAGCTCCGACTGCTGATCCTGGCCGCCGCTGCGGTGGTGATCGCTCTTGCGGTCCGAGGGCTTCTTTTCGCCGACGGTGGCGCGTTGTCCAGCGACCCGGTCAGCACCATTCCCGGCCCGACGGTCTCGGTGCCGGGTGAGCGCACCGACGAGGGCACAACCGACCTCGCCCCCTTCGGAGACCTGGGCTCGCCGCAACCGTCGGTCCCGTCTGCATCGCCGTCGGTCGGGGCACTGTCGACAGACGACGGCGCTACAAACGCCGCCGATGACGGTGCCGAGCAGACCGACGTGGGTGGCCAACAGTCAGCTCCGGCGGTGGGGGCTGGCAACGGCGCAGGGATCGACCCGGTGGTTGATGCAGCGGTTGGCGCAGTGACCGACCCAGCGGTTGGCGCTGTGATTGACCCCGTGATTGGGGTTGCGCCATCAACGACCATTGCGCCTGAAACCCCATCGGCCACGACGACGATGGCCGTCCAAAGCGATCTGATTGGGACGTCGACGACCGTGGGTGGCGGGGACGATTTGACCGTGACTTCGACAACACTGACGACACTGACAACATCGACAACCGCCATACCGTCGACAACCTCGACAACGGTGACGACTCCGGCGGTCTCCCTGCCGCCGGTGCTGCGCCTTGACGAATCGGCGCCGACCTCGGCGGTCGGTTCGGAAACGGTGCAGGCCGGTTCGTTGACCACCTGGATACAGATCGAACGGCTTGACCGGCTGGCGGATCACCTGATCTTCTCCACGGACGACAGCCGAATCGCGTTGTTTGTCGACACCACCCAGCAGGAGTTCGGCCAGGTCTCCCGGATTGGTGCTCGTGCTGGTGGCAACCAAAACTCGTCGTTGCGTCCCACCACCTGGGACTGGCCGGAGGCGTCGGTTCACATCGACACCGGGGCCCCGGTCAACGAGTTGCCAACCGCGCGCCAGGTGGTTGAGGGAGCATGGCATCACGTTGCGATGACCTGGTCCGGCTATCCGGAGGGAACGGTCGAGGTGTTCTTCGACGGTCGGCTGGTCCAGCGCACGACCTATGACAGCCGGTACGACAACGGCCAGCCGTTGCCGACCAGCTATGCGGTCGGCTTTCGCCCACGAACGTGGGCCGGGACCGGGGGTCTGTTCGCGTCGACAACCGATGGTGGTTCGATGCGGCTGGTAGACGGTGTGATTACCGCAACGACGCCGCGGCTCTACACCCGACCGCTGAGCGCCAGTCAGGTTGGTGTCGACGCCGCAGCGTCTCGCCCATAGTTGCACCGGCCGGCCGGGGCCGGCGTCGGATTAGACCTCTGCGTCCTCTTCCCGGTCCAAGTCGATGATGCCCATCCGCACCGCGCTGAGCACGGCGTGGGTGAGCGACTGCGCATCGAGCTTGCGGTAGATCGCGTTGAGATGGTTGTGGACGGTCTTGGTGGTGATGCCGAGATGGCGACCGGCCTGCTTGGTACTCATGCCATCGGCAATGGCCTGGAGAATCTGGATTTGGCGATCGGACAGGAGATCCTGTGAGGCGTTCTCGGCCTGGGCCGAGTTCAACATGGCGCCGGCGAGTGCGGGGGAGAGCACGGTGTCGCCCTCGGCCACGCGCTGCACAGTTTCACGGACCTCGGTGAACGACGTGCCCTTGCTGAGGTACGCGCTGGCGCCGGCGGCGATGGCGTCACGGGTCTTGTCGATGTCGTCGTGCATGGTCAGCACGGCAATCCGAACGCTCGGTGCTTCTTCTCGGATACGACGGGTTGCCTCAATGCCGTCCATGACGGGCATCGAAAGGTCCATCAACACAACCTGAGGTTGCAGGGCTCGTGCGAGCGCGACGGCTTCCTCACCCGAGGACGCCTCACCAACCACGTTGTCACCCGCCGACTCGAACGATTTACGAAGTCCTTCACGGAGAAGGGCATGGTCGTCTGCCAGCAAAATCTTGATCATGTTTCACCTATTCGGATGTTTGACTGGACTGTACGGTAATCGTAGTTCCCTGGCCTGGCTCACTTGAGATACTAAGAAGTGCGCCGACCGAAGCCGCTCGTTCACGCATTCCAACTAGACCATAGGCGTTTCCGCGGATGCCGAGCGTCGGATCGAAACCTCTACCGTCGTCCTGCACCACCAATACCCCTCGTCCATCGGTCACTGTCCACCGGATGTGAACCTTCTCAGCCGCAGCGTGCTTTTCCACGTTGGTCAGGGCTTCCTGGGCGATTCTGAGGAATTCGTTCTCGATGCGGGCCGGTAGCCGGTCGTTGCGGTCCGGGGTGTCGAGGGTGACCTCCACCTTGCTCCGCTTTGTGAACCGCTCCACCACTTCCAGCAGGACCACGCTCAACGGGCGGTCGTTTGACGTGGCGGCCCGCAGCTCCATCAGGGTGTCGCGGAACTCGCTGACGGCGCCCTGAACGTCTTCGTGAAGTTCTTTGAGGTCCGTGGAGGGCGTGTCGGTGTTGATGCGTTCAAGCTCCAGGGCAATGTAGGTGAGGTACTGGCCGAGCCGATCGTGGAGGTCTCGGGCAATCTTTGACCGTTCCTCGGCCGCCGCCAATGACCGCAGGCGGTTGAACGAGCGGGCGTTGGCCAAGGTCAGTGCCAACACCTCGCTCATACCGGTCAGCAGTTCGCGGTCTCGCTCGGTGTAGCGACCCTCTTCGCCGTGCTCGATGGCCAGCAGACCGGTGTCCACGTTTTGGACCACCAACCGGATGTACAGGCCAGCGCCTTCACGGTCGGTTTTTTCGGCGATGTCTTCGAGCAGGATGGGTTTTGTGGACCGTGACGCCTCCCGGAGCACACCGGGCAACTCATGCTCGGCCAGCGTCGGTGGAAGGTTGAAACCGTCCTGGAGAAGGGTGGCGTAGGCCCCGTCCTCATATGCCAGGAGGGCCAGCCGTTTGGCATCGAAGTTGTCCATCAGCTCGGTCCGTGCGGTCTGGACGACGTCGGCTTGGTCCAGCGAAGACGGCAGCGTCCGTGCCAGGTCATTCAGCACTTCGAGCAGCGTGTTTGTCTGGGTCAGATTGTGGTGCTCATCTGCCAGGACCTTTCGCCTGCCCTCACTTTCGAGCAGCCGGTCGAGGGCAACACCGGGCAAGATGGCGGACCCGGCAAGCGCGGTGATTGCGAGCGCGGAGGGACCGTTGAACGCATCACCGCCGAAGTAGTAGACGGTGGTGGTGACCACCAGGGCAACCGCCGCAGCAACCGATCCGAGCGGCAACCCCCACCCGAACGCAGTGATTGCCACCGCAAGAAAGAGGGTGCCGACCAGTGGGTTTGCGAAGCCTTCCCGGAAGCCGATCGCCAAGGCAAGAACAGCGACATCTCCCAGCGCTGCGGCCTTTGAAGACGCTTCCCTGTCACCAAGTTTGAGCGGGTTGATGGTTCGCCATGACGTCACGAAGATGGCGATGGCCACCGTGCCGACGATGCGAATCTCGCCCCGGGCCGCCTGCTGGGCCGCGAAGACCAGGCCGATCATCACGGCGCTCCAGCGCAGCGCGCCAAGGATGGCGCTGAGCGACGCCGAGACCGATGGCCGCAGGTGCAGATCCCGAGGGGTCAGCTTGAGCGTGGTGTCGTCGGGCGCGCCTGCGCCTAGAAGATCGCGTCCTGCTTCGCCTATCCGCCGCAGGATGCCGTTGATGGAACGTTTGTCTCCGGACACCACTCTCCTCATCGGCACAAGTTCGACGAGGTTCAAACAGGTTATCCACACTACCCGATAGGCCTACGGAGCGGGCCGTCGTCGGGGTTGTGGCCGAAGCTGGCTAGAAGTTGCGGGCCGCGACGTAGGTTGCGAGGTTCTGCAGGGCCGTCTTGGCCTCTTCGGTGAACGGGATGTCGGCCAGGACCTTTGTTGCCTCGGCAACCAGTCTGGTGATCTCGGCCTCGTTCTGTTGCACCGCACCGGTGTCCTGCAGTACCTCGACCAGGCGAGCGACCTCTGCCGCGCTGAGGTCTGCTGATCCGACGGTCGCCAGCAGCTCGGCCTGCTGCGCGTTGGCGTTGGCGTTGGCGTATGCAACCAGTTCGGTTGGTTTGCCCTCTCGGAGGTCGTCGCCGACCGGCTTGCCGAGCTGAGACTCATCGCCCAGCACCCCGAGGGCGTCATCGCGAAGCTGGAACGCACGGCCGAGCGGTCGCCCGAAGTGATCGAGCTGTTCGAGCAGCCCGGCATCGGCGCCGCCCTGGAGGCTGGCACCGACCTGGAGCGGGCGGACCACGGTGTAGAGCGCCGATTTGAACGTCACCACCTGTCGGGCGGTTTCCAGGTCCAGGTCGCCAGACGCGGCCGAGCGCATGTCGAGGTACTGGCCGAGGTTCAGTTCAATCCGCAACTCGTCCCAGAGCCGACGGCCCTGGTCGCTGATGCCGTTGGTGAGCTGGTCGGCGTAGGTGTGGCCAAGATCGCCGACGAGGATGGCGACACCTTCGCCGTAGCGGCGCGGTTCGCCTCGCCAGCCGAGGCTGCTCAACCGTTCGGCCTGGTTGATGTGCACGGTCTTTGTGCCGCGGCGAGTGTCGGAGGCATCCATGATGTCGTCGTGGATGAGGGCGAAGACCTGCAGGAACTCAAAGGCCGCCCCGACGTTGATGACCAGGCCGTCATCGGGCACCTCGACGGGCGGGGGTGATCCGTCCCGGGGACCGCCGTTGCCCTGCCAGGCCCAAAAGCAGAAGGCGGCCCGCAGTCGCTTGCCGCCGCTGGTGACCATCCGGCTCAGTTCGCCAACCGCTTCACCGAGGCGAGGATCGAAGGCGTTCCAGTACTCGTACTGCTCGTGGAGCACCGTTGCGAGCCTGGCGTCAATCTTGGTGGCAACCTCCAGCAGTTCCGAGGGGGCCTGTGGGTTCTCCACTACTGGTCACCCTCTGGAACGTCGTCGGCGTCATCGGCATCGGCATCGGCGCTGTCGGCGTCTGCGTCTTGGGTCTCGGTTTCGCCGTCGACCGAGATCAATTCGGCCACCACAGCGTCAACGTCTTCGGCCACCACTTCCAGTCGGGCTCGACAGAACCGGACAAGTTCAACCCCTCGGGCCACCCGCTGCGCCAACAGGTCAACGTCGGTGTCCGCGCCCTCCAAGTCGTCGAGCAGCTGCTCCAGCTCTTCGAGCGCCTCGCCGTAACTCAGGTCGCCATCGAGCGTTGACGCCTGGCCATTCTCGGCTGCTGCCTGGTCGCTCACCGCTGGTGCTCTCCGTCTGCTGAGTCGACCACATCGCTTGTGATCGTTCCGTCCATTGTGGTCGTTCGGATCCGGGTTCCGGCGGCGACCTGCTCGATCGACCGTACAAGTTCACCGGATTCGGTGTGGGTGATGCTCCAGCCGCGTCGCATGGCGGCCCGAGGATCGTAGGCCGACAGCTGAGCCGAGATGGCGGTGAGCTGATGGTCAGCCCGCTCCAACTCGATGGCCGGGGTCCTTCGCAACCGACGGACCGCGTGGTCCAACTCCACCTGCTGCATGTCCACCGCTCGACCGCCTGCGGTCACCAACCGGTTGCCGCAGCTCGAAAGGCGTTGGCGGGCAGAGGTCAGGTGAAGCTCGGTAAGCGCGCCAAGCCGTGTAGCCGCCGCATCCACCTGGAGCGAGAACATGGCCACCTGCTCGACCAGCAGCGCGGCGCAGGCGGTGGGGGTTTTGGCGGAGGCGTTGGCAACCTCGTCGGCGACCGATCGGTCGATCTCGTGACCAACGCCAACCAGCACCGGGTGTCGGGACATGGCAATGGCGGTAGCCACCTGTTCATGATCGAACGCCACCAGGTCGGTTCGTGAGCCACCGCCGCGGACGATCACCACCACGTCCACGTCCAACTCGTCCGCCGTCTGCACCGCGCTGGTCAGGCTGGGCACCGACTCCAGGCCTTGCACCCGGCTGTCGAGCAAGGTGATGGCGAACGGATAGCCGCTCTGCTCAATTTCTTTCACAAAGTCGGCAAAGGCGGCGCTCCCGCCGCTGGTGATCAACGCCACCCGCAGTGGCAGCAACGGCATTTCCAGTTGCTGGTTGCGGTCCAGCAGGCCCTGCTCCGCCAGCTTGTCCAGCAACTGGGTCTTGGCGGCAACCATTTGCCCCAGGGTGAACGTCGGGTCGATCAGCGACATGACCAGCTGAATCCGGCCCTGTGGCGGGTAGTACGCCACCCGCCCACGAACCCGAATCTCAATCCCGTCGTGCATCCGCATCCCGCCTGCTTTGCGGAGGATCCGGTTCACCAGGTGCCGGGTCTTTGCGAACAACGCCACCGGCAGCACGGCGTTCGTCGCAGCTCCAACCTCGCCGCTGGGGTCAACAAGGTCGAAGTAGACGTGCCCGTTGTTTGACCGAGACAGACCGGAGATCGCCCCCTGGACCCACACCTCATCGCCGAAGGCCGCGTTGACGCTGACCTCGACCCGTCGACACAGTTCGCCAACGGTGTAGGTGTCTGGACCAACTGCTGACGCAGCATCATCGTCAGGCAGCGCAGCGTCGGCCGACGACACAGTCTTGGCTGGTGATGCAGTCTCGGACGGCGAGACCTGCGGCAGCTGATCCTGATGGTGGTCCGACGGGGACATGCAGAGCACGTTAACCGCTCGGGCGGTCCACCTGTCGGGTCCCGCAAGCGGCTTGGACGGATGGGTCCAACCGCTTCACTCTTTAGCTAAGCTGACTGCGCCTTCGGGTGAGGTCGGCGGACTGACAGCATGCAAGTCGGCGGACTGAATCCTAAGGAATGAAGTGACAGACGCCAGAACCCCGTCGGGCCAGATCAGCTCGTTGGACCAGCTGCTATCGGCTCCGGATGTTGCCCTCTACGGTCCCGGAGCGCCCACGCCCGATCTGTCACACACCACCTCGGTGGACGGCATTGCCGTGATCTTCTTTGACCCGACCACCGGGTCGCCCCACGTGGTCTTCGCCAGCGACGGTCTTGCCGAGCTATTGGGGCGCCGGGTGGACGAGCTGCTCGGGCAGAGCCCGCTGACCCTGTTCGATGCCAAGGAAGGTCCAGGCGATCTGCTCGGCATTCGGCGAGCGCTCGTTGCCGAACCCGCCCCGGCGGAGGACACCCAAACCCAACAGGACCTGAATCTCGATCACGATGCGGCTATCGACATCGATCTGGACTTGGAGGGGATCGACCTCGACCTGCTCGACCCGACTGACCCGACGAGCGCCTCTGACCCGACCAGTACTTCCGAGGTGGAGTCGCCGCTGGCTCGGACCCACACGCTCACCCAGTCGCTTCGCCACGGAACCGGCCAGACCGTCCTGGCCCACGCCACCTACACGACCGTGCCGTCGATGACGCCCTCCGCCCCATACGTCGTCGCGGAGTTTCAAGACCTCAGCCGAGCATCGGCCGAGAGCCTGCTGGCCGACCAGGCCGCGGTGGTTGGGTCGCTCAGCAGGGGCCATGAACTCGGCACCCTCTGCCACCAGGTCGCCTCCCAGCTCGAAGCCGAGCTCGGCGACGGATCCAGGTGCTGGATCGGCGTGGTCAACACCAACGCAATCTTGGAGCCGGTAACCGCAGGCGACCTTCCCTTCGACACGGTCGCAGCCATCATGCGCACCGTCGCGGCCGCTGGGTCGGAGTCGATGAAGCGGGTGGTGCCGGTCGACGGACTCCCGGCAGAACAGGCCGCAACAATGCGCAGCAGCGGGTTCAACTGGCTGTGGTACATCCCGATGGTCGCGGGCAACGGCGACGTCCGCGGGGCAATGCTGGTCGCCACCAGACATGAACAGCCGAACGCGGCCATCACCCGCTCGCTCGATCACCTATCGATTGTGATGGCCACCGCGGTCGACCATGCAACGGTCGAAGCCGACATCGCCCATCAAACCCTGCACGATCCGCTGACCCGGCTCCCAAACCGTGCGCTCATCTTGGATCGACTCAGCCAGGCCATGGCCCGGCTGGAACGCGACGGCATTGCTCTGTCGGTCCTGCTGGTGGACATCGACCGGTTCCGGACCGTCAACGACACCCGGGGCGCCGAGGTGGGCGACCAGGTCCTGCTCGAGGTGGCGGCTCGACTGCTCGCAGCGGTACGCCTCGGCGACACGGTGGGCAGAATAAGTAGTGACCAGTACATGGTGATGTGCGTGGCGACCAGCGGTGAGCTCGATGCCGCCGCGGTCGGGCGTCGCATCCTTCGCTCGCTTGCAACGCCGATCACCGTGCCGGACGGCGAAGACCTGCACATCACCGCGTCGGTTGGCGTTGTGGTCGTTGACGAGCCGGGGCTGTCACCTGCGGTCATCATCGGCAACGCCGAATCCGCTCTCGCCCGGGCGTCGGCCAAGGGCCGCGGCCAGATGGCCATGTTCGAGGCGGACCTTCGCCGCCATGTGGTGGACCGGCACGAGACCGAACAGGCACTGCACCGGGCCATCACCAACGACGAGCTGGTCATGCACTACCAGCCTCTGGTGGAGATCAGGACCGGCTTTGTGGTTGGCGCTGAGGCCCTCGTTCGCTGGGAGCGACCCGGACACGGGTTGCTGTACCCGCCGTCGTTCATTCAGATTGCCGAAGAGTCCGAGCTGATCCTGCCGATGGGCAACTGGATCATCGATCAGGTCTGTGCCGACCTAGGCCGGTGGCCGAAGTCCAACGGCCGCTCACCGATGGTCACCATCAATCTTGCCGCCCGCCAGCTCGCGGTCGACACGCTGGTGCCGACGGTGGTCAGCGCGCTGCAGCGCAACGGGCTGCACCCGGCCCGAGTTGGGTTTGAGATCACCGAGTCGATGGAGATCCGAGACCTTGAGGCGGCCCGCATCAACCTGAACCGGCTGTCCGAACTTGGCTGTCGCATCGCCATCGATGACTTCGGCATCGGTCACGCAACGCTGGCCTACATTCGTCAGTTCTCCATGGCCGACGCGCTCAAGATCGACCGGTCGTTCGTCGATGGCCTCGGCCGGTCCCGGGAAGACACAGCGATTGTCAACGCGTCGATCGCATTGGCGTCGTCGCTTGAGTTGCAGGTCATCGCCGAAGGGGTCGAGAACGTGGAGCAGCTGGCGACGCTGCAAGACCTTGGGTGTCGCTACGCCCAGGGCTTTGGTTTGTCCAAGCCGAAGCCGTTCGACGAGGTGCTGGAGATCTGGAACCGCTCCAGGCTGTACGACCCCGACCAGCTCTAGCTATTTGGCCAGCCGGGCACCGAGTCATCGAGTGGGATGCCCATCGTGTTCAGGAATCCCGACACCAGTCGGTAGAAGCCGGCGCACACCACAAGCTCGACAAGCTCTGCCTCGTTCCAGCGCTCCGAAAGCCGGGCGAAGGTGGCGTCGCTGACGCAGTCATCGGCGCAGAGTTCGTCGGCCAGGGCAATGAGGTCGGTGTCGTCTGCGCTCCAGGCCACCGACGCGGCCGGGGTATCGCTGGCCAGCGCGGCAATCTCGTCGTCGGTCAGACCGCAACGTTTGCCGATGACGGTGTGCTGGCCAAACTCGTAGACCGCCTTGGCGTTCCAGCCGACCCGCAGGATGACAATCTCCCGCTCCCGTTCCGGCAGCAGACCTTTGTTGAGCAGGAACCCGCCCATCAGGTTGAAGCGCTTGAACAGCTTCGGGTGGTGGGCCAGCGCTCGGAAGATGTTGAGCGGGTCGCCGTCGAGAGTCATGGCGCTCCCCATGATCTCGCCAACCTCGGACTCCGGGTCGAAGTCGCTGAGAAGTGGAATGCGCGCTGCGTTGGGTCGGGTCCCGTCCTGTGTCATCGCCCAAGTATGGATCGCCCGAGGACCAGGATCGAAACAGATAATGAAGAGGTGGCCGGCGGCGGCCCGGGTTACGGTGCGGGCAATGACTGACGGTGGGAGCCAACTGAGATGGTGGCACCTGCCGAAGTGGCGAGCGTTCCTTGCCATCTCGCTGTCATTTGTGACCATCGTGGCGTCGACCTCGATGGTGTTCGTCCTCCTGCCGTCCATCGCGTCGGACTTCGGGGTCACGCTGGGTGCCGTCGGGTGGGTGGTGATCATCGAGGCGCTCGTCATCAGCGCGCTGCTCCTGCCGGTCGGCGGGCTTGCCGATGGCATCGGTCGGCGGCGGATCTACGTGTGGGGCTTGGTGATCTTCGGTGCGGGCGCGGTCTTGACCGGGTTCGCCCCAGGGTTCATCGCCTTGATCGGGGCTCGCATCTTCATGTCGGTCGGCAACGCGATGGTGCAGTCCGTCGGCACCGGCATGCTGGCCGCTGCGTTTCCGGCAAACGAAAAGGGTCTGGCGATGGGCGCCCAGACAACCGCCGTTGCCGTCGGCGCTGCCTCCGGTCCGTTGATTGGCGGCTTCGCCGTTGAAGTCGTCGGCTGGCAAACGCTGTTCCTGTTGCTGTCGATTCCCGTGGCGCTATCGATCATCGCCGCGCTGCTCATTCTGGAAGATGACCGACCGGCGCTCGGACGTGAACTTCCGCCCTACGACGGTCTCGGCGGTGCGCTGTCGGGCGTTGCGGTGGTCATGTTGGTGTTCACCATCAGCAACCCGCTGGGCATGGCCTGGGTCTCGGCGCCGATCCTTGGAGGCCTCTTGGTCTTCGCCGTTCTACTCGGAGCGTTCATACGTCAGGAGCTGCGCCACCCGAACCCCATGCTTGAGCTTCGGCTCTTTGCCGTATCGGCGTTTCGTACCGCCGTGCTGGTCCGGGTGCTCGGCTTCATCGGCAACACCACCACCACGCTGCTCCTACCGGTGTACCTGTTGAGCCTGCGAGGCTTTGCCGATCGAACGGCAGGCATGGTCATCTTCTGTTCTGCGGTCGGGGTGGCCATCGGGGCACAAATATCGGGACGCCTCGCCGACCGGATCGGCCCGGGGCCGCCGACGATGATCGGCCTGGGGTTGCAGCTTGTGGTGGTCCTGGCCCTGAGCTTCTCGGACAATGACACCGCCCTTGTGCTGCTCGTGCCGGTGGTGTTTGTGTCGGGGCTCGGGTTGTCGCTGTGGAACGTGCCGAACAACAGCACGATGATGGCCTCGGTGCCACCGAAGAACTTCGCCGTTGTCGGCGCGTTCACCAACGTGACAAGAACCATGGGCAACGTCTTGGGTCAGGCGCTGGCCGCCGCCATCGTGGTGGCCATCATGGCCGGTCGTGGGTTTGACGTCCCGCTCGATGAGGTGGCGTCGAGTCCAGGGGCAGGAGAAGCTTTTCTTGCTGGTTGGCGTGCGGCGTACCTGGTTACGGCGGCCCTCGCTGTGGCGACCATGTTTATTGCCCGACGGCTGCCGTTCTCTCCGGTTGTGGCCCCATCTGGCGAGTTGGATGAAACTACAGAAATGTAATTAGGCGGTCGCCGAGGCCGGGCGTAGTTCCGGCGGCCCACCAAGTGTTCTCCCGACGAGAGATACTGACCACGACGTCTAGTGCTGGTCGCTTACTTTGGGTAGTGTGTGCACTGCCCCTTGATTAGTTGCAGGTGGGCTTTCAAACTAGAGACAGCGGAATTCAGAGCCCGTCGACGCGCCGAATCATTTGCGGTGGCGCGAGACGGGACCAGGTGCGGTGACTAGGAGTATGCGGTGGGACTAACGCCAGAAGAGATCGAGGTACAGGACTTCGTCCGGGCCCGAAGAGGGTTTGATCCCGACGAGGTTCGCAGTTACCTGCAACAGATCAGCCGGCGGGTACGTCAGCTAGAGGTCGAACTCAACGACGTTTGGGAGCGGGCCGAGACGGCCGAGGCCAAGGCCAACCAAACCCCTGGCGAGGTAGAGGCCGACCAGTTCGGCGCCCTCGGCGGCCGGGTGGCGGAGATGCTGCGTCTTGCCCAGGAGTCCGGTGCCGAGATTCGCAGCACTGCCGAGGCGGAGTCTGACGCGTTGCTGTCGTCTGCCAGGACAGACGCTGATTCCATGACCCAGCGGGCCGAGGCCCTGCTGGCATCGTCCAAGGCCGAGGCCGAGAGCTTGGTCGGCAATGCCCGGGCCGAGGCCGAGACCCTGGCGGTCGAGTCTCGTCTCGAATCCGAGACCAAACTCACCAACGCCGAGAACGAAGCGGACCTGCTGGTCTCCACCGCAACGAAAGAGGCGGACGCCGTCCGCAACGCCGCTCGCAACGAAGCCGAGACCATGGTGTCCTCGGCCGAGACCGAGGCCAATGACCTTCGCCTGAAGGCCAACAACGTGCTGTCGGACTCCAAGGCCCGAGCCGACGAGCTGTGGAACTCCGCAGAGTCCGAAGCGTTCAAGCTTCGTGAGGATGGCAGGCAGGAGGCGGAGCAGATCCGCCAGAACGCCGTCACCCAGGCCAACGAGTACAAAGAGACCGTTGAGCAAGAGGCCCACGATCACCGCCAGTCGGTGGAGGCCGAGGTCGCCAGGTTGCTGGAGACCACCCAGAACGACTGCGAGCAGCAGGTCGCCGATGCCGAGGCCGCTGCAGCAGCGCTGCGGGCCGAAGCGGATCGCACCCTCGCAGATCATCAGACACAGTCCGAGCAGCTGCTCGCCAGCGCCAACATCGAAGCGGAGCGGATCGAGTCCGATGCCGCCGCCGAGGCTGATCGCATCCGGGCTGCCGGTACCGCAGACGGTGAGCGGATGATTGCCGAGGCCGAGGACGCCATTGCGGCCCGCAACGCCGAGGCCGAGTCCTACGTCGACATCAAGCAGGCCGAGGGCGATTCGTACCTCACCACAAAGCACACCGAAGCAGACGCCTACGTCACCCTCAAGCACAAAGAGGCCGACGACTACGTCGCAGCCCGTCAGGGCGAGGTCTACAAGAACGCCGAAGAGGCCGAGCGGGAGCGGGACAAGGCACTTGCCCAGATCGGCGAGGCCCGGGCACAGGTCGCAGACCTGCTGCAGCAGGCACAGGCCCAGAGCGAGTTCATTCGCCTCGAAGCCGAAGAGAAGATCCGGGAAAAGGTCCGGGCCCACATCGATCAGGCCGAGCGTCGGATCGCCAGGCTGCGGATCACCGAGCAGGCCTCACGGGAGCGCATCATCGCCGCCCAGAGCGAGCTCAACAGCGCCATCAGCCGCCTCGATTCCGAGCCGGTGCAGGAGCTTGGCGAAGGCACACCAGATCAGGTCATCGCAGAGGCTCGCCAGCGGGTGCTCAACACCGGTGGCGGCAACGACATGGATCAGCTCGAAGCCGATCTTGCCGACGACGAGTCCGACATCATCGATCTCGACGCCGAGGTACAGCCGGTTGGCTCAATGTCCGGTGGAGTGGCCGCCAGTGCCACCACCACCGACGATCAGCCCCAGACCGACGTTGACCGGGTCCTGTCAGAGCCCGCAATCGCACCCCAGAACGAGGACGCACTGTCCCGTCTGGTTCGTGAAGCAATGCAGCGGGCAGTCGAGAGCGCTCGAGGTAGCGAATCCAACTGATCCCGCTGGATCAACTGCTCTAGTACACGCAAAGGACCGGACGGCTCGCCCGTCCGGTCCTTTCGTTTTGCCGGAATTCCCGACGGCCACAGAGGGTTCAATTTGTCCGCGGCCCGGCGACACTGGAAAATGACTTCGGAGCCCGAACGATACGGCTCGCACGACTGACCGGCCGGTTTGGCCGAGAGAAGAGATAGCCATGGCTGGAACCACCTCGTACATCGTCGCAGGGGCTCGCACACCCATTGGGAAGCTCGCTGGTGGGCTTGCGTCGTTCTCGGCGGCCGAACTCGGCGGACTGGCCATCAAGGCCGCCCTGAAGCGGGCCGGCGTGACGCCCGATCAGGTCGACTTTGTCTTCATGGGCCACGTCCTGCAGGCCGGGGCCGGACAGATCACCGCTCGTCAGGCAGCCTCGGCGGCGGGGATTCCCATGTCGACGCCGTCGACGACGGTCAACAAGGTGTGCCTGTCTGGCCTGAACGCCATCCAGCTGGCCAACATGATGATCCTGACCGGCCAGGCCCACATTGTTGTTGCGGGCGGCATGGAGTCAATGACGAACGCCCCGTACCTGCTGCCGGGGGCCCGAAGCGGCTACCGGGCGGGGGACAAGACCGTTGTCGACTCGATGATGTACGACGGCCTCTACTGCGCCTTTGATTCCTGCTCGATGGGAGCCGGGACCGAGAACTACGCATCGGGCACCAGCATCACCCGCGAAGCTCAGGATCAGCTGGCGGCGCTGTCCCACGAGCGGTCGGCGGCCGCCCACAAAGAGGGCAGGCTCGACGCCGAGCTGGTCACCGTCGAGGTTCCACAGCGTAAGGGTGACCCGGTGATCTTCGAAGCCGATGAAGGGGTGCGACCAGGCACCACGGTTGACACCCTCGGTGCGCTGCGGCCGGCATTTTCCGAATCCGGCACGATCACCGCAGGCAACGCCTCACAGATTTCCGATGGTGCCTCCGCCACGGTCATCATGAGCCGAGCCAAGGCCGAAGAGCTTGGCGTCACCGCCCTCGGCGAGATCATCTCCTACGGCGAGGTGGCCGGGGACCCGTCGCTGCTCAGCAAGCCGTCTGCCGCCGCCAAGGCAGCGCTGGACCGAGCGGGCATGTCCGTCGGTGACATTGACCTGTGGGAGATCAACGAGGCGTTTGCCGCCGTTGTGCTGCAGAGCATGGATGACCTTGGCATCGGTACCGACATCGTCAACGTGAACGGTGGCGGCCTTGCCATGGGACACCCGATCGGAGCATCCGGCAACCGTTTGGCCCTCACGTTGCTGCATGAAATGCATCGTCGTGGCGACACTTACGGCATTGCCTGCCTCTGTGGCGGCGGCGGTCAGGGCGACGCGCTGCTCGTCAAAGCCATTTCCTGACAATTTCTCACCCGCCCCGGTTGGCCGGACAACCGGCATGGCTGTCTTTGGATCGCAGTGTTTTAGCGGTCCGGCCCCATGTGCTACACCAAGCATGTTTATTGGACAAGGAAGAATCCCGAAATTAGATGAAGAAATCCCTTGTCATCCGTCTGTTACCTGCTGTAACATAAAGGCAACATCGTTACGACGTTCCAGTGGCCGGTTTACCCATACCGCCCGCGCCACGGTCACTGGGGCGTCGTAGCGACGACACGTCCGGGTCGGTGCACCCTCTCCCCGCCGACCCGGTCGTCGCGTAAACACTCAAACACCAGTCGGTGGAGTGCAGGGGAATGATCAGGCGGTAGGAGCTCCGGCTCAACAGGTGCGGCGAATCGTGCTGCGCCCAGGTGACGTGAGTCTCCGTGTCTTCGTTGTAGTCAGTCCGCTCCGGCGACTGATGACCGGATCCGACGACACGTCAAGCGTTCATTGTTGAAGTTCATGTTCGTATGACGGTTTTGTGACGAACACCTGCGAAGGTCGTGTCGTAACTTGAAAGAGACGGTGGGGAATCAGCTGCCGACTTCGTTGCGGCCTTCGAGGGCCCGACCGAGTGTCAGCTCGTCCGCATACTCAAGGTCACCACCAACCGGCAGGCCGGACGCCAACCGGCTGACCTTCACATCGAATGGTGCAAGCACCTTCGACGCAATGAAGGAGGCCGTGGTTTCGCCCTCCAGGTTCGGGTTGGTGCACAGGATCACTTCGGTGATGTCCTCGCCCGCTACTCGCAGTGCCAGCTCACGGATCTTCAACTGCTCGGGCCCGATGCCCTCCAGGGGATTCATCGAGCCGAGCAGCACGTGGTACAGGCCGGAGAACGCGCCGGTCTTCTCGATGGCCGAGATGTCCTTCGGCTCCTCGACGACGCACAGCAGCTGCTGGTTCCGCTCCGGGTTGGAGCAGATGGAGCACTCGGCGCCTTCGGCCACGTTGAAACAGCGCTCGCAGAACGACACGTTGTCCTTCATGGACACCAGGGCATCGGCCAGACGCTGGGCGTCAACTTTGTCTGCCTTAAGAATGTGGAACGCGATCCGCTGGGCAGATTTCGGACCGATGCCGGGCAGCCGACCGAGCTCGTCGATCAGCACCTCGACCGGTTTTGCGTAAACGCTCATCGCTTGAGCCGGACGGCTAGGAGCCCAGCATGTTGCCAAGACCGCCGATGTCCGGCAGGTCGACACCACCCATCGCCTGCTCCTGGAGCTCAGCGATTTGCGTCGTTGCGTCGTGCAGTGCCGCCAAGACCAGTTCCTCGAGCAGCTCAACGTCCTCAGGGTCCACCGCATCCGGGGAAATGGAGACCTTGCGGAACTCGCCGGCGCCGCTCACCTCAACGGTGACCTTGCCGCCACCGGCTGAGCCGGTCAGTACCTGGGCCGCCTGCTGTTCTTGTGCTTCGGCCATTTGCTGCTGCATGGCCTGGGCCTGCTCCAGCAGCGAGCCGAGGTCGAATCCACCGTCGTTGGTCATGGTCTCTCCTGCTCAGGTTGTGGCTCGACCAGTGTCGAACCGGGGAATGCCTTTGTCAGTCGTTCGAGACCGCTCGCCGATTCCTCGGTGGCGTCGATCAGGTCTTCCACCGGGCCGACCTCTTCGTCGGGGGTGATGTCGGCAACCGGCTTGGTCTCTATCTTTGCCGGGTCCATCGTAGGGGCTGGGGCGTCGTCGTCGACGGTGATCGACAGCGATACCGCCTGGCCGAAGTGGGTGCTGAGCACCGACTCGATCTCGCTCTTGAACTCTTCGCAGCGATCGCGGTGAATGGTGTTCGGTACCCCGAACATCACCGTTGAACCTTCGACGCTGAGTACCCGGCCGCCACGGAAGCGGGCTCGGACTTTCTGGCGGACCCCATCGAGTTGGTCGGCGAACGCTCCGGACACCGAGGCCAAGGTCAACGCCTCGCTAAGGACCGGGGGACTGGACGCCGCCGCGGGACCCTGGGGCGCCGCCGCCGGCGCGGCCGGTTCTGGGGGGGGATCTTGGGTGGGCGCCGCAGGCACGTCTGCGGTCTCTTGGGATGGGGCTTCTTGGCCTGAGGTTTCTTGGGCGGGGTTGTCTGCCGCCGGGGGAGCGGCCTGCGGTGCGGGGGCGTCCTGAGGGGTTGGGGCCGCATCGCCGGCCGGAGCCGACGGGCTCGAAGTGTCGCCGGGTGCGGGTTGGTCCTGGCCGCCCCGTCGTTTGCTCCGGGGTGATGGCGGGGCCTTGGACGCAATTTCGCTCAGCTTGGACCGTGCGGCGGCTGCGGGTCCGGTCGGTACCGGGGCAGCCTCGCCGAGCGAGCCCGGGTTGGCCAGCGCTTCGGTCAGCTTGGCGTTGAGGTCGGCGACCTGGGCTTCCAACGCCTGGACCCTGGCGACCAGCGCAGGGTCGGTGCCGCCGCCGGTGTCAGCCGATGCCGCGGTGGCTGGCGCTGCGGGTGTTGCCGATGGTGGTGTTGCCGATGGTGGTGTTGCCGGTAGCGGGGCTACCGCAGGGCCGTCGCCGGCTCGGCACAGTCGAAGGACGGTGACTTCCAGTGGGATGCGTGGGTCGGGGGCCTGGCGCATTTCCACCAGAGCGTGGCCGAGGGCTTCGAGCGAGCGGGTGAGGTTTGCGGGCCCCAGTTCGGTTGCCAGTTCTTCGCTGACCGTCTGGGTGCGGTCGTTCAGGTGGTTGAGCGGGGCCCCCATCGACGCAAGGAAGGCGTTGCGGAGCACGTCCACGCTGATCTCGCCGATGATCCGGGGTTCCTGTCCGGTGGTGAGGCCTTCTTGAATGGCGGCGATGGCGGCGTGGCCGTCTCCCGCCCCGATGGCTTTGGCCAGCGCAACACCAACGTCCGACCCGGCCGGAATGCCGCCTGCCGCGGCCACAAGGTCAAGAGCACTGAGGGTGTCCCGGGCGGAGCCGCCACCCTGGGTCAGTACATAGTCGACGGCGGCGTCATCAACCTCGAGCCCGGCGTCCTCGATGATGTAGCGGACGTGGTCGCCAAGCTCCTCTGCCGGAAGCAGGTGGAACTCGAAATGTTGGGTGCGGCTGCGTATGGTGCGCACCACTTTGTGGGGCTCGGTGGTTGCCAGCACGAAGACCACGTGCTCGGGAGGCTCTTCGAGCGTTTTCAGCAGGGCGTTCTCGGCGCCCGGGCTGAGCATGTGGACCTCATCGAGGATGTAGACCTTGGTCCGGCCCGGCGACCCGAGGTGGACCTTGGAGATCAGATCTCGGATGTCGTCGACTTTGTTGTGGCTTGCCGCATCGAGTTCATGCAGGTCGAAGGATTTGCCCTGCTCGATGGCCACGCAACTGTCGCACTCGCCGCAGGGCTCACCGTCGTGCAAATTCTCACAATTGAGGGCTTTTGCCAAAATTCTCGCGGTGGAAGTTTTACCCGTACCGCGCGGCCCACTGAACAGGTACGCGTGCCCGTGGCGACCCTCGGAAACCGCTGTTTGTAAGGCTGAGGTGACGTGCGACTGCCCCCGCAGCTCTGAGAATTTCTGAGAACGATAACGTCGGTAGAGCGACTGGTAGGCCACATCACGAGCCTACCCTCACATGTTCTTCCCAATGACCGACTAAAAAGGTTACGAACCTGGTACAAAAGGGAGTGAGCGACGCCCCGATGGGGCTTTCTGGCAGGACGAGATCAGCAGTGGCCCAGGCGGGCGGATACGGCGAACAGGGTTAGGCACATTTGCTATGCCCTTTCGGTCGGATCGATAGGAAAGTGAAACCACCATGAGTAAACGGACTCAGAACATTGTGACAGGCGTCGTAGCATGCCTCGTTGCGGTTGTTGCTGTCGCGGCCGTTGCCGTTGTGGCCAACGATGATCAGGGCGGTTCCACCGTCGCTGGCGCGCCTTCTACCACCACGTTCGTTCCCTCACAGCTTGTAGGCGCACCAGACGCCCCGGATGCTCCGGATGCGCTCGTCGTGGCGCCAGCGTCCACCGTTGCCGTCCTCGAGGCCGACGGATCGCCTTCCGCCCTTGTCGCAGATACCGAAACGACCGAGGCCATCGACAGCTCGGACACCTCTTCCGATTCCGACTCTTCGGAAACGTCGGCTGCAGAGGCGGCGAATGACTCGACCACGGCCACTACCGTTGCCGCCACCAGCCAGCCGGCAACCACCGCTGAAACCCCCAGCCAGCCATCGACCGCTATCACCACCACAACAACAGTGGCGACCAAACGTGGGAACGGGCCACCCACCCATGCGACCGCCGTCAAGCGACGCAACACCACCACAACTACTGAGGCCCCCAACAACAACACCACCACGACGCAGCGTCGGGTTACTGCAACCACACGCGGTCCGGGTGCGCCAACCACCTCGACCACTCGGGCAACGACGTCGACCACCCGTGCTACCACACCGACGACTCGGGCCACGACGTCCACTACTCGGGCCACGACGTCCACTACTCGGGCCACGACGTCCACTACTCGGGCCACCACCTCGACAACTCGTGCCACGACGTCCACAACCCGAGCCACCACGTCCACGACCAGGGCGACGACCTCGACGACTCGGGCCACGACCTCGACGACTCGTGCCACGACCTCGACAACTCGTGTCACCACCACGACCACTCGGGCCACTACGACGACCACCACTTCTCCGCCGCCGAGTGGTAATGGCAACAAGTCGACGCTCTTCGGGTATCTGTGGGGCGACGGCAACTATCAGGGCAGCAACCAGTTCTTCTTCCGGACCAGCAGCAACAAGATCGCCGCTAACTTCCGGTCCTCCACTGCGGGCAACGTCAGCAGTTTCCGAGAGGGCTCAAGCGGCAACTTCAAGACCTTCACCGTTGTGGTCCCGGGTGAAACCGGCTGGTCAAACGGAGTGCCAAACAATCTGTCCAACCCACGGGCGTTCTCGGCCGCTGTTATCGAGGGTGAGGGCAGCCAGTCCGGTCTGGTGTTGGATGATCCAAGTTCGGGCCGTCGCACCGGCTTCGCCAACTTGCTCGAGTCTCTTGGTGTTGAAACCAGGATTGAAGGCCGCAACGTCTACGCCGAGCGGGATTCCTGGCCGGTCTTCGACAACTGGCCCTTCGTTGTTTGCGGCCGGGTTCCCGGCGGCGGCGACTGCTGATCCCGATCGGGTCCGCTAGATCCATCTCAGATTCGTCTTTGGAATGCGGCAGATGTCGCGCCAAAAGGTTACGAATCTGATACAAAGGGGTTAGGCAATATCTACCCCGAAGTTGTCAACGGATCGAAGCTGGTGATTGCCCTGGCGGGCGGAAACGGCGTACAGGCTTGTGTGGTGCCCTCGGCATCGACGGAGCCTGTAAGGCGGATGCGGAAGGAACTGGTCCACTCATATGAGTAGGCAAGCGCAAAATATCTTGATGGGTTCGGTCGCCTGCATCGTTGCAGCCGTCGCCATGATTGCCGCAGCGTTGGCGCTGACCGGCGGTGATGATGACGCCACCACCGCAGCAGGTATAGACCCGCTTGCGGCACCACAGAGCGACGTAGAGGGTGAGGGCACCGAGACGTCGTCGTCGGCGGAGCCCGGCCAGATCACGCCTCCTTCCACTCTGGCCGTGGTCCCGTTGGCGTCAACCACCACCGTTGCTCCGGTGACCACCACCACGCTCGCCACCACCACGGCGGCCCCAACAACGCTTGCGACCACCACCACCGTTGCCACGACGGCTACCACCGCAACCACCGTGGCGGCGGACGCAACAACGACGATGGCTGCCGGTACCGACACGTCGATGACGGACGCCTCGGACGCCACCACCTCAACAACGGTTGCCGGCTCCACCGAGTCCAGTGTGGCGGAGACCACCGAGACCACCGCCGAGGCCACAACCACCACCGTCGCCGATGAGACCACCCCATCGTCCGATGCGGCTACGTCGACCACCGTTGCTGCGCCCGCTGCGTCGTCCACGCTCAATGACATTGAGCGTGAGATCGCCAGGCTCACCAATGAGCTGCGGACCAACCCGAACGGCCCGCTGAAACGTCAGGGAGCGGCTATCGACTGTGGCGGCCGAATCTTGGTCGATCTGTCCTCTGGCCAGTACCAGTCCATCTCGGCGTTGACGTTGGATCAGACGGCGTCACTGCAGGTCGCTCGGCCGTGGTCGCAGCAGATGACCACCACCAACTTCGAGCATCAGGCTCGGGCGGGTATCCCGGCGTTGCAGGCTGCGGGCATTTCGGTGCGGGCAGCTGGTGAGAACATCGCCTATCACAACTACCCGGACAAGGCGATGAATCACTTCGTCGGTTGGCGTGAGTCCGACGGTCACTTCTGCAACATGATGGACCCGAACTTTACGCACATCGGCGTTGGTGAGGTCACCAAGTCCGATGGCATCTCTTACGCCACGCAGAACTTCTTCTCAACCCGCTGATCAGCGGTGGTGAGCCCCGGTTCTGCCCGGGGAAACTAATCAGCATCTGCCCTCGCAAGTAGCGGCCAGGCGATCTGCGGCACTCCCTGGGTTCCGCTGAGAGCTGCTGCCTTCCGGCCCTGACTCGGTTCACGGGCCAGGGTTGCACAGGACCCGACCGCCACCTGCCAGAACAGATGCTGATTGTTTTCCTCAAACCGTGTGCGAAGTCGGCACAGGTTGTGATGAGGTTAGGTATCCTACCGAGTCCCACCAGTGATTTGACGACAGGTCGTTGCTTCTCGTAGTTACCTGCCGATTGGTCCTTGGGGGAACTGGAGGAGTGCGAGAGCGGCCGAATCGGCACGCTTGGAAAGCGTGTGAACCGCAAGGTTCCGTGGGTTCGAATCCCACCTCCTCCGCTCAGCGAAACGCGTGGTCACGCCATCGCCAACCTTGACCATCTCGTGCGGATCGAGGACCCGTATCCCATCGCCGCCATCGACGTTTGGCAGTGCGGATGTGCAGGTGAGCCAGCAGGCCGAAGGAGCGATGCTGGCTGGGAAGGCTTCGACGGGCCGGCCGCTCTCCAGGAGTACGTGGAAGAACGCAGCGCCGCGTGTCCAAGCTGATCCGGTCAGGCATCCAGTCTTGGATAGACCCGACGGATGTTGTCTTCGAACACCTGTTGCTTGGCTGCGGCGTCAAGCGCTGAGTTGTCGATGTAGACCTTCGTATCGTCCCAGTATTTGCCGGTCTCCTCGTCAATGCCTCGCACGGCACCAACCATCTCGGAGGCGAACAGGATGTTCTCGGTCGGCACCACGTCGACCAGCAGATCGATGCCGGGCTGGTGGTACACGCAGGTATCGAACCAGATGTGATCCATGAGCCCGTCGAAGTCCCAACCCTTGTCCTGGGCCATCCCTTTGAAGCGTCCCCAGTGGTAGGGCACGGCGCCGCCGCCGTGGGGAATGATCCACCGCAGGTTCGGGAAGTCCTTCATGAACCCGGAGCTCAACGCCTGCATAAACGCCGTTGTGTCCGCGCCCAGGTAGTGCGAACCGGTCGAGAAGAAGTGCTCGTTGCACGACGCTGACACGTGGATCATCGCCGGGACGTCCAGCTCGCACATGGTTTCCCACAGCGGCCACCAGTACGCATCCCACAGCGGCGGGGTGTCGTTCCAGAAACCCCCCGAAGGGTCGGGGTTGACGTTGCAGCCGATAAACCCCATCTCCTCAACGCAGCGGCGCAGCTCGGTGACCGAGTTGTCGATGCTGGTTCCTGGCGACTGCGGAAGCTGGCAGCCGGGAGCGAAGTTGTCGGGGAAGAGGTCACAGACCCGCTTGATCAGATCGTTTTGATTCTGGGACCAGAATTTCGAGGTGTGCTCGTTGCCGACGTGATGGGCCATCCAACTGGCCCGGGGCGAGAAGATGGTGAGGTCGGCGCCTCGCTCCTGCTGCAGCTTCAGCTGGTTCTGCTCAATCGACTCGACGATCTCATCGTCAGACACACGAACGGTGCCCTTCTCTCCAACAAACGCCGGGTCGGCGTCGACCGCCGCCTTCTGCGCCTCGCGCCATTCCCCGACGCCGGGCGGGGTGGTCGTGTAGTGACCGTGACAGTCAATGATCATTCTGCACCTCAGCCTTCGAGTTGCTGCTCAAGATTGTGGAGGGCCCGGTAGCAGCCCATGACTTGATGGACCGAACTGTTCGGTTCTCGGCCCTGCTGAATCGCGGCGATGAACTCACGGTCCTGGAGCTCGATCCCGTTCATCGACACGTCGACCTGCGACACGTCGATCACCTCGTCGCGCCCGGTGATCAGATCGTCGTACCGAGCCAGGTAGGTGCCGGTGTCACCGATGTAGCGGAAGAAGGTGCCGAACGGCCCGTCGTTGTTGAACGACAGAGACAGCGTGAGCAGCGCACCACTTGCCGACTTCATCTGGATCGACATGTCCATGGCGATGCCAAGCTCCGGATGGTGGGGCCCCTCAAGCACGTTGGCCGCCACGATCTCCTCGCCGGTCTGATAGGCGAACAGGTCGACTGTGTGTGCGGCGTGATGCCACAGCAGATGATCGGTCCAGGAGCGGGGTTCGCCCTTGGCGTTGGAGTTGGTGCGGCGCCAGAAGTAGGTCTGGACATCCATCTGTTGGATGTTGAACTCGCCGGCCTGGATCCGGTTGTGGACCCACTGGTGCGACGGGTTGAAGCGACGGGTGTGGCCGACCATGCAGACCAGTCCGGTCTCGATCTGTTTGGCTGCAACCGCTTCGGCGTCGGCCAGGCTGTCGGCCAGGGGGATCTCCACCTCTACGTGTTTCCCGGCGTCCATGCAGGCAATCGCCTGGGCCGCGTGCATCTGGGTTGGCGTGCCGAGAATGACCGCCTCGACCTCGTCGTTGGCCAGCACATCGTCGATGCTGGTGCCCCAGTGGGGAATCCCGTGCTCTGCGGCGTAGGCCTCGGTGCGGTCCGCGGTTCGCCCGAAGACCGAGACAACCTCGGCACCGTCGATGTTCTCAATGCCCTCCAAATGTTTGGTGGAGAATGCGCCGGTTCCACCGAGTGCGATCTTCATCTGAACTGTCCCTTTCGAACGGAGGCGAGAGCTCTCAGCACATCCCGTTGTAGTACCCGATGTCAACAAAATCGTTGACAATCCCCAACGACACTACACTCGCAAAGCGATGAGCACGTCCGGAGTTCCCTGCATGTTGCTACGCGGCGGGTCGTCTAAGGGCGCGTACTTCCTCGCCCGCGATCTCCCGACCGATCCCTCTGACCGCGATGATCTGCTTCGCCGAATCATGGGTTCACCCGATCCGCGTCAGATCGACGGGATTGGCGGGGCCCACCCGCTGACGTCAAAGGTGGCCATCATCGGCCCCTGTACCGAGGACCGGGCCGACGTCCAGTACCTGTTTCTCCAGGTCGGCGTCGAGACCGATCAGGTCTCCGATCGGCAGAACTGCGGCAACCTGCTCGCCGGTGTTGGCCCCTTTGCCATCGAGCGAGGTCTGGTCGACGCACAAGCCAACGGCCCAGAGGTCTCGATTCGGATACTGATGCAAAACACCGACACGGTGGCAACCGCCCGAGTCCCCGTCGCCGATGGGCTCCCCGTCTATGACGGTGACATCGCCATTTCCGGTGTGCCCGGCACCGCTGCGGCCATCGACCTGGATTTTGACGACCTCGGCGGCAGCAGCTGCGGCGCGCTGCTCCCCACCGGAAACCCAACCGATGTGATCGACGATGTGCCGTGCACCCTTATCGACAACGGGATGCCGGTTGTGGTGATGTCGGCGGCCGACCTCGGCATCGTCGGCGACGAGGCCTGCGCAGACCTTGAAGCAAACGAGGAGCTGCGCACCAGGCTCGAGTCCATCCGGTTGCAAGCCGGCCCGCTGATGAATCTCGGCGACGTCTCGGACACGACGGTGCCGAAGCTCACCATGGTCTCACCCCCGACCGACGGCGGGCATGTGTCTACCCGCACCTTCATTCCTCACCGATGCCACGAGGCCATCGGCGTACTCGGCGCGGTCTCGGTGGCCACCGCAATTCTCTTGCCCGGCTCATCCGTCTACGGCGTCGGGTCTACGCCCAGCGACGACACCGTGCGCCTGGAGCACCCCACCGGCTTCTTTGATGCCGTCGTCGCCGTCGAAACCACCGACGACGGCGCGATAGACGTGCGCCGAGCAGGCATTGTTCGGACTGCCCGCAAGCTTATGGATGGAACCGTGTTCCCCAGATCGGAGGGCTGACCATGGCCACCATCAACCCACCCCACGACTCCCCCCTTGAGCGCACCGTACCGGGCCCCCGCCCGGAGGCCAGCTCGCCAACCGTGGTGACTCCGCCGCCGCTGGCCTGCGACGCCCACTGTCACGTCTTCGGCCCCGCGGAATCGTTCCCGTTCTCGCCGGGGCGCAAGTACACGCCACCGGACTCGGGCATCGACGACTTCGAGCGGTTGCAGGAACGACTTGGCCTGCAGCGGGCGGTGTTTGTCCAGGCCAGCTGCCACGGCACCGACAACGCAGCAATGGTCGACGCCATCCAGCGGGGCAGCGGCCGCTACGCAGGCGTTGCGATGATCGACGAGTCGTTCACCGACGATGACCTCGCTCACCTTCACAGCAACCGGGTGCGGGGCATCCGGTTCAACTTCGTGGCCCACCTCGGCGGCGAGCCAGACATGGACGCGTTTTGGCGCCTCGTCGGCCGGGTCCAACCCCTGGGCTGGCACATCGTGTTGCACCTCGACGCCAAGGATTTCGCAAAGTACGAGTCGGTCCTGGACGGCCTTCCCGTTCCCTACATCATCGACCACATGGCCCGGGTGCCCGCCGTCGACGGGCTGGACCAGGAGCCATTGCAGTTGCTGTTGGCTCGGATGCGCAGCGACGAAAAGTGCTGGGTGAAGATCAGCTGCGCCGAACGGTTGACCGAAGGTCGGGTTGCGCCCTACGACGACGTTGTGCCCATTGCCCAGGCCGTGGTTGCGGCTGCCCCGGACCGGATCCTGTGGGGAACCGATTGGCCGCACCCCAACCTGGTCGACATGCCGGATGAGGGTGAGCTGCTCGACCTGCTGGCCCGCATCGTTCCGGACCAGGCGCTACGCAACCAGATACTGGTCGACAACCCCCAGGTGCTGTACGACTTCGATTGACGCGGCTCGGGTGTCCTGCCCTTCAAGTGTCGAGGCGGCTCGATGGGCGCCCTAGACTTGCTAGGCGATGGAAACCGTGACCAACGACCTGCGAAGCGACATTCTGTCGGGGAGGTTTGAGCCCGGCGACCGACTCCTGGAGATCCAGCTGGCCGATCAGTACTCCTGTGGACGGGCCGCGATCCGATCGGCAATCGTCACGCTGACATCGGAAGGTCTCGTGGAACGCGAGGCGAATCGTGGTGCCACGGTCCGCCGGATCTCGATCACCGAAGCCATCCAGATCACCGAGGCCCGCTCTGCCCTCGAATCGCTTATCGCCGCACAAGTGGCCCGGCACGCTGGCCAAGATGAACATCAGGAACTTCAGGGGATCATTGAGGACATGCGCCAGGCCGTCGGAAGCGGAAACGCTGGCCACTACTCGGACCTCAATGCGGTGCTGCACCGTCGGCTGCGGGAGATGAGTGGCCACGACGTTGCCTCACAACTGGTGGCGAACCTGCGGAACCGTGCCGCCCACCATCAATATCGTCTGGCGGTGATGCCGGGACGGCCCGAGGAATCGCTGGAGCAGCACGCGGCAATAGTCCACGCGGTCGTCTCCGGGGACGAGGCGGCGGCAGCTGGTGCGATGCAGGCCCATCTGCAGTCGGTGGTCGACGTGCTGAACCGATGGGGTGACGCCCGCGCCAACTGAGGCTCGCTCAGGACCGCCACAGGGGATAGTGTGGGATTGTCAACAATCTTGTAAACGACGGGGGAGGTCGAGCATGAAAACGCAGGTTGCGATCATCGGGGCCGGGCCGGCCGGCACACTCCTGTCGCTCATCCTCAAACAACGGGGCGTCGACTCGGTTGTCGTGGAACGCCAGGACAAGGACTACATCCTCGGCCGTATCCGGGCCGGTGTTCTGGAGTGGACCAGCGTCGAGGTGTTGACCGCCGCCGGACTCGGTGACCGGGTCAACGCCGAGGGCAACCGCCACGACAGCGTGAAGATTGCCTTCCGCAACCGGGACATCGTGTCGATCGACTTCGAACGGCTGGCGGGCAAACCGATGGTGGCCTACGGCCAAACCAAGATCCAGGAAGATCTCTTCGCCGCCGCCGAACGAGAAGACCTGGACATCATCTTCGAGTCCTCAGACGTCGAGATCCACGACGTCACCACCGACAGTCCATACGTGACGTTCACCGCGAACGGCGAAACGCATCGGCTCGACTGCGACTACGTCGCCGGGTGCGACGGCCAGCACGGCGTCAGCCGCAGCGCCATCCCCACCGACGTGAAGTCCGAGTACGAGCGGGCCTATCCCTTTGGTTGGCTCGGCGTGCTCTCCGAGACCCCGCCGCTGCCGCACCTGCTCTACGCCAACAGCGAACGTGGTTTTGCGCTCTGCTCCGAGCGCAACCCGATGCTGAGCCGCTACTACGTGCAGTGCGCGCTCGAAGACAAAATCGAGGACTGGTCTGACGACCGCTTCTGGACCGAGCTGCTGGCCCGCCTCCCCGAATCCGAAGCGGCCCAGTTGGTCACCGGCCCCTCCATCGAAAAGTCCATCGCCCCGCTCCGCAGCTACGTGATTGAACCAATGCAGTACGGCCGGATGTTCCTGGCCGGTGATGCCGCCCACATCGTGCCGCCCACCGGGGCAAAAGGCCTCAACCTGGCCATCGCAGACGTTCACTACCTGGCACACGCGTTCAACCGCCACTACAACAGCGGCGACAGCGCATCCCTCGAGAGCTATTCCGAGACCGCCCTCCGCCGGGTGTGGTCAACCGTCCGCTTCAGCTGGTGGATGACCACGTTGCTCCACCGGTTCCCGGACCACACACCGTTCGAGCAGCGAATGCAGGAAGAAGACCTGGACCACGTGGCCAACTCCGAAGCGGCGATGCGCAACGTTGCCGAGCAGTACGTCGGGCTCGACCTCTAAGCCCAGACAATCATTGAGAGAAGTAAGGCACGAACGCAGGACGCAGTACAAGCACTGAACTGAAGGAACACGCCATGGGACTGGACAAGCCATACCTCGACATTCCGGGGACCACCATCTTCGACACCGACCAGGCCGCGATGGGGTACCACCTCAACATGTTTGCCATGTCACTCAAGGACGAGGAGAACCGCGACGCCTTCAAGGCGGACGAGCAGGCATACCTCGACCGCTGGGACATGACCGACGAACAGAAACAGGCGGTCCTCGACCGGAATTTCAACCGCATCCTGGCCCTCGGCGGCAACATCTACTTCTGCGCCAAGATCGGCGCCGCCGACGGACTCAACTACGTGCAGATCGTGAGCTCCATGACCGAGAACGACGCCGAGGAGCACCGGCAGATGATGATCGACGGCGGCCGCTCACCGGAGGGCAACCGCTACGTCAGCGAATGGGCCGACGGTGGCCCCGCCGCCCGCAAGGCACAAGCAACAGCACAAGCAACAGAACAACAAGCAGCACAACAAAAGGGAGCGTGAGCTCGTGGCTCGGATTTCCGCCTCTGTCTACACGTCCCATGTTCCGCTCATCGGCGTTGCCGTCGACAAGGGCATCACCCAGGACGACTACTTCAAGCCCCTCTTCGACGGCTACCAGCCCGGTCGGGAGTGGGCGGCTGAGAACACGCCGGACGTTGTGATCCTGGTGTTCAACGATCACGCCAATGCCTTTGCGCTCGACATCGTGCCGACGTTCGCCCTCGGCATGTCCGAGACCTTCCAACCGGCCGATGAAGGGTGGGGCGCCCGGCCGGTGCCAACCGTCGAAGGGCATCCGTCGCTTGCGGCCCACATCGCCCACTCGGTGATCCGCGACGACTTCGACCTGACCCTGGTCAACAACACCCCGGTCGACCACGGCTGCACGGTCCCCCTCTCGGTCATGTACGGCCAGCCGGACGCGTGGCCGTGCAAGGTCATCCCGCTGTTCGTGAACGTCGTGCAGTATCCGATCCCCTCCGGCAAGCGGTGCCTGGAGCTGGGCAAGGCAATTCGCCGGGCCGTCGACTCCTTCGACGAGGATCTCGACGTCCAGATCTGGGGCACTGGCGGCATGAGCCATCAGCTCCAGGGCCAGCGGGCCGGTCTCATAAACGAACCGTGGGACAACGCGTTCTTCGAGCGCATGATCGACGACCCCGAGGACCTCGCCACCATGGAGCACGTCGAGTACGTGCGCGAAGGCGGGTCCGAAGGCATTGAGCTTGTCATGTGGCTCGTCGCCCGCGGCGCCATGAGCGACCTACACAACGGCAGTGACCCGGTGGAAGTTCACCGGCACTACCACGTGCCGGCAAGCAACACCGCGGTCGGTCAGCTCATCCTTGAGGACCGGCTCTGAATGAGCTTTGATCGAGCTCTGACCCAGCATTGACTGAGGTTAGAAGTAACCCTCGAAGTCTGGGCCGTTGAGGTGCGTCGTAACACCTGTTCTTCTTAACGATCTGACCCAGGGGAGTAGTCTTGGATATGCACGGACAGACCATCATCGTGACCGGCGGCGCGTCAGGCATCGGTAAAGGCATGAGCGAACGCTTCGCTTCGCTTGGCGCCAACGTCGTTGTTGCCGACCTGGCAATGGACAACGCCACCGAGGTGGCAAACGACATCGGCGGCACGGCGCGGCACTGCGATGTCACCGACGATGCATCGGTGGCGGCCCTCGTCGCCGACACGATTGCCGATCACGACCGGATCGACGGCTTCTTCGCAAACGCCGGCGTCGGCACCGGTGGCGATCTCGACGCCTCGGATGAACTGTGGGACCTGACCTGGAAGGTCAACGTCATGGGGCCGGTCATTGCCGCCCGGCACGTCATCCCCCACATGGAAGAACACGGCGGCGGTCGATTCGTCGTCACCGCTTCTGCTGCCGGCCTCAACACCGGACCGGTGTCGTTCAACTACGCGGTGAGCAAACATGGCGCCGTCGGGGTTGCCGAGTGGCTGGCAATCAACCACGGTCCCACCATCACGGTGCAGGCCATCTGCCCGACCATTGTCGACACGCCGATGGCGTCCGAGTTCGGTGAGGTCATGTTCCAGGCCCTGTCGGTTGACGACGTGGTCGACTCGGTCATCGCCGGACTCGAAGCGGGCACGTTCATCATCGCCCCGAACGAGCAGCCGATGACGATGTTTCAGGCCAAAGCCAACGACTACGACGGTTTCCTCGGCAACCTACAACAGCGCATCGCCTCAATGAAGCAAGGATGATGTGACATGGCCGGTTGTCCGTTCCACACCACCGACGCCCAGGCCGCGCTGTCCGACGACTTTGATGCGTTCACCTTCATGGCCGATCCGCACGCCCTCCTGGCTCGGGCCCGCAACGAGGCCCCGGTCTTCTACGACGAGGCCACCGAGCACTGGGTGGTCACCAGCTACGAGGCGATCAAGCAGATCTTGGCCGCACCAAAGGTGTTCTCCTCCAGCAACGCGCTGGATCCCATGTTTCCCTTCGATCCAGAGGTGCCCCAAATCCTGGAAGCGGGCGAGTTCGGCGCCCGCCCGTTCATCCTCAACATCGACGGCGAGGAACACAGCGAACACAAGCGGATCATGAGCAAGGTGCTGCACCCACGCGCCGTTGCCGACCGTGAGGACTTCATCCGTGAGCTCGCCTACCGGTTGATCAGCAACTTTCCCGACGAGCCGTTCGACTTTGTGCAGAAGCTCTCGCTCGAGCTGCCCGCGCTGGTGATCTTCGACTTCCTCGGTCTACCGGACCACGTCGTGCACGATGTGAAACGGTGGGCCGACGCTCGCATGGAGCTGTTCTTTGGTGAGCTCCCGCTTGAGCGGCAAGCCGACGAAGCCAGGGGCATGGTTGAGTTCTGGCGCTTCATCGAAGCCCACATCGACGAGCAGCTGAAGGATCCCGGCGACCACTTCGTTGGCGACCTGATCCGGCTTTTCCAGAGCGGCGAGGAGTCGATCACCCGCAACGACATCGCCAACTACTGCTGGTCGTTCCTGTTTGCCGGCCACGAAACGACAACGTCGCAGCTGACCAACATGGTGAAGGACCTGATGACCCAGCGCGACGTGTGGGAGGCCCTGGTTGCGGACCCGGGCCTGATCAACCCGGTGGTCGAGGAGAGCCTGCGGATGAACACCTCGGTGTTCAACCTCCGGCGCCGCACCACCGAAGAGGTGACCGTTGACGGTGTCACGCTGCCCGAGGGTGCCAACGTGTTTGTGGTGAGCGGCGGAGCCAACCGAGACGACAGCGTCTTCAACGACCCGGACCGGTATGTACCCGGCCGCGAGAACATCCGCCGTCACCTCGGGTTTGGGTTCGGCGAACACTTCTGTGGCGGTGCGGGCCTCGCTCGTCTGCAACTGCGCGTTGTGCTCCGGGAGCTGATTGCCGAGGTGCCCGATCTGCAGCTGGTGCCGGGGGCCGAGCGGCGGTACATCGACAACGCGTTCTTCTGCGCCCCACGAACACTCTGGCTGACCCGATCCGGCGGGTCCGAAACGCCCGCCACGAAAGAAGCCTGATCCGATGACCAACACCGACACCGACACCAACACCGGCACCGGCACCATGCGAGCCGCCGTCACCCTGGATGACGGAACCCAGGAAGTTCAACAGGTGCCGCAGCCGCCGATGCTGGCCAACGAGGTGATGATCAAGGTGGCTGCGATCGGCATCAACCCGGTCGACTGGAAAACCGCGGAGGGACTCGGGTCCCGCAACAACTTCTCGGGTGACGGGCCTGTGATAGTCGGCTGGGACGTTGCCGGAACGGTGGTGGCGGCCGGTCCCGGCACGACCCGTTTCGTCGTTGGAGATCGGGTGTTTGGCATGCCTCGTTTCCCCCGACCGGCAAACGGCTACGCAGAGTATGTGGTGTCCGGCTCCCGCCAGGTGGCAAAGATTCCTGACGGCGTGTCCGACCTAGAAGCCGGAGCGGCCCCGCTGGCGGCGCTCACCGCGTGGCAGGCACTCGTTGACACCATCGGAGTCGGTGAAGGCGACCGGGTGATAATTCATGCCGGGTCCGGCGGCGTTGGCCACCTCGCCATCCAGATTGCAAAGGCGTTTGGTGCCGAGGTGTGGACCACCGCATCAGAGTCGAAACACGACCGGCTCCGTGAGCTTGGCGCCGACCACTGCATCAACCACCGCACCACGCTGTTTGAAGAGGTGGCGGAAGGCATGGATGCAGTGCTCGACCTGTACGGCGGTGACACCTACCCGACCCGCTCGGTCAAGACACTGCGGCCGGGCGGCAAGCTGGTGTTGATTCCCCGCCCGGACCAGATCCCCGCCCAGCACGTGCTCGACGCGGCGGAAGTTACGGCATCGTGGATGCTGGTCGAACCAGATCACAACGCACTCGAACAGATCGCCGAGTTGATGGCATCCGGGGCACTTCGGGTCATCGTGAGCGAGACCCGGCCGCTGGAACTCATCGGAGAGCTGCACGAGATTGGGCGGGCCGGTTCCCCGTTTGGCAAGCTGGCCGCCACCATCAGCTGAGCCATGCCAAACGTCCTGCTCATCACGTCCGATCAGCACAACCCGTTCTTCTGCGGGTTTGCCGGCGACCCACTGGTGCACACACCAACGCTCGACGCGCTGGCCAACACCGGCACCGTGTTTGACTCGGCCTACACAAACAGTCCGATCTGCATGCCGGCCCGTGCGTCGCTGGCCACCGGACGCTACGGGTCGACCATCGGGTCCTACGACAACGGATCTCCCTATACGGCCTCCCGAGCCGAGAGCTTCGGGCACCGGGCCCGGGCTGGCGGCCACGCCGCGGTGACCTTCGGCAAACTCCACTTCGACCCGGACTCCGACAGCGGCTTCGACATGCACCTGCCTCTGCAGGCCAAGCCGGGGTACATCGGCGCCCGACAAGGCTGGATGCGGGGCGACGCACCACCGGGCGACATCATGGTGCAGCACACCCTCGACGCAACGACCGGCCCCTCCGAGTACGAGCTGTACGACCGGCACACGACCGGGGCCGCCTGCCATTGGCTGGCACGGGAAGCGCCCCAGGACACGCCGTGGGTCGCTCACGTTTCGTACGCCTATCCGCATTACCCCTATCGGACCGATCCGGCGTTCCTCCCGGCGGATGACGTCGAGATCCCGATGCCTCCGGCATGGCGTTCTTCGGAGTGGCCACATGCCGCCGAGCTGGACGCCCACCGGCGGCTGATGCGCTATGAGGAACGCCCACTGACCGAAGATGAGATCCGACAGCTCCGCTGGATCTACGCCGGCATGGTCAACTTCCTCGACCGTCAGATCTCGGAGGTGCTGGCCGTCCTCGACCACGCCGGAATCGCGGATGAGACCATTGTGATCTACACCTCCGACCACGGCGACATGCTTGGAAGCCACGGCTTCGTTATGAAAAGCGTGATGTACGACGCAGCGGCCCGAGTGCCCCTGGTGGTGCGCGGCCCCGGCGTCCCGGCCGGGCAGCGACGTTCCACGGCCGTATCGCTTGTGGACGTTGCTCCGACCGTGCTCGATGCCCTCGAAGTCACCCTGGGCGAAACAGGCCACGACCTTCCCGGACGGTCACTCATCGAGTTGGCAGGCAATCCGGGCGACACCAAACGCATTGCGTTTTCCGAATACCACGGCCCCTCGTCAACCGGAGCCTCCTATCTGATCCGGCAGGGCGGCTGGAAGTACGTCCGCCACATCCACGGCGAGGACGAGCAGCTGTTCAACATCGAGGACGACCCCGACGAGCTTGTAGACCTAATCGACCAACCCGAGCATGAAGCGGTCCGAGCCGAACTGCGACAGGCACTGACCGCAACCATCGATCCAGTCGAAACCGATGCCCGAATTCGCGCCGAGCAGCAGGAGAAACTGCAGCAGGCCGCGTCGGGTACCGCACCGTCTCGGCGTGACGGACCAGAGCCACGGACGGCGCTCGGGACCCTCGCCCGAGGGTGGACGGTTCCCCCGCCCGAGATCATGGAAGCGATCAGCTAGGTGATCGGCTGAGTCACCGGCGGGACAGTCTGCGGCGGGCCGCCGCTGGCGTCTCGGCGTTCTCGCCCCGAATGACCGCTTCCTTGCGGATCAGCTTCACCGGCACGCCCTGATTGTCCCCCGCCGGCAGGACGTCCGGTGGGTAGAGGGCGATCTTCTGCTTGTCCGCTATGCGGCCACCGTCCAGGTCGAGATCGCGGGCGTTTGTGCCCTTCTCCGGATGGATGGCCCGGCCGTCCTTGTATTCGAGATCCCACCACCACTTCTTGATGGGGTTGATCGAGCCGTTGCCCACCTTGTCGTCCAGTTCGGCAATCCAGCGCCGGGTGAACGGAAGTTTGATGGCCGCCCACAGGAACGGCCGCTCCGAGAGCACCCCCTCGGTGTTGTAGGGGCAAGTTTTCATGCACCGACCGCAGGCTGATCCCTTGAGGTTCCCCAGCCGGTACTTGGTGCACTTTTCGACGTCTGGCTTCCAGGTCTCATACCCGTTGAACATGATCTTGTCGCCAAACGGGATGGCACCGCAGGGGCACTCCCGGGCGCACTTGGTGCACTTGTTGCAGAAGTCCTGAAGTCCAAAGTCGATCTTGGCGTCGGGGGTCACCGGCATGTCGGTGGTGAGCACCACGGACTTGAAGCGAGGGCCGACAAACGGGTTGAGGACCAGCTCACCGATCCGGCTCATCTCCCCAAGGCCCGCTTCGAGGACGAGCGGGATGTGCAGCACTTCTGAGTCTCGGTTGGTGTGGCTGCGAGCGCTCCAGCCGAGCGAGCGCAGGTGTTCGGCCATGATCCCGGCGATCTGCGCACCCCGCATGTAGGCCCGCATCGACTGGGCGCCGGAGATCCAGTCGTCGCCGCTGGCGCCCGCCATCGTCTCGTAGCCCTGGTCGAGGAGGATGACCACGCCGTAGGTGTGCCGTGGCGTGATCTCCTCGCCTTTACCGTTGTGGCTGTACCAGGCGTACTCGGGCACCTTGCACACGCCAACCATGTCACCACCGAGGTGATAGGCAAGCGCCTTCAGTGCATCGGCGTTGCGGTCCGGGTCGCTGGTTTCGGGAGCGACCTCTGGGGCAACCGGCCCGTCCTGGTGGGGCACCATCTCGCCGATTTGTTCGATGTAGGTCTGCGCCTGCGGTGTCTTGTAGGCGAAGACCTTCACGTCCTTCTGGAATTTCGGGCCGAGGTCACCGTGTGCCGCCCGAGGGAAGCCACCGGCACGGACCGGCACCCGCTGCACCTCTTCCGGAATGATGAGGGTGGTGGCCTCGTCGGTCCGTTTGATTCTCTCCATTGGGTATCGGCCCATGTGGAGGGCACGGTGATCGCCGTTGAGCCTCTTCAGGCCAGCCCTGGTGCCGCCCCGGCCGAGCATCCACGCCGGTCCCTTGGTCGTGCGGAGCTCTTCGGCCTTTGACCGGGCCGCGAGCGGTGCATCGGGGGCCAGCTCAAAGTCGGTCGACACCACCGAGAGGGCAAACCCCCCATCGAGGAAGGGGGCACGGAGCTTGCCGCCGACCGACTCGACCAAACCGGCCTGCAGCGCCACACGATTGAGGTCCAGGTCGGTTGCCGTCGGGCTGTGGGCGACCGCATCAAATCCGAGCCGACGGATGTAACCGGCGGTGAGTACCGCAAGCTCAGTGGCTCGCAGGTCAGCGTTGATTTGGCGGGTGCCGTCAATCCAGTCGTCACCGGGTTGGCCGCCATCGATGTGACGGGTGTGGGCAACCAGGGTGACCACGCCGAAGCGGTGCCGGTCGGCGTCGCCGGTGGTCCAGGCGTCGTCGGGAATCAGGGCGACTCCCACCATGTCGGCATCGAGGAAGTACAGCCCACCCTTCACGTTGTGGGAGCGTTCCGCCGGGTCGTCGGGGATGGGCGCAGGCTCGCCGACGTCGCCGGTGCGCTGTTGGTCAAACAGGTCGAGGTACAGCTGGTAGGCGTGAGCCGCCGAGCGTGGGCCCTCGGGATGGGCTTCCTCCGGTGGCCGACCGCCGATGGCCGGCGGTGTGGCCGCCGGGTCGCCGAGGCGGGGCAGGCGCTCGAGCGGATACGGCCCGAGGTGAACGGGACGATCCTTGTGTGAGAACAGCTTCATGTTCTTCCCCCTTCACGTTCGTTGCGGCAGCCCGCTGGTACTACGACCCTAGCCCGGACCCTAGTCCACGACTAGATAGCCGCAAATGTCGACGAGTGTGGCAATCGGGAACAGAACGCCGGCGGGACGGCCATCTGGTTAGCCAAGGGCTAGATGTACTGCTAGAACTGCGCTCTTCCGTCAGATTGTCGCTTACGATCGACGTAATGAGCTCCGAGCAGCACGAGCCCGAAACAGCGAGCCGCGGCCGCGAGCGCGTCCGTTCCCAGCTCATCGACGCTGCAAGTCGCCTGCTCGAAGACGCGCCGCCGACGGAGGTCACTGCGAAACAGATTGCGCTCGCCGCTGGTGTGAATCACGGGCAGATCCATCACTACTTCGGCTCAAAGGACGGGCTTGTGGCCGCCACCATCGCGGATGGTGCCGCCCGTTACCAGCAGGAACGCCTGGCCGATGGCGCCCGGTTCCCGCTCCCCATCCAAACCGAGCATCGCTCGCAGGCATGGCGCACACTGGCGTACCTCGCCTCCTCCGGGGTGTGGCGACAGCCGCCGTATGACCCTTCGCCCGTTGTCGAAATCCTGGCCCGCCGACGGGCCGAAGACACCGGTTCCAATCCGGCCGACCCGCTGGTGATGGCCGATGTGGCCGCGGTCATGGCGATGCAACGAGGCTGGTGGGTCTTCCGAGACATCATCGAGGCGTCGCTCGGCGAGTTCGCGCCCGATATCCCCGGCGTTCGACGGCAGGTTGCAGAGCGATCACTCCGGTTGGTCGACGAGAGCATCCCACCGGGGCCGACGATGCCGGAGACCGACCCTGCCCCGCCGGCCATACAGATTGAAGGCGACGCCCCGCGGGGTCGAGACGAGGTTCGAGAGAGCCTGATGCACGCCGCATGCGAGTTGCTGGCGACCAGACCACCGCCGCAGGTCACCGCCAAGGAGATCGCCTCGCTGGCCGGAGTGAATCACGGACAGGTGCATCACTACTTCGACTCGAAGGAGCATCTGGTCGCCCAGAGCATACGTTTCGGATCTCGGCAGCTGGTCCAGGCCATGGATGACGGCAATACTCCGGTGCCGATTCGGACCACAACCCGCCATCCGATGTGGCGAACCCTTGCCCACATCGCCTCGACCGAAGACTGGGTTCATGAGGCCTATGGGAGCGCACCGGTCGTCGTCCGGATGGTGGAGATCGTGGCCGAGCGGACCGACCAGCCAACCTCAAGTCCTGACGTGCACGGACAGGTCGCCGCTGTCCACGCCCTTGAACTTGGCTGGGCGATCTACCGGGACATCATCGAGTACGGGCTTGAGCCGCTTGGCGGCGACATTCCGGCGATGCGGACCAGACTGGCAGCCATCTCGTGTCGCTTGGTCGACGATGCCGCCCGAAGTGAGCCTGAGCTCTCATCGCCCGAAGCGGAATCGAGTTCTCGTCGCCAGCCCTAGTCCTCAGTTCTAGTCGGCGACTAGGCTCTTCTCATGTCCGGAATCGACACACCAGCATCCGCCGAACTTCGTTCGATCAATCACCTCTTCGAGCGCCAGTGGATCGTGCTCACCGAACGGGTACATGTCGCCATTGGCTATGGCGTTTCGAGCTTCGCCTTTGTGATCGGTGACACCGGCGTCGTGGCGGTGGACTCCGGATCCATTCCCGAAGAGTCGGCCGAGGCGATCGCTGAGTTCCGGCGTCACAGCGAGCTGCCGATCGTCGGGCTGGTCTACACCCACGGCCATCCGGATCACACCGGCGGGGCTACGGCTTTCGTCGAAGAAAACCCCGACATCGAGATTTGGGGCCACGCCCGATTTGGCGACGAAGCCCGCCGGTTCGGACGGAACCGAGCGGCGATCGCCCAGACCAGAGGCAAACGCCAGGCTGGCTTCCTCCTGCCACCCGAGAAACGAATCAACAACGGCATTGCCCCGGTCCGCTACCCGAAAACCGGCGCACTGGCGGCCGGTCCCGGCGGCGGACCCGACCAGCGGACGTTGCCAAACAAGACGTTCGAGGGCGACACAACCATCTCGCTCGGCGGGGTGACACTTCACGTGAGCCACAACCCTGGGGAGACCGAAGATCAGATCCTCACCTGGTTCGAGGATGACCGCGTGGCGTTCACCGGCGACAACATGTATCGCTCCTGGCCAAACCTCTACGCCATACGTGGCACCCAGTACCGCGACGTGCGTGACTGGTGTGAATCGGTCGATCGGATCCGGGAGCTTCAGCCGGACCACCTCGTCCTCGGCCACACGACACCGTTCTCCGGAAGCGCCGATGTTGACCACGCGCTCGACGTCTACAGCCGCGGGCTATGGCACATCTACAACGAGACCATCGCCGGGATGAACGCCGGCAAGACGCCGGACGAGATGGCCCATGAGATCACCCTGCCCCCCGACCTTGCCGACAACCCGCTGCTCGGCGAGTACTACGGCAACGTCAGCTGGAGCGTGCGAGCCATCTTCTCCGGCATCCTCGGCTGGTTCGACGGCAACCCGTCACACATGAACCCACTGCACCCCGCGGAACGAGCGGCCCAGATCGCCGACCTTGCCGGCGGTGCAGACGCGCTCTTCCTCAGAGCCGAAGCTGCGCTCGCCGACGGTCTGGCCCAGTGGGCGGCCGAGCTGTGCGATATGTGTATCGCCCTCGACCACCGAGCCGACGACGCCCGCATTCTCAAGGCCGACGCCATCGATGAGCTGGGCTACAACCTGGTCACAGCGACCGGCCGAAACTACCTGCACACATGTGCCCAGGAACTCCGAGCCGAGGTGGAGACAACATGAGCAAGGCACTGCGAATAGTTGGCGCTGGCCTGCCCCGTACCGGGACAAGCTCGCTCAAGAGGATGTTGGAACGGCTGCTCGGCGAGCCGTGCTACCACATGGCCGAGCTCTACCAGCAGCCCGACGTCGACGGCCCGCTGTGGGTCGCGGCGCTGAACGGCGACCTCGAATCACTTGACCAGGTCCTCAACGGATGGGCTGCCGCGGTCGATTGGCCGGCCTCGATCTTCTGGAAGGAGCTGGCCGACCGCCACCCGGATTCCATCGTTGTATTGTCACATCGAGAATCGTCTGCGGAGTGGTGGCGCAGTGCCGACCAGACGGTCTGGCATGTGATGCGCGAAATCAAGGCCGGCAACGCACCCGAGCATGTATCAGGCCTCCACGGACTGATGCGGAACTGGGCCGGCTTCGACGAAGACCTCTCCGAGCAGCAAGCCCGGACCCGCTATGACGAACACTACGCCGAAGTGGTGGCGACGGTGCCGGAGGATCGCCTGGTGCTCTGGCATCCGTCGGACGGGTGGGCACCGCTGTGCGAGCGGCTCGGCATCCCCGAGCCCGATGAGGACCCGGCCCACGCCAACACCTCAACCGAGTTCCGGGCCCGTTTCGATCAGCCGAGATAGGCAACGCGGCAATCAGCCGGCCCTACGCTTCGCGCTTTGGCCATGGCGATTGGGCCGAGTAGTACAGCTGAGTGGCGAGCCGGTCCGGTGGCCACTGGAACAGGTCGTCACTGGGAAGGAGCTTTCCG
>CAZSTV010000020.1:0-1499 GCA_964609665.1 uncultured Acidimicrobiaceae bacterium
GGTCTCGAGTATGCGCTTTCGGGAGGCGCCGACCAGGCGCGCTTCGCGCTTGACGTCGACTCTGGGGCGCTCACTTTCGTGGACCCGCCAGACTTCGACACTCCAACCGATGCTGACGCCGACAATCGCTATGAAGTCCATGTATCCGTCGTCGACTCCGGCGGCCTTGAGGCAACCCAGATGATTGCGGTGACGATTGTTCGTGAGTTCGAACCGCAACCGACGAACTTCAGAATCGGACTCGGCGGCGCTGCCGGATACGACCGCGTGCAAGACATTGCGGTTGATAACGACGGCAACACCTATGTCACTGGTCAATTCGAAGAGACAGCCGATTTCGACCCCGGGCCCGGCGTCTACAACCTTACGAGCAATGGCGATCACGATGCCTTCGTCGCCAAGTTCGACGTCTCAGGGAACCTGTCGTGGGCAGCAAGCTTCGGTGGCACGGAAAGCGACGGAGCTCTCTCGTTGGATGTCGATAACGATGGCAACGTCGTCGCCATCGGCCACTTCTTTGGGACGGTCGACTTTGACCCTGGACCTGATGTCAAGCGCCTGAAAAGCGCAGTGGGGTATACTGACAACCCGAGTCGAGATGTTTTCGTCGTCAAACTAGCCACCGACGGCGAACTCTTGTGGGCCCACGGGTTTGGTGGGCACTCCTATGATTTTGCTGGGTCGGTGGATTACACACCCACCGGTGAGTTGTACATCACGGGTCGGTTCGCTGACGCGGTCGACTTTGACCCCGGACAAGGAGTCGCGAATATCGTCTATCCCCCGTTCGCCGAACAAAGAACAGTGATAGCGAAACTTCGGTCCGACGGTACTTTCGTTTGGGCTACCAAGTTCGAAGGTCTTCTGAACGGATACGCCAAGCCGATCGCCGTAGATGCTCTTGGCAACCTCTACCTCACCGGTGAGTTTGAAGGCACGGCCGACCTTGACCCCGGGCCCGGAATCGTCAGTCTCACGAGCAACGATGACACTGACGGCTTTGTCGCCAAGTTCGACCCTGACGCGAACCTTCTCTGGGCTCGAAAAGTCGGTGCTGATTGGGTCTACTCCAGCTCGGCGATCACCGTCGGACCCGACGGACATGTTCATGTTGCTGGCACGTTTTACGGAACCATCGATTTCGACCCCGGACCAGGTCGCATCGAAGCGACCAGTAACGCGAATCGGGATGTATTCGTTGTGAAGCTGACCAGCTCCGGTGACACGGTTTGGGCTGGTGCCGTGGGCGGCCGCTATGACGACCAAGTCTATGGTCTCGCGGTTGACGCAGACGGCGAGACGTATGTCGGCGGACTTTTTTCGGAGACCGCGGACGTGGACCCCGGGCCGGGCATCGCACGTCTTTGGTTCACCGATCATTTGAACCAGGGTTTCGTGGTCAGGTTGGATAGCGAGGGCAAGCTCTTAGCAGCCCGCAACATCGGCCGCCATGTCCAAGCCATCGCCTTTGACTCAGCGGGAACGCCGCATGTCACAGG
>CAZSTV010000020.1:1509-42838 GCA_964609665.1 uncultured Acidimicrobiaceae bacterium
CAACTTCACTAACACGTTTGATTTCGATCCCGGTCCCGATCTCGCCTCTCTCACCAGTAGCAGTTTCTTCGACGTCTTCATCACGAAGCTGTTCGTCGAGGGGCCGATCCTTGACGTTCCTTTGGAAGTCTCGATTGCCGAGAACGGCATTGTCGTCGTCGATGCCACCGCCTTCGACGTGGCCGACACCGAAGGCGATGGTCTCACGTATCGCCTCACCGCCGGGGCCGATCGGGCACTGTTCACCGTCGAGGCTTCGACTGGCATCATCTCATTCGTGTCATCACCCGACTTCGAGGACCCGACCGATGCCGACGCTGATAACGACTACGAGGTCGAGTTGACGGTCACCAACCACAATGGGCACGAGCACACACTCCCTATCACCGTGACGATCACCGACGTCCTCGGAGATATTGCGCCAACCATCACTAGTCCGTCCACTGCGACGGTCCTGTCCGGCCAAACCGCGGCGATCGACGTGGACAGCCTCGATGATCTTGACGCCGAAGGGGATGGGCTCGGTTATCGCTTCGGCGGTGGCGATGACGACGGACTGTTCGCCGTCGACGCCGACACGGGCGTCGTGACCTTTCTTGACCCTGCCCCGGACTTCGCCAACCCCAAGGACGCAAACGGGGACAACGACTACGAGGTAACCGTCGTCGTCGCCGATGCAGGTGGGTTGACCGATTCGGACGAGATCGTCATCACTGTGGTGGCCGGCCTTGAAGTACTGCCAGGATTCGCCGCCACGTTCGGCGGTACCGGAACCGAGCAAGTCCATGCGGTGACAACCGACGCTGCCGGGAACATCTACATGGCCGGCCAGTTCAACGGCACGGCTGACTTCGACCCCGGAGCAGGAGCCACAAACCTGACAAGCCACGGCGAGTACGACATGTACATCACCAAGTTCGATCCCACCGGCAACCTGATCTGGGCGCGAAACTTCGGCGGTTCTGACTGGGACTCCGTCAGGAGCCTCGCGTTCGACCCAGCCGGATACCTCTATGCGACGGGCGAGTTCCGCGGCACTGTCGACTTTGGTCCTGGTCCTGGCGAGACAGTCCTAACCAGTGTCGGACGCGCTGACGCCTTTATCTTGAAGCTCGACTTGGACGGTCAGATCCATTGGGTCGCCCGCTTCGGGGGTACTGAGAATGCCGGAGGCTCTGCAATCGCCGTTGACAATGACGGCAACACCCTCACGGCCGGAAGCTACGTCCGCACCGTCGACTTCGATCCCGGTCCGGGCCTGATGGAACTGACGAGCAAGCGACGGTCCAGCGACGGCTTCATCACCAAACTCGATCCTGACGGCAATCTGCTTTGGGTCCGCAGCATCGGCAGCGACAAACGAGAATCAGTGAACTCGATCGCCGTCGATAACGACGGCAACGTCTACACCACAGGCCACTTTGACCAAGAAGTCGACTTGGACCCGGGACCTGGCGTTGAGTTGGTTTCCACTTTTAGCGGTGGCACCTTCGTCCTCAAACTCAACTCGGCTGGCGACTATGTCTGGGGGCAGTCACCTGTCGGCACAGACGTTCGAATGCAGGAACTCGCCATCGACGGCCAGGGGGATATCGCTATCGCAGGCCAATTCCACTACGTGGCCGACTTCGACCCGGAGACTGCCGCTGGCGACCTCACCAGCAGCGGTGGCTTCAATGCATTCGTCAGCAAGCTCGATTCGGACGGGAACCTGCTTTGGGTCAATGGTTTCGACGGCTCCAATGGCGCCCCGGGGGTCGCATTCGATAGCGGCGGAAACGTCCTGACGACGGGCAGCTTCAGCGGAACAGCGGACTTGGACCCGGGACCGGAAGTCGCGAACCTGACAGCTGACGGTGAGTCCGCCTATAGCGCGTTCGTCTCAAAGCTCGACCCAGACGGAAACTACATCTGGGCGCGTTCGGTTGGCGGCCGTGATGGGGGCACCTTTGGCACGAGTATCGCTATCGACTCCCAAGACAACGCCATCGTCGGCGGTGTCTTCAATGGCGGAGCCGATTTCGACCCCGGACCCGGCACGATCGACCGGACAAGCAAAGGCGACGACGACGGGTTCATCCTCAAACTCGACCTTGACGGCAACCTCCGCTAGAGCAGCTGGTCATCGCCCGCAACATCTCCGGCCTGCGCATCGAATAGCTCTGACCCCAGGTACTGATCGCCTCGAAAGCAGGGAATTGCCAGTAGTCGGCTAGAACGGATGGCGACCGAGGAGATGACCCCGTGCCGATGTCCGATGCCAGCTATGCAAACAGAATTGTCGCCATCACCGGTGCGGCTTCGGGGATGGGCGCAGCGAGCGCTCACGAGTTCGCCCGCCTCGGCGCCTCGGTGGCCGTGATCGACAGAGATGAAGACAACGCCAACAGCGTCGCAGCCGACATCGGCTCCGACGATGTTTTCATCGGCGACGTTGGTGACAGCGGGTTTTGTCGTTCGACCATCGACACCATCGTGGAACGCCACGGCCGAATCGACGTGTTGGTGAACGCGGCTGGAACGATACATCGCGCCGATGCCCTCGGTACCGACGACGATGATTGGCGGCGGGTGATGAATGTCAACGTCGACGGCATGTTCTACCTCTCCCGTGCCGCGGTGACTCACATGATCACCAACGGCGGCGGTGCCATCGTCAACTTTGGCAGCATCTGGGGCGGCGTGGGCTCTGCCGGTTCGACCGCCTACTGCGTTTCGAAAGGGGCGGTACACCAGCTGACAAGAGCGATGGCGCTCGACCACGTTGACCAGAACGTTCGCGTTAACGCAGTCGCCCCCGGTGAGGTGCGAACGCCGATGCTCTCCAGCCAGCGTGAGCGGCCTCCGAGCGACGCCGACCTACAGGCCCTGGCCGACGCCACCATTCCAATGAAGCGCCTGGCCGAACCGGAAGAGATCGCCAAGGTGGTGGTCTTCCTCGCAAGCGATGATGCGAGCTACATCACCGGGGAAATCGTGCATGTGGATGCCGGCTACACCGCTCGCTAGCGATTCTTGCGGAAACCCAGCAACCGGTCCTGCACCACGAAACCCATGGACTCGTATGCAGCGATGGCCGCCGCGTTGTCATGGCCGGTGCGGACCACCGCGGTATGCATGCCGGCGGCAACCATCTCTTGGAGCCCGCGACTCATGACGGCCTTGGCCAGCCCCTGGCGCTGAGCGGCCCGTCGAGTCCCGACCGGCTCGAACTCGCCGATGAGGTTGGCCCGGTCGAAGAACACATCGGCAAAGGCGTTGATCCTGCCGTCCCGATCGGTGGCGACGACCATCGGTTCGACGTGGGGCCTGCCGTAGCTGATTTGCAGGGGGAGCCCTCTGGCAATCCACGCCCGAGCGTCGTCGGTCGGAGCGCCGTCGCTGAAGGCGTCGATCTGGGCCAGTCCACGCTCGCCAAGCATCACCGCATCGGACACATCCAGTAGACCAATGTCGATGCCTGCGGGACATGCCACCGCTTCGATGGGCAGCGCAAGGGAGCGAACCATGTACACCTCGTCGACGCGGTCGGTCACATATCCCGATTGTTCGAGAAGCTTGATCCCGGCCAAGTCGGATTCGTGGCAGGCCGTCCACCAGAGGTCGTGCTCGGAGAGCAGACGAAAGGCACTATCTGACTGTTCGATGATTGCCGCGGCGTGGTCGTGGCCCCGGTAGGTCGGCGACGCCTGGAAGAACCACTTTCCCGCACCGAGCGAGACCCGGGAGACGGCTTGTACAGCGGCTCCTTCATCTCGCCAGAGCTGCACGACCGGAGGCTCGTTGAAGAACTCGAAGCAATCCAGATAGGCCGACTTCAGCGATGTGCCGACCGTCCAGCGAGTGTCACCGTCAAATTGATGCTCCGGCCGGAAGAACTGGTGCAGGTCATCCACATCGGTATCGCCCCGAAAGGCGGTCGGACGCAACGCAGCGGATCCCATCATCGGAGAGTACTCGCACCGCTGATCGGGGGTTTCTCCTTAATGTGACGTCAGGTTCTGGGGGCGTACCGCGGGTTGGTGAACGGCCACACGGTCACCAGCCACTCGGCAACGGCTGACCAAAGCACCGCGTCGAGGTCGGCCCGTGACTCGGTGACCCACGATCTGACCTTGGCGTCGTGCCCATCTTGATCGTGCCCGTCGTGATCGGGGCCATATATATAGACACAACCGATGACGTCATCGCCGTCGAGCACCGTGTAGGTGAATCCGCAGCGTTCGACGAACTCGTCCGCGTGCTCCTGCAGGTCGGCCAGGTTCTCTTCCAGCGTCATCTCGACCGGCCAGCCATGGTCGGCGAAACCGGGTGTCGCGGCGATGTGAGCCATGCTGGATGTCCATGCGGCGTAGTCCCGCTCATTGTGCTCCGGCCCCAAGGGCTCGAGTGCGAAACCGGGGCCGACAAGTGTGCGGGGGACGTCAAAGTCGGCAGGGACGATGTTTGCGGGCATCCGGTCACGGTACGGGAACGTCCGGGCGTGTGCATTCCTCCCGGCTGGCCCGTGCCGACCCCACTCGTGGTTCACTGGAACTATGGCAGATCGTCCACCTCCTCCACCAGACCCTCCACCGGCACCAAGCTCGCCGGATATCTCGCAAAAGTTCTTTGGTCATCTCAATAGGTTTGTGAAACCGGCGGTCAAGGCCGGGCTTGGCTCGCCGCTGCCGATCGGGCTTGGCGCAGTGGTCTTGGAGTCCACCGGCCGGGTCAGTGGCCTGCCCCGAGAAGTACCACTGCTTGGACTTCGGTTTGGCGATCGGGTCGTGGTCTCCACCGTTCGTTCAAACTCTCAATGGGTGAAGAACTTGGAGGCCGACGATGCTGCGGCGGTGTGGTTCTGTGGTCGTAGGCGACCGGCATCGGCAACGGTCAGGCGTGGCCCGCTGAACCTTGTAGAACTGGCAAGCAGGTCTCCCGACGAGGAGGATCGGAATTCGTAACACTCTTCAACCAAACCGAGGCTCGGGTCAGCTCAACGGCGCCTAACGGACTACATTGTTGACATCTGGCCGGATGGCCATGGATGGGCATAGAGCTGCCTACGGTTTGAGCTTGGCGAACCACGGCTGCTCAAGAGCGAAGAGGACAAGGCGGGTATGGTCGATTCACGCGGTGGGTGGACAGACAGTGGCGAGCGGGCCGAGGGTGTGCTTGCCGGCGGGGGAGGGCAGGCCAAGGATGCGGCACATGCGGCATTGCCAACCTGGAACGTTGAGCCGGTAGGCGATCAAGCGCAACATGCAGCGGTCCAGCAGCCGGGCATGGTGGCCCAGCCGGTCCAGGCCGCCCGGCAGGAGCCGGCAACATGGCGCCGATCAACAGTACTACTTGCGCTGTTCGGCGTTCTGGCGCTGGCAGGAGTCGCTGTGGCCGGCTACTGGCTTGGGACCCAGGGCTCCGACGACGGCGGCGCTGCGTTGGTCTCGACCGATAGCGACACCGGCACCGCTGAGGCCACCGACGATGGCAGTGGCGACGAGGCAGATGCGGACCCCGAATCGCCGGTCGTTGCTGGTGACAGCGCGGATGGGAACGATGACGGCGCATCCGGCGACGGCGCAACCGACGGCGACGCCGTCGAATCTGACTACGAAGCACCCGAGGTTGATCTAGACCAGGAGCGGGGCTTCGAGAGTGATGGGGTCGATGAGCTCGGTCGGCCGATCCCCGTCTTGCCAGACGTGCTCTATCCCAACGCAGAGAACCCGGCCGCGGTAGCGCCGGTGTATTCCGAGAACCCGATCGACGCGCCAACGTCGGGACCGTACACGGTCATTGAGGCGGGCTTCTTCTTCCTTCGAGGCTCGCTGCCCAGCGAGGCGTTTCGTCAGGAGTTGATTCAGCGGAACCTGGCGATCCTGCCCGAGGAGCAGATGGTCGTCGAGTACACCATCGATCCTGAGAGCACCTGGTATTTCGGTGACCCAATCCCGGTCTTCCTGCAGGACAAGTTGCTGTTTGACGTTGGAAGCACCGACGTCAATCCAGCGTTTCTGCCGCTATTCCAGATTGGCACCAACCTGCTCAACCTCGATGATCGCATCACGATCACCATCGTCGGACACACCGACTCCGAGGGCGATGAGGCGCTGAATCTGGCGCTCTCCGAGGGCCGGGTCAACGCGGTCAAAGAGGTCTACATCGGCCTCGGGGCCAACCCGGATCAGATTGAGGCCATCGGCAAAGGCGAGAGCGAACCACTTGCCGACAACGCAACCGCAGAAGGCCGGGCGTTGAACCGTCGGGTGGAGTTCATCATCACCTCATCCGAGGCCGACGGCGCCACGTCGGGCTGACATCTCGACGCTGGGGAAACCACGGCACCAGCCTGGCGGACAGCCGCCAGGGCCGGTCCGGCCGTCGCTGGCCGCAAATACAGGTGCTTGCAATTGCAAGTGCCACCGATTGCGAACTTTTGATGATTTGGTTCTATACGGTTTCTGGCTAACGATCTTATGAGCGTGGTTTTCAGGTGCCATATTGGGAGATGTCGGTCGACATACCCAGTCCCGCGCGATGGCGGCTGAGGTAGTATGCGGGGGTGGAGCAGTGGAAGTCACATGGAGACATTCTCCGGTGGTGGCGAAACGATGTTGCCCGGCTACCTCAGCAGGAGTTGGCAGATCGTCTGGCTGTCGCTCGCTCCGCTGTGTCCAACTGGGAAAAGGGCACCCGGATGGCATCGATCGACATCGAGCGCATCGATGCTGTGGTGGACGCCAACGGTGTTTTGGCGGGCATGCTTTGGGCCTTTGGTACGCCCGAAGGGATTGAGCCCAATCACATTTGGACCAATGTCTTTCCCGGTGACTCGTCGCCGGTATGGATGTGGCTACGGCACTCCCAGGAGAGCTTGCATCTGCGGGCAGAGTGGGGAATCTACGGCATCGACGACGAGATCCAGCTCGGCCACAACGGCCTCATCGTGACGCTCGGTGCCTCCATCCCTGAGTCTCCACTTGTCGTGCAGTTGTCTGACGCCGGTTGGGTTGACTTCGGACGGGGGCAGCCACCCGAACACATCGACGGCCTCCCGGTGGTGGACGCGATGCAGTTGATGACATCGAGCAGCGCGAAGGGGGACTTTGCCAATCTCCTTTCTGCCACCATCGTCGAGCGGTTCGAGAACGAGCCACCCCACGAGATTGCCACGCTGCCCCAGGAGACCCAGAAGTCGATGGAGACGTTCCTGGGCCAGGTGGACCAGAACGGCGCTGCACCGCCTGTCGGTTCGTGGCCGGTGCTGCGGGAGGGCATCGATCAGATCGACCGGTCTCGCTTCCGTGAGATGCGTCAGGCCCGCCGCCTGTCGTTCGCAGACGTTCGCCAGCGGTTGGCCGACCAGACAAACATCACCGTTGGTAAAGACACGCTCAGTCGCTTCGAGAAAGGCACGGGTGAGCCGCACGAGCCGCTTCTACCGGTTGCGCTCGACCATGTGCTCGGGGGCAATGGCCGCCTGGTCCTGGCCGAGCTGAGCTCTGGCACCGGACCCGGCGCAGTCACTGTCCCAGACTTCTGGAAGGCTCCGGTCTGGCTTGCCTTCTCCGGTGACGCCGCTGAGTTTGTCGTTGAACTGCGGTGGGGGGAGTGGCGCCGGAGACTGGAGGGGCCGTTGCCACAGCTGGTGATCTGCCATTCCGCCATGGCCCCGCTGCGGATCATCGCCGACCCCGAGGTTCACTGGACCGTGGGGGTCGGACGGCGCAGTGGCGCCATGCCGATCAACCACGGTTGGGTGCCGGCCAGCGTCGACACAGCGAACGCAGCGCTGTCCACCTATCAGGACGCTCTGCTCGATGCTGTTCGCCACCACAACGACCGAAACACCGACGAGTAGACACTGCCGAGTAGACGTCGATGTCACGATTTGGCGCATCGCTATGGACAAAAGAGGCGATGCGGCCTTCGATGTAGGTTGGTGGGGGCCTTGGGAGGGCGACTCCCAAGGCCCCACACCGCCGCAACGGAACGCGATACCGAACGGACAGCGTTTCGGTGACAAAAACGCCGAGATACCACGAACCGCCTCACCGTCATACTGACAGCTGTCTCCGGCCTCTTCAAGCGCCGGTAGTTAAATGTGCCCAGATTCTGGGTGCATTTTGTGCGTTTTTGCCCGCGGGAGCCGAGAACTTCGACGCAGAACGACCGCCGACAGGGGCTGTGGCTAGCTGTACTGTCCGACGAGTTCGTCGAGATCCACGGCCATTTGACTGAGGTTCTCCGCAGAACTTCGGGTCTCATCGGTGGAGGTTTTGGTCCGTTCGGCCGCAGTGGCCACATCCGCGATACTCCGGGCGATGTTCTGGGTGCCGTTGGCTGCCTCTTCCACGCTCCGGCCGATTTCGGCCGTCGTTGCGGACTGTTCTTCGACCGCCTGAGCGATCGCCGCTGAGATGTCGTTGATCCGGTCGATGGTTTCGCCGACTTCGGCGGTGGCTGCGACGGCGCCCTGCATATCGTGCTGGATTGCCTCGATCCGCTGCGAGATCTCCTGAGTGGCACCCGCCGTCTGGTTTGCGAGCTCCTTGACCTCGTTCGCAACGACAGCGAAGCCCTTACCGGCTTCGCCAGCCCGTGCCGCTTCGATGGTGGCGTTGAGCGCCAACAGGTTGGTCTGATCAGCAATCGAATTGATGACCTTGATGACGTTGCCGATCTCTTCGCTGGACTCGCCAAGTTTGGCGATCGTCCCGGAGGTGTTCTGCGCCACCGTTACCGCGTTCGCTGCTTCGGTTGATGCGTCACCGGCATTGACGGCAACTTCACGAATGGAGGAGTTCATCTCCTCGATCGCAGCGGCCACCGTTGCGACGTTGTGCGAGACCTCATCGCCGGTAGCCGAGGCCGCATTGGCCTCTGAGGATGTTTCCTGGGCGTTGGTGCCGACCGATGCCGACACGTCGGTGAGTCCCTGGCTTGCCTCCGCAAGATGGTGCGAGGCGTCTTTCATCCGGCCTACGAGCTGGGTAAGGGAGTCGACCATCATCTCGAAGGCACGGCCCAGTTCGCCCGGAATCTCACGGTCAGCGGTGATCTGTCCCTCCGCGATGTGCTGCGCCTGTTCACCAACGGAGCGGAGCATGGCGGTCACATCGTTGAAGGCAGACGCAAGCGTCCCGAGTTCATCCGTGGCATGGATCGGCAGCTGATCGGAGTCGAAGTTGCCCGCTGCGATGTTGCTTGCCGCCTTGGTTAGGGCACGCAACTGGCGGGCGATGCCGACAACCGTTACAACACCGATCGCACAGGTTGCGATAGCGGCCAGCGCCACAAGGAGCAACGCCTGGCGGAACGCATCGCTTGCCGCACCGGAAATTTCGGCACCGCGTTCCAGGACCGCGTTGGCCTGGAAGTCCTCAACCTGCTTCAGCAAGTTGATGCGTCCTGTCATGGTCTCGAACCACTGGGCCGAATCAACGCCGAAGCTACCGACCCCGTTTTCCAACGCCACGTCTTCGAGCCGGGTCGTCTCCGCGACGATCGGGTCGCTCTGAGTTTGGTTGAAGAAGTCCAGCACCGATTGGTTTGCGATGGACTCGAACAGGCTCAGGTAGGACGCTTGGGCCGAAATCAGTGATACGACGGTGGCCAGCTGGCCGGGGGCGAACTGATCATTGGTGAAGACCGCTGCGAGCTGTGCCCGCTCGATGCCGGTCCGTTCCTTGGCGTTCAGGAACGCCAGGTACGCCGTAAGGTCCCCTCGAATTTCCGCGTCCGAGCTGGACGTGGCTACCCCTGCGACTGACTGCAGGAACTGGCCGTTCAGGCCGGTGTACCACCCGATGATCTCACCCATCGCGACCTCAACGTTGAGGGCGTTCTGGCGACGCTGCGCCAGCTGACCTGTCGTTGCGATCGCTGCGTCGATCTTCTCTGCGGTTGATGCAGAAAAGCTGTCGCGGTGCTGGTCGACGTAGCTCAGCAGTTCTGCGAGCCTGATGTCGGTCTCGGCGTGCTGGGCCGGGAGTTCCGTGACGAATTTGGTGCCGCCTGATGACATGTACAGGGCACTGGCGCCACGCTCCTTCTGCGTTTCGTGCAGGAGGTTGCCGATCCGCACCGAAAGCTCCACCAGGACCTGCATGTCGTTTGAGCTGGTGACTTCCGCCCGTTTGTCGAGGGCGGAGCGTCCGGCAAAGAACATCATTCCGAGTAGAGGAACGAGCGCAAGGGCGATGAGCCGTGTTCTTAGCGGTATGTGGTTTATCTGGGTCAGCACCTGATGCCTCCGAACGGACTGAAGCGCTGCAAGGTTGGCCCCCGCAAAGCTGGCTCTTCTAGAGACATCGGCGTTAATGGCGGTCACCTGAGCCTTCGATATCGTCCTGAACTGAACGGTGTGTTCGAGTCAAACACCGGCTGGTGAGCTGGGAATGTCGCAACACCTCCGTAGCGGCGGTGTCGGTACGACTAGTGTGGCCGTGGCGGATCGCTGAGGAGGGGAACTATGGGAATGCTGGCCGACCGTTTTGACGCTCGCGTTCGCCGTCTAATGGAACTGTCTGGCGAGCGCCGTATCGGGCCGTCGAACCTGTATGGCGTAACACGCACCCTCGGTCAGCGATCCACCCGCTTCTTTGTCTGGCTCGGCGTTGTTGTCGGTTCGATAGCCGCTTTGGCCTGGTTGGTTTTCAGCGGTGATGCCTGCAATGCGGTCCTCTTCGATGTTGAATTCGCTGGCTCAAGCGAACGCTTTACCGAGCGGTACCGGACCAACGCCGCATGTGACCTCTCTGCGATGCGCTCGGTGGTGTGGATCAACATTGCGCTCTCGGCGTATGCCACCGCCGCAATTGCGCTCTTCCTGACCGTGTGGTGGAACGCATCCTGGGTCACCGAGCCCGGCTTCAGTCGGCTTAGCGGAGTTGCCTTCGCCGGGGTGGCCCTGGCAGCGTTCGTTGCGGACTCGATCAAGAACGTGGCCGCCCTCCTCGGCCTCCAGAGCGACGGAGAGGTCATCGGGCTGCGCTTCGCCCGCTTCATCTTCACCGTCGGCTGGATCAAGTGGATGCTGGTCGCAATCCTGGTCGCAGCGGTGGTGTCGGTAACGCTGGCCTGGCTGATCCGAGCCGCAGCAGCGGTCTATCGTCTGGCCCGCGGCAGTGATGACGCCAACCACGTCCCGCCGATGTTGAAGTGGTCACCCGAGGCGCAGCCACCCGAACTGGGAATCTGTCTTTCCGGCGGTGGTATCCGTTCAGCGGCGTTCAGCCTCGGTGCGCTCTCGACATTGGAGGAGACCGCAGTCGATCATCCACGGCCCGGCCAGCCCCCCGGCGTTCTCGGCCAGGCCGACCTGCTGGCCAGCGTGTCCGGTGGTGGCTACGCCGCGTCGTGCTGGCGCACCGCAGTGGGCTTTGGCAAGGACGCGATCCTGGACCGGACCATCATCGGCGATCCCAACTGCTATTCCTCGAGCGGCGGCAGCGCTCCCGCCATCCCGACGGTGCTTGGCGCCAGAGACTCCTCCGGCGACCTGTTCCCTCAGCTGCGAGACGTGCGCGACTATCTTCGCAACGGCCGCGGCGGCCTCCTGTTCTCCGCCGTCGTGGTTGTGGCGCAGATGATCTGGCACCTGTTCCTGACCATCGCCGTACTGGCCATTTTGGCGTGGCCGCTCGGTCGCCTGATCCGGGGCTGGCTCATCACAACGCCCCTGGAGGTCAACGGCGACATCATCGGCAGCGTCGAGTATTCCCGCCTGGTCGTTCCCACCGTTGGGCTGCTGCTCATCGTTGCCGCGGTTCTTGTGGCCCGATCGTTCACCACCCGTGGCCGGTTGCGACAGTCGCTTGATGCGGCCGCGCTCGGACTTATCGGCCTCGCGGCGCTGCTGTTTGTCGCCCTGGTAGCCGTGCCGTGGATGGTGTTGGAACTCCTTCCGGCAATCGACAGTCTTCTTCCGGGCGCCGCGGGTGCAAACTCGGCGTTGGCCACGTTCCTCGGTGGCAGCGTCGTTGCCAGCGTCCTGCGGATGGTTCGAGCACCCATCCAGAGCCGGGCCCGCTACCTGGGTGGGGTGCTGCTCGCCGGATGCCTTGTCTGGTTTGTGCTCGTCGTTGCGTCTCACGCCACCCGGGACGATGCGGTGCTCAGTCTCGGCTGGCAGTGGTGGTTCCTGGCCGTTGCCGGCTACACCACCCTGGTCATGGTCACCAACCCCGACCTGTGGTCGCTCCATTGGCTTTACCGGCTCCGCCTGGCCGAGACCTTCGCTCGTCGCTGGAATGACGAGACCGGGCAGTGGGAGGCGTTGTCGACCGCCGATCAGCCACCGATGTCGGCGTACAGGGACGCTCCGGGTCCAAAGCAGGTGATTTGCGCTGTCGCCGCTCGGGGAGACAGGACCAACACCGGCATTCCGGTGGTGTCCATGACGTTCGAGCCGGACTTCGTGACCGTGCATTGCGGCCCGGATCCGTCCGACCCGAACGACTCGCACTCCCACGCAATCTCCACCGCGGACTATGAGGAACTGTTCCATGGCCGAGCGTTCGCTCATCGTTACCGGACGGTGTTCAGCGCCACCGCGCTGTCGGCAGCGGCGGTCGCTCCGTCGCTCGGCCGTATGAACATGGGTTCCACCAACGCCCTGATCGCGGCGCTGAACCTTCGGCTCGGCGTGTGGATGCCCAACCCCATGTACGGGCGCGGTCGCCGTGCCAGTCCCGACCTGTTCAACATGTTTCGGGAACTCGGCGGCTCATTCGACCTTGAGGACCCAAACGTGTACGTCACCGACGGTGGCCACTGGGAGAACCTGGCCCTGGTCGAACTGATTCGACGCAAGACGAAGCGAATCATCTCTGTCGACGCGTCGGGAGACAAGGACTTCTCGTTTGCCAGCCTGTTGGAGGCGGTCGAGCTTGCCGAGCTGGAGTGCGCAACCCGCATCACCTTCGTCGGCGATGGCTTGGAAGGGATGCGCCCAGGCGATGGCCCGAAGGCGCCACGGAATTGGTGCCGGGCCGATATTGCCTACCCCGATGGCAGCACCGGTCGGTTGCTGTACGTCAAGGCCCAGGCCAGCGAACAGATGCCGCTTGATGTGCTGCGGTACTCAAAAGAGGACCCGACCTTCCCCAACTACTCCACCGCCGATCAACTTCTGAAGGAGGCCGAGTTCTGCAATCTGGCCATCCTGGGTAGAGAGTCGATGATTGGCGCCCTGGACGAGTTCCACCGCTGGCTATTCGCACCCGCCGAGGCTGCGGATACTGCGAACGCAGCGGACCCTGGGTCCGGGTACTCCGGTGGCTCTGGAACCGCAGATACGGATGCAGACGGGCAGGCGTTCGGATTCCAAACCGATGATGGGGCACGCATCGACCTGACGGAGCCGACTCGGAGCGTTGGGGGAGACGTGGCGGTAAGCGTCGGCTACGACGGCGAACCGCTGGAGGTCATCGCCACCCCGGACCGCAGAGCCGAGCTGCGGTGACGATCACTGGCCGACGATGTCCGCCATCAGTTGCACCGCATCCTCGGAGTTGCTCACCACTGTGAAGCCGGTGATCCCTGAGTCGGCCCACGCCTCCCAGCGTTTCTCGATGCGTTTGATGGAACCGTAGAGGCCAGCTTCGTCGACGTATTCATCGGGGATTGCTGCGATGGCCTCTTGCTTGCGGCCTGCCAGGTACAGCTCCTGCACCCGCTCCGCCACGTCCGCGTACCCCCGCTGTTTCATGTGCTCGTTGTGGAAGTTCACGTTCTTGTGGCCCATGCCGCCTGCGTACAGCGCAATGCTCGGCTTGACCTCGGCCAGGGCGCTGGCGACGTCGTCGGTGATCACCACCGGACCACGGCCCATGATCTCAAAGTCGTCCCAGGATTTTCCGTTGCCCGCCCGGCGGAAGCCCTCCTCGATCCATGGTCGAAAGAAGTCCATCCGACCGGGCACGAAGTGCATCGGCAACCAGCCATCGCAGAGTTCCGCCGTCAGTTTGACGGTTGCCTCGGAGCCCGAGCCCATCCAGATCGGCAGCTCGCGGTTGGTGTGCAGGATTGACATGAGTGGTTTGCCGACGCCCATCGCTCCCGGCCCGGTGTAGGGCAACTGGTACTCCCGGCCATCGTGAGCGACGGGGTCTTCGCGCCGATTGACCTTGCGCATGATCTGGATGTAGTCCCGCAGACGCCAGTAGGGCTTGCCCCACGGCTCGCCGTACCATCCTTCGACGATTTGTGGTCCGGACACTCCCAGTCCGGCGATGACCCGGCCGCCGCCGGCAAGTGCGTCAACGGTCTGGGCCTGCATTGCGGCCATGGCCGGCGCTCGACCGGCGAGCTGCATGATGCCCGTGCCAAGTCGAATGCGCTCGGTCTTGGCGGCAATCCACGCCAGCGGAGTGATGGCATCGGATCCGTACGCCTCGGCGGTCCACACCGAGTCATAGCCCAGCTGTTCCGCAAGCTGAATCAGCTCAATGGGTATGCGCAGTTGAGAACCTGAATAGCCAATGGAAAGACCAAGCTTCATGCCCGGAGTCTGACACCGGCGCAACGTCGGTTCCAGTTGGGAGCGCCGGTGGCGCAGTGGTACTGGAGCGCCGGCGGTGCAGTGACTCCGGCGGCCCAGTGGTGCTGGGGCTCGATGGTGGGTTAACGTCGGCGGATGAGCCGGTCGGGCCCGCTGCAAGGCCTTCGAGTATTGGATCTCACCCACGATCTTGGTCGCTTCGGCACGAAGCTGCTCGCCGAATTTGGTGCCGACGTGTGCCGCCCGGCGGGGTGGGGGAGCCGAGGCCATCCAATGGCGGGCGCCGCTGCGGACTTCGGTGGGCACCTGGACTGGTGGTTCGACGTTGCCAAAACTGCGACGTCGCTTGACCTTGACCACGACAGCGGTTGCCAGGCGTATCGCGAGTTGGCGGCCCGAGCCGACCTCGTCATTGAATCGATGCCGGTCGGCTATTTGGCAGAGCGAGACATCGACCATCCATCGCTACTCAAGGTCAATCCGAGTCTGACCCAGGTGTCGCTGACCCCGTTTGGTCGCACAGGCCCGCAGGCCTCCTGGCGTACGTCGGACCTGGTCAGCGGGGCTCTCAGCGGCGTTCTGTCGGTCACCGGAACCCCGGAACAGCCGCTGAATTCCTGGGGCGGGCAGAACTACAACTTCGGCGGATTTTCCGCCGCGATATGTGGACTGGCTGGCGTTCGTTCGGCGCGGTTGCACGGCGGCGGCCAGCTTGTCGACCTGTCGTTGCACGAAGTCATGGTCGGGTCGATCGAGAACCTGTTCATGCAATTCTTCTACGACGACCATCTCCCGCTGCCCAAAGTTGCCGCCCGTCAGGGGTCGCTGCACTGGCTTGGCGCCTACCAGGTGGTGCCCGCTCAAAGCGGCGACGTGATGGTAACCCCGACGCCGCAGGCCGAGCAGCTGATCGACTGGATGGTCGCAAGCGGCATCGGTGAAGCCGAGCAGTTCGTCGGGCTGCCGGTCGAAGAGTTGTTGGCCCGCATGCCCGAAGTCATGGAGGCGATCAAGGCCTTCACGCTCACCAAGCCCGCCGATGAACTCTTCATCGAGGCCCAAAAACGCCACATCGCGTTTGGCGAGGTCCAGGACGTGCCCCAGGTGCTGGAGAATCCCCAATTCGCCCACCGTGGACTCTTCGACGATGTGGTCACCGGCGACGACACCGACGCCGTCTCGGTACGGGCACCGTGGCGCCTCGTCCGCTTCGGCGACACCCCAATCGAGACGCCGGCAACACCGAGTGCCGCTGCGGCTGACCCCCTATCGATCGCTCGACAGTGGGGTGACGCCGGCGCTCCCGCCAGGTCAGACGCTGACGCATCGGTTGGGGCCCCGTTGGCGAAGCCGTTGGACGGCCTGGTCGTCGTGGATCTCAGCTGGGTGCTCGCCGGGCCATTCTCCACCAGGCTGCTTGGAGACCTTGGCGCTGATGTCATCAAGATCCAGACCGAGGAGCGGGCAACGCTGGTCAACCGGCCGGACTACCCCTATTACTCGGTGTGGAATCGCTCGAAGCGGTCCGCAACCTTGGACCTGAAGCACCCGGACGCGCTGCCGGTGATCCGCCAGCTGATCGAACAGGCCGATGTCCTCGTCGAGAACTACAGCTCCGGAGTGTTGCAGCGGCTCGGCCTCGGGTGGGAGGACGTGCACGGTTGGAATGATCAGCTTGTCTACATCTCCATGTCAGGCTGCGGTCATGATGGCCCCTGGGCTGGCATCATCAGCTACGCCCCGACGATCCACGCACTGTGTGGACTCACCAAGCTGACAAATCCGCCGGGCCGCGGAGACGTTGGTTGTGGCTTCTCGCTCAACGACCATGCCGCCGGGTTCGGGGCCGCTCTGTCGGTGCTGGCAGCGCTGGAGGCCAGGAATCAGACGGGCAAGGGCCAGTACATCGATATGGCTCAGCTTGAGGTGGGGGCGTATCTGATCGGCCCGGCCCTGATCGACCAGTCGACCAATGGTGTCGCCACTCAACCGAACGGCAACATGGACGGTCTGTCCGATCCCGTGCCGAATGAGGTGTACCGCTGTGCCGATGGTGAGTATCTCGCCGTCACCGCGGTGGACGACCACATGTGGGCCGCGCTCGCCTCCACGCTCGACCTCGACGACCCGTCGCTGGCCTCGGTTGATGCCAGACGGCTGGCCCGAGAACGGATCGACGATCTGCTCGGCGGGTGGTGCGAGTCCATCGACGCGGCGGAGGCGATGGTTGCACTCCAGGCCGCCGGCGTCGCGGCCGGAGTGGTACAGGACGCCGAAGCGCTCGCCAACGGCGACAAACAACTACAGGCCCGAGACTTCTGGACCTCATCGGACCTCGCCGAGTTCGGCCCCCGACCGCATGACCGCTTTCCAGGTCTGTGGACCAGAACGGACCTTGCGCCGTACCGGCCTGCCCCCGGGTACCTCGGCGAGGCGAACTTCGATGTGTGGACCGAGTTCGCATCGCTCGAGTTTGACCAGGTTGCCGAAGCCATCGCGGAGGGACTGTTCTCCTAGCCGATCAGTCAACGTCTGTCAGTCGATCCAGGCCGGTCAGCCAAGGTCGACGACGTGCTCCCGGGGTCCGATGTAGTTACCGGCCCGAACCCGCACCTTGGCGGCAGCAGGGTCGGTGGTGACGCCGAGCGCTTGCTCGCCAGTGACTACTGCGGTGACCTGCGAGCGGTAGAGCCGTCGGAACATGGTCACGCCCTTGTCCGACGCAGCAAGGTTCTCCTCACCATGGTTGGTGACCGCACCTTGGCCGACCTGCGCCTCGTAGTCCCCCGGAAACGCTTGATGCTCTGCCTCGGTCAGCTCTGACCATAGTTTTCCGTCGTAGCTGGCTCGCTTGCGCTGCTGGCCAATAGGGCGCTTCAACAGCGTGAAGATCTTGGTTTCGGTGCGAGAGATGGGCAGCGTCCATGCCACCGACGTTGCCTGTCCCTCAAACTCAACAAACGGGCTGGCAACAATTCTCACGTTTGGCATGACCAACTCGGTGACACGGTGGAAGAACCTGCCGTCGGCCAGAACCCGATCCTGGTGGGACTTCACACCGTGCTCGGTGTAGTGCCACGAGACCTCCGGAAGATCCGCCATCTCCGCCACGAATTGGTTACCGGAGAAACCGGCGTGCAGCACAAAGACGTGAAAGGGGTCCATCACGTTCTCATGGGTCTGGAACCAGTTGCACGGGGTCGGGTCACCCTCAAGGCCGATGTTGTTGTCGTCCGCCACAATCTCCCAGCCCTCAGCGACGTCGTCGAAGATGTCAAACGTGGGGAAGGCCGGTTTGTGCTCCGGTGGGCCCATGTAGGCAAAGAGCATGCCGTGGTACTCCGTGAGCGGATACCAGGGTTGGCGGTAGCGCTCCTTGCGCAGGCCCCCATCGACCTCACACGGCATGTCCAAGGTGTTGCCCTCAGCGTCGAACAGCCAACCGTGGTAGCAGCAGCGAATTCCTGTCTCCTCCACCTTGCCGTAGTAGAGGGTGGTGCCGCGATGACAGCAGCGGGGATGCAGCAGGCCAGGACGCCCGTTGCCGTCGCGGAAAAGAATGAGGTCTTCGCCGAGGATGCGGACGGCGCGAGGGGTGTCGTTGGCGTCAGCCGCCAGTGCGAACGGGTGCCAGTATCTGCGGAGCAGCTCGCCGGCAGGGGTGTGTCGCGCGACCTCCACCAGGTCCGGGTCTGCATGCGGGGCCGGCAGGTCGTACGCGGTGCCGGTATCAATGGTCACCGGCACCCCGTGTTGGTGCGAGCGGTCATGGCCCGGCATGGCATCCCCCGATGGCATGCAGCAACCCTACGATCGAGGTCGCAGGCGGGACAAGCGCAACCGTTGATATGAGCGGGTTTCGCGAGTCGTTTGCTTCCGAACGAATTCGTGTCCAAAATGCTCCAAGCGATTCCAAGGACAGGAGATCTAGCTGTGACAGCCATACTGCGATCACTCGACGAGTTCGGTGCCGCCGCAAGCGAGCACGGTATACACACCGTTGAGTTGGCTGCGCCCGACACCCAGGGCCACCTGCGTGGCAAGCGGGTGCCGATCGGGCGATTCCTGCGGGAGACCCACAGCTCCGGAGCGAACATCGCCGACGCGATGTTCGTCTTCGACATGGAGAACGACCTGCCGGACAATGAGTTTGTCAACATGGACACCGGCTACCTGGACTGTCACCTGCAGCCGGACATGACGTCTGGTCGTTTGCTGACCCACCGGCCCGGATACGCCCTGGTTATGGCCGATGCACTCGACGAGCATGGCGGACCGCACCCCTTGGCTCCTCGCCAGGTCCTGGCAGCCCAGATCGAACGGTGTCGGGCCGCAGGCGTCGATCCGGTAGTTGCCACCGAGCTCGAGTTCTACCTGTGCACTCCTGACTGGGAGCCGGTGCAGAACCACATCCAGTACAGCTCGCTCACCGATGGGTTGGAGCTTGAGCCCGTGCTGCACGCCATGCGTGACGCGCTGCTCGGCGCCGGTATGGAAGTCGAGTCATCAAACGCCGAGTACGGGCCCGGCCAGATCGAAATCAACACCGGCCCCGCCGATGCCATGACCGCAGCGGACAACACGGCGCTGTTCAAGTCCATCGTCAAGCAGGTCGCAATTCAGCACGGTCTCCGGGCCACGTTCATGCCAAAGCCCTGGGCGGAACAGTCCGGCTCGGGTATGCACGTGCATACCAGCCTTGTTGGCGGCGACGGTGCGAACGCCTTTGCCCCCTCAGACGGGGCGCCGAATGAGCTGATGGCGGCCTGGCTCGGTGGCATCATCGAGCATGCGAGCGCGCTGACCCTCCTCGGAGCGCCAACGATGAACGGTCCGAAGCGGATCCGCCCCTACACCTTTGCGCCAACCCATATCCACTGGGGTCTGGACAACCGAACGGTGTTGGCTCGCTGCATCGCCGAGGCCAACTCCGGTGCCAACCGGGTGGAGTTCCGCTCTGCCGGAGCGGACGCAAACCCCTACCTGATCATCGCTGGGATTCTGGCCGCCGGAGCAGACGGTCTTGAGCGGTCGCTGGACCCGGGGGCGATGAGCGAAGGCGACATGTACACCGAACCCGGTGAGTGCACCCCGCTGCCGACATCGCTGGCCGATGCGATTGCGGCCTACGGCGGCTCGCCGCTTGCCGCCATGCTCGGTGACGTCTTTTCCCGGAGCTATGTGAGCATCGCTCAGGCGGAAGTGGCGCTCGCAGCGGAGAACAACCCCGACGCTGACGACGTCAACGACTGGGAGCGCAAGCGCTTCATGGAGCATTGCTAACACCCATGTCCGACGCTTCGAATGGCCAGCAATCGCCGCCAGCCGCCGATATGGATGGGCCGGGTCAGGTACTCGATGATCAGCTGAACGTCACCGAACCTGCGCTCTACCTCGATGGCATTCCCCATGACCGTTTCCAGGCCATTCGGTCCACGCCCGGTCTGTCGTGGCATCCGTATGAGGACGGGGGCTTTTGGGCCGTGACCCGTCACGCTGAGGTCAAAGCGGTCTCCAAGAACGCCCAGGTCTTTTCCTCGGCGATCGGCCACACCAACCTGTGGGACCTGGAGGCCGATGCGCTTGAGGCCCGCCGGTCGCTCATCGACACAGACGCGCCGGACCACACCCGTTTGCGTCGCCTCATCGCTGCCGCGTTCACGCCCCGCAATATTCGGGTCTGGACCGACCAGGTCCGGGCGATCACCGTCGAACTGCTCGATGACTACCTGGCCGACGGGGGAGGGGACTGGGTGGAGAAGGTCGCCGCGCCGCTCCCGATCCGGGTGATCCTGGCCATGCTCGGCGTCCCGGTGGAAGACGCCGACTACCTGGTCGAGCTCTCCAACTACCTGGTGGAGGGCACCGGCGACCAACAGTCGGTACCGCCCGATGCCTTTGGCAATACCACCGAGCTGCGGCTTCTGCCGTTCAACTCTCCCGCAAGTCATGCCCTCTTCGAATACGGCGAGCGTCTCGGTGAGTTGCGACGCAACGACCCGCGTGACGACCTGGTCAGCCAACTCGTGGCGGCCGAACAAGACGGTGACCGGCTATCGGCGAGCGAGTACCGGAACCTGTTCCATCTGCTCGTGTTCGCTGGAAACGAAACCACCAGAACTGCATTGAGCCACGGGGCCGTGGCGCTGGCGGACAACCCGGACCAGTGGCAACGAATCCTCGACGATCATGCGGTCATCGAGTCGGCGACCGAGGAGATCATTCGGTGGGCGACGCCGGTGCTGCACATGCGTCGAACCGCTGCCGCCGACACCGTGTTGGCGGGGACAGAGATCTCCGCCGGGCAGAAGGTTGTCATGTGGTACGCCTCGGCCAATCGGGACGAAGCCGTGTTTGAGAATCCGGACTCGTTCGATGTCGGACGGCCGGACAACGGACACTTCGCCTTTGGCGGTGGCGGCCCCCACATGTGTCTGGGCGCTTTCCTCGCACGACTGGAAGTCTCGGTCCTGCTGGAGGAGATGGCGGCCAGGTCAATGCGGCTGGAGCGAACGAGTGAACCGACTAGAACACGATCAAACTTTGTCCACGGCATTCTGTCGGTGGACATGACGGCGGCGGCATAGCGATGCCAGATTCGGAACCAACATCACAAAACACCGTGACCGTCGCCCTCAACGCCGAGCTGTGCCTTGGCGTCGGGAGCTGTGAGTTACTGCAACCTGACCAGTTCCGCATCGACGATGACACCGCTATCGCTGAACTCGTCGGCGACGGGGCCATGTCACGCGTCGATGCGGAACTGGTGGTGGACCGCTGCCCGAGTGGGGCGCTGTCCATCGCCGACGACGCCCGTTCCTAGCTATCGGGCGACGACGACGTGAAGGGCGGTCTGTGGGAGTTGTTGCTAGGCCCCAACGTTTGCGAAGTTGGCGAGCGCACCGCTGAGCGTCTCCACAACGTCGTCCTGGTTACGTACACCATGGCGCTTCACGACGTACGTGGGATCGTTGTAGGCAATGACCGTCTCGCCGCTGGCGTTTTCATAGACGAGGATTTTCTGCGGTAGGTCGAGGGCAACCGATTGGTTTGTCTGCATCAAGCCGGTGCCGAGCGACGGGTTGCCGAACACCACCAGCTTGGTTGGCCGCAGTTCCAGATCGACGTTTGCCGCGTTCTGGTCATGTTCCAGCTCGAACGCCACATTGACCGGCGGGGCGGCAGTCAGCGCGGCAACAATTGCGTCGAACGCCTCCTCGGTGGTTTTGGTAGAGGTGACCGTTACCAGCCCGCGGTCCTTGCGCACCGTTCCCGCATCGAAGACCGGTTCGACCGTGGTTCCGGTGGCAACCCCGGCCAGAGCAGCCAGGGCGTTGGCCACGGTTTGCAGCTGCTCATCGGCACCATCTATACCGTGGCGAGATTGCAGGTAGCCCGGGGCGTTGTAGCCGACCCGTACCGTGCCGAGCAGGTCTTCCCAGATCAGCATCTTCTGTGGGAGATCGATGCCGGTCTGCTGCTCCGCCTGCATCAGTGGCGTGCCAATCCTGGGGTTGCCGAAGAACAACTCGGTCGTTGGCGCGAGGGTCAGGTCTCGCCCGGCCGCCGCAGCCTGGTGATCAACCGTCTTGATCAGCGTCAGATTTGGGTTGGCGGTGATGGCCTGGGCCAGATCGTTGACGGTGGTGGAGAAGTCTTTGGTGCTGTCGATGACCACCGCACCAACCGGACTGTCCGGCGTTCGTGCCGTTGCGGTTCCCTCGCCCTCGAACGTGAGGCTGGCGGGGCTTGACTCGTCGCCACATTGGCCGTCGGCAGCCGGTCCGGGAGTTCTGGTCACCATCTTGACCGTAGCGCCCCGGAGGGCCCCTCGGCCCCAACCGATTGAGGCGATCTCGGTCTGGTCGCCTTCGGAAACCTCACCGCGCAACCAGCCCTTGATCGACCCGGTGGATGCCTCTGGCGTGAGAGTCCAGCGGCCAAAGGTCTTGCCTGAACCGTCTTCGTTGAGGATTGCCGTGGTCGTGACCGTGAGCGCTCCGGCCATGAGGGCGATCGATGACTCGGTCACGCCGGTCTGGGTTGAGCGAATCAGCGTCTTCCCGTTGCGAAGGGTGCGCTCCCGCGTGACCTCAAGGTCGCACCGGAATCCGGTGATGGTGAACTCCGCTTCGGTCTTGTCCTTGCCTCTTTCGCTGGTGGCGGAGCTCGGCCCGGCGGCGAACAGCGGTACCAACAGGGCAAGAGTGGTGAGTGCGACAGCAACGGCCCGCCTAGGTCGGCGCATGGTGGAACCCCTCCGAAGTAGCGTGCCGCCAACAATAGCCAGCGGTTGCAACCCGCTGTCATCGCTTGATTCAAACCTGAATCGGTGGTTCGGAAGTGCTAGCTGTTCGCCCGACCGAGCAGGTCCCACCGGTTGCCCCAAAGATCTTTGAAGACGGCGACGCGACCATAGGGCTCGTCACGGGGAGGCGAGATGAACTCGACGCCCGCTGCAGTCATCCGGTCGTAGGCCTCGTCGAAACTATCAACGGTGAGGAAGAAGCCGACCCGGCCCGCCATCTGTTCTCCCACCGCGGCACGCTGCTTCTCACCGTCTGCTCGTGCGAGCAGCAGGCCGGTTTCGCGGCCGGGCGGGCGCACGACCACCCAACGCTTTGGCCGACCGTCATTGGTCAGCGATGGTGAGTCTTCGGCCAGCTCGAACCCGAGCACGTCGACGAAGAAATCGATCGCTGGCTCGTAGTCGTCGACGATGATGGTCACCAGGCTGAGCATGGCCAACAGTATGGGTCAGGTAACGGGTGCGCAGCGTTGGTGAGTTGTTGAAATCGCAGCGAGCGGTCGGTCCGCCTTCTCTATACTCCGCAAATGAACGAGCATGCGACCACCATCGACATCGAGGCGGTTCGGGCCGACACCCCCGCTGTCGAACAGATTGTTCATCTGAACAATTGCGGGACCTCGCTGCCGCCGCAGCCGGTGATGGATGCGATGATCGACTACCTTCAACTGGAGGCATCGGTTGGAGGCTACGAGGCGATGGACGTCGGCGCCGCCGGGCTGGATCGGGTGTACACCGCCGGGGCCGAACTCCTTGGTTGTCGTCCCGAGGAGCTGGCATTCGCCACCGGTGCCTCAGAGGCGTGGTGGCGAGCCTTTCTGTCGGTGCCGCTCGTGCCGGGTGACCGGGTGTTGATTGGTAGGACCGAATACATCGCCAACGCCCTGGCGCTGATCCAGGCCGCGGACCGGGGGATCAGCGTGGAGGTCGTGCCGGACGATGACACCGGCCAGATTGATGTTCGGGCGCTCGAAAACATGATGGATCGTCGGGTCAAGCTGGTCTGCCTCACCTCCATCGCCATGACCAACGGCCTCGTCAATCCGGCGGCCGAGGTTGGAGCGGTCGCCAAGGCGGCCGGTGCCTACTACCTCATCGACGCCTGTCAGGCGGTGGGCCAGATCCCGGTGAACGTCGAAGATTTGCAGTGCGACTTTCTGTCATTCACCGGACGCAAGTTTGTTCGTGGCCCGAGGGGAAGCGGCATGCTGTACGTTCGCTCCTCGATTCTCGATGAGTTGGTGCCTCCGACGTTCATCGACGGGCGGTCCGCCAACTGGACTGAGAATCGCCGCTACCAACTGCAGCCAACCGCGCAGCGCTTTGAGCTGTTCGAATGCTCTTTCGGGGCCAAGGTCGGCTTTGGTCGTGCGCTCGACTACGCCCTCGACCTCGGGCTGGAGGCCATAGACCAACGGGTTGCCACGTTGGCAGACCAACTCCGAGCGAGCCTGGATGAACTCCCCGGTGTTCGGGTGCTGGACACCGGCATCCGCAAATGCGGGATCGTCACCTTTGACGTTGCCGGTCATGCGGCGGCCGATGTCAGCGCCGCTCTTGGAGCCAAAGGGATCAACACCGGCAGCCCGGACCTCTCCGGCTCACGCTACGACGTGGAGTCCCGCTCGGTGCCTGCGGTGGTTCGGGCCGGTGTCCACTACTTCAACACCGAAGACGAGCTCGACCGTTTGGTGACCGAGGTGGCGGCGCTCGGGAGCTGAGCCGGACCAAGATCGGCTGTCCCCACACGTTTGCGGAGATCTACAGCTAGGTTCGGAAGTCGATAGTTCCTCGTAGCCACGGCTGCCGTCATCAACGGTGACCGGAGCGGGCGAGTTCATCTCTGTCTCGACGCCGGTCGCCAGAGCAAGGGGAACAAACATGAACACACTTTCAAGGACCGTCGGTGTCGCGCTGGTCGCTATGGCTGCCCTGGTCGGAAGTATCGGCATTGGGGTTGCACCGGCGGCGGCTCACGGGGCGGAATCGAACGGCTGCACCGGGGTGCCGGACGCCGGCTACGGCTTCAACTTTCACTCCATCTGTGACCGTCATGACCACTGCTATCGGGACAAGCCGTATGGCGTTGACTCCGCAGGCCGCAAGCAGTGCGACCGGGTGTTTCGGTCGGCGATGCTCGACTACTGCGGCCGCCACCGTCAGTGGAGCAGCGAGGATCTGGCCTGTCGGGCGGTCGCACAGATCTACTACGCAGGCGTCCGCGTCTTAGGCGCGCCGGCGTGGAACTCCAGCGGCGATGCACCCATTGGCTAGCCGGCGGACCGGGCGGTAAATCGAACTACTGATCCGGGGCGACCGGTAGGCTCCAGGGCTCGGCATCCCATCCTTCACAGCAGGGGTCGGTGCCCTGGAGCCACTCGCCATCATCAAGATCGGTACGGACATGGATTACGAATCAGCTGACCTGGCGGCACGGGTTGAAGAGGCCGAGATCTACTCGATTGCGGTTCGCTCCTCGCTCAAGGCTGCCCCTCGGTTGTCCGCCCGCTATGCCAACTCGGTCCTGTTGAAGCTTGAGGATCAGCAGCCTGCGTTCTCGTTCAAAATCCGCGGGGCGGCAAACAAAATTCTGTCCCTCCCGGATGAAAAAGTGGCGGCAGGGGTGATCTGCAGCTCGGCTGGTAACCACGCCCAGGGCGTCGCCCTTGCCGCATCTCGACGGGGTGTGCGCTCGGTCATCGTGATGCCGACATCCACGCCAGACATCAAGGTGGACGCGGTCAAGGCGTTCGGCGGCGAGGTGGTGCTGCACGGCGATCACTACGACGATGCCCAGGAACTGGCGTTGAACAAAGCCGAAGCGGAGGGGCTGTGTTTCGTCCACCCCTTCGACGATCGCGATGTGATTGCAGGCCAGGGCACGATTGGCAGAGAGATCCTCGACCAGGTCAACGGCGAGCTGACCGCGGTATTCGTCCCGATCGGTGGTGGGGGTCTCGCGGCGGGCATCGCCACCTATATCAAAGTGAAGCGGCCCGATGTCGCGGTGTACGGGGTTGAGCCGGTTGATGCCGCAAGCATGAAAGCGGCACTCGAAGCGGGGCATCCGGTGACCCTCGACCAGATTGGCACCTTCGCCGATGGCGTCGCGGTCAAGCGAGTCGGCGATCAGACGTTTGACCTCTGTCGCAAGCATCTCGACGGCATCATCACCGTCACCACCGACCAACTGTGTGCCGCCATCCGTGACATCTTTGAAGAGACCAGGACCGTGGTTGAACCGGCGGGAGCACTGGCAGTGGCTGGTATCTGTTGTTATGTCGAACAGCAGAACGCCACCGGGGAGACCCTCGTGGCGGTGAACTGCGGCGCAAACATGAACTTCAACCGGCTTGGTCACGTGACCGAGCGGACTGCCGTCGGCGACAAGACCGAAGCCATCCTTGCGGTGGAGATCCCCGAGGAGAAGGGGAGCTTCTTGAACTTCTGTCGCTCGCTGGGTGACCGCCACGTCACCGAGTTCAAGTATCGCCACCATCGGTCAGACCGGGCCAGGGTCTTTGTCGGCACCGAGATTCGCCAGGGCGCCGAGGACCGCCAAGCCCTCATCGACGGCCTCGTCGATGAGGGGTACGACGTGACCGACCTCACCGACAACGAGATGGCAAAGGTGCACGTCCGACACCTGACCGGTGGTTCGGCCGCCGATGTTCAAGACGAGCGTCTGTACCGGTTCGAGTTTCCAGAGCGGCGAGGGGCCCTGTTGGCCTTCCTGCAGTCGGTAGGTATCGATTGGAACATCACCCTGTTCCACTATCGGAACCAGGGTTCGGACTACGGCCGTGTCCTTGTGGCAGTCGAGGTCCCCGGCGAAACACTTGCGGAGTTTCGACAGCATCTCGATGATCTTGGCTACGCCTACTGGGACGAGACCGACAACGAGGCGTACCAGCTCTTCCTCCGAGGTTGACGGCATCGTTTGGTCGGCGACCGCCAGAGCGGTTCCCGCCGGTTCCTGCTGCTCCTAGGTGATGTCTTCCCCGTCCGCGTTCTCTGCTGGGGCTTCTGTCTCCACCTCGGCCGCTGTCTCCGGGGCCACCGGGTCATCGGTCTCGCGTTGGCGGGTTGCCTCTGCCGCCTGAGCGAGGGCAAGGCGCACGGTGGACGGTCGCAACTCGACCGTCTGCGAGGCCACTGCGTTTAGGTCAATGCCTGCGTCAGCTGCAGTGTCAGAATCATGGGTGGGCGTGGTCAGATCGATGACCGCATCGGAGCTGCGCTCGGCCTCGTCGGGTCCAGCTGCGACGGTGTCGTCACCAGGATTGGTCGGCGACTGCTCCATGGCTGACCGTCGGGGTGTGGTGGGAATGGTCGGCGGTGCAGGTGGGGTGGGCTCAGACCATGACTCTGTGGTCTCTGCTGCTGCCACTGGGTCGGCACCCGACGTGCCGGGCACCGGCTCGAGTACCACTGGGCCCCACCCCGGCGGGTGGGGGACGGGATCGACCTCGGCTGGTTCTGGCAGCGCCGGGTCGGGTGTTGGCAATTCGGCGGCTCGCTCATGGATGGGGTCTCCGCCAAGCGACGTATTCGGCTCCAGCCGGTAGAGATCCGGCGCGCCCTCTGCGCCAGCAATCGGCGTTGAGGATGCGGTTGCGTCCTCTGGCGCGGCGCCGATGATGATGTTCTCCGTCGCATCGACGACGGGGACCACCTCGGCAACCGGAACAGCGATCGCCGAGCCCAGGTAGTACAGGGTTGCCATGATGAGTGCAGCGGTAACCGCGGGAGCGACAAGAAGTAGCGGCTGTTGCTCGTAGTCGGCCAGGCCCTGGGCGATCAGCTGGCCGAGATTGCCATGTTCTCCGCTGCCCAAGAGACCCAACAGTGCGGCCACCACCTGGATGGACACGACTACGGCGCTGATGAACAGCCAGGTTGAGAGCAGTCGGATAAGGCGACTGGTCCGGGCGGGGAGCACCGTCCGGCCGATCACCCGACTGGCCATCGGTGTCATCGCTGCCGCACTAAGCGCCAGCAGCGGCAGGCTGGCTTCCGGCCGTTCAGGCGCGCCAGCGGCAATGGAGATGAGCGGGAGAAACAGCACCGTTGGCCACCACAACCCATCGATGAGAATGCCGATGAGCCAGTCGACCGCCGAGCCTGCTCGCCGGATGAGGGCGACAAGGGTGCCGAGGACCATCGCCCCAGCGGCAACCACGAGGGAGAACACCAACGTCGGGCCGGTGCCATCGGCGATGACCGTCAGCAGGCTCCGGCCGAGGGCGTCGGTGCCGAGCCACGGCCCGCCGATCGCCGGGTCCAGCCGTGGGGTTTGGTCGGCGGCGATGGCGGAGGTGTCCGTGCCGTAGCCGGCCCCCGCCAATAGCACGATGCCCGCAAGCGCCAGGAACGGCAGTGCGGTTAGTCGGGAGGTGCGTACCGATCCGACGACGGTTGTCGTGTTGGGCACGGAGGCGCCACCGGCCTCGCCAGAACGTTGTCGTCTCGACATTGCGCCGGCCACGTCGACTAGGGCGGCCAGAACGGCAGCGACCGTAACCATGATCACCACAATGCTGAATGCGGTGGTGAGGTCTGCCTGCGCAAGGGAATCTCGGAACAGCGAAAACAGTCCGGCGTGCCCGGACATAACTTCGCTCGCAGCGAGGGCCACGATGAACGCCGTCGTCGGCACTCCAATTCGCCACTCCCGAGCCGCCTCGGTCCGAGCGCCCCGTGCCTCGATAGCTGGGGAGAAGCCGAAGCCGCTGTCGTTGTACCGCCGAGCGATCCAGACGCCGAGCGGAGCGGCAAGGGCGAGTCCAGCAATGCCACTCCACACCGCAATGAACCCGGCGCTGTCACCGAAGCTGGCATCGTCGCCGAGGGGTCCTGTCGGGATGGCGGCGCTACTGGTCAGGTTCCAGGCCAACGGGAAAAGCAGTATTCCGGGGGTCAGCAGCGCCACGATCAGCGGCGTGAGCGGTCCGAGAATGGTCCGGACCGGTGAAAACCGCAGCAGCGCGCTGAACGCGAACCCGGTGATGGCACCGATCAAAATGGCCGGTGCCGCCAAGTACATGGTGTTGCCGAGGGCGGTCGAGACGGCGGTGCTCAGCGAAAGTGCATCCCCGAGGGCAGGCCAAAACCCGCTGAATTCGGTGGCTAGCCCCGAAAACCCGTTGCTTGACGACAAAAGCACGTGGCCGGCCGCAGTGCCGCCGAAGAATACAACGCAGGCCCGAATGAGGGCTGCGACAGCGCCCTTCATCACCGAGTGAGAATTGTCCGCCTGTTGCACCGCACCATTGTGCCCCGTAAGGGCCGTGATATCGAGCGGATCAGACTTCGGCGAGAGCTTTGGTGATGTTCTCGACTTCGGCCTTGCCGTCACCGAAGAGCATCAGCGTGTTGTCTGCGGCGAACAGCGGGTTGGGAATCCCAGCAAAACCGGGGCTGAGGGAGCGCTTGATGACCACGACCGTTCTGGCCATGTCGGCATCCAGAATCGGCATCCCGGCAATGGGGCTATCCGGGTTTTCTCTGGCTTCCGGGTTGACCACGTCGTTGGCGCCGATGACGATCACCACGTCGGTCTGGTCAAACGTCGGATTCACCCGTTCCATTTCGAGGAGCTGCTCGTAGGGGATCTCCGCCTCGGCCAGGAGCACGTTCATGTGGCCTGGCATCCGTCCGGCGACGGGGTGGATGGCAAACACCACCTCGATGCCCTGCTCCTCGAGCGACCTCGTAAGGTCACGGACCGCGTGCTGGGCCTGGGCAACCGCCATGCCGTAGCCGGGAACGATGGCAACCCGCTGTGCGGTTTCGAGAATGATGGCGACCTCGTCCGCTGACGAGGAGGTGACCTTGCCGTCGTAGATTTCATCCGCGTCGGCAACCTCGCCGCTGGCTTCGATGGAACCGAACAAGACGTTGAAGAGTGTCCGGTTCATTGCCTTGCACATGATCTGGGTGAGGAGCAGGCCACTGGCGCCGACGAGTGAACCGGCGATGATCAACAGGCTGTTGCCGAAGACGAACCCTGCGGCCGAGGCCGCAAGACCGGAGAACGAGTTGAGCAGCGCGATGACCACCGGCATGTCGGCCCCGCCGATCGGGATGACCATGGTGACACCTGCGACGAGCGCAATGCCGATGATCGCCCAGAGCCAGAAGTAGCCGGGGGCGATGACCATTCCAACGGCCAAGACGGCCAGCAATGCTGCGACGGCCAGGTTGAAGATGCGAAGGAACGGGCTTGTCAGCGCGCCGCCGGAAATCAGTTCCTGCAGCTTTGCGAAGGCAACAATGCTGCCGCTAAAGGTAATGCCGCCGATGGCCAGGGTGAACGCCGTCGCGGCAGAGGTGTCGGTGGTTATGGCGTTTGCGTCGCCGCCGGTCCCCTCAAGGTCGATCAGCCTGGCGAAGGCGGCTGCGCCCACCAGGACCGATGCGCCACCGCCGAAGCCGTTGAACAGCGCAACGAGCTGAGGCATACCGGTCATCTCGACCCGGATGGCGAGCGCCGCTCCGATCGCTGCGCCGACGACGAGGCCGAGGGCCAGCACCCAGTAGCTCACGATCTGCTGATCGCCAAGGGTCACGAGGATGGCCAGCAGCATGCCGGAGGCGCCAAGGGCGTTGCCCCGGACCGCGGTTCGCGGCCTGGCAAGTCCCTTGATACCCAGGATGAACAGCACCGCTGAGATGAGGTAGCCGAGTTGAATCACGTTGGACATCTGACTACCGCTTCCGACTAAACATGCCGAGCATGCGGTGGGTGACCATGAAACCGCCGACCACGTTGATTGTGGCGAGCACTACCGCCCCGAATGCGAGCACGGTGGTCAGCGTCGAGTGGTCGGTCCCGGCCGAGACCAGCGCACCGATGAGGGTGATGCCTGAAATTGCGTTGGAGCCGGACATGAGCGGCGTGTGCAGCGTCGGCGGCACCTTGGCGATCAGTTCAACGCCGAGGAAGACGGCCAGCATGAACATGGTGGCCGCAATCAGGAAGGTCATGATGTCTCCTCCGCCGGAGCGTCAGGTTGTTCGATCTCGAGCCCGAGCCGTTTCCGAACGGCCGGATGGCGGACAACGCCGTCATGGGTGACGATTGTGCCTGCGATGATCTCGTCGTCGAAATCCAGCACGAGGTCACCCTCGGGGGCCAGGTGTTTGAACAGCGAGATGACGTTGTTTGAGAACATCTGACTTGAGGTGGCAGCGGAGCGCGAGGCCAGGTCGGTCGGCCCGAGGATGACCACCCCGTCGTGCACGACCTCTTCGTCAGGGGCGCTCAACCGACAGTTGCCCCCGCGTTCAGCGGCGAGGTCCACGATGACCGAGCCCGGTCGCATCGCCTCGACCATTGCCGTCGTCACAAGCTCGGGGCTTTCGGCACCCGGGATGGCGGCGGTGGTGATGATGGCATCCGCTTCGGCCAGGAACGGAGTCAGCAGCTCGTTCTGGCGGCGGTTGAGCTCTTCGGTTTGTTCGGCTGCGTAGCCGCCGGTGCCGTCCGCTGTGGCGACGCCCAGATCGAGCTCGATTGCTTTGGCGCCGAGGGACTGGATCTGTTCCATCGCCGCAGGCCTGATGTCATAGCCCTCAACCACTGCGCCGAGGCGACGGGCGGTGGCGATGGCTTGGAGCCCAGCGACACCGGCGCCCAGGATGACGAAGCGGGCGGGGGGAACCGTTCCCGCTGCGGTCATCATCAACGGCAGCATCTTCGGAATTTTCGATGCGGCGAGGAGTGCGGCCTCATAGCCAGCCACCGTTGCGCTGGATGAGAGCACGTCCATCGACTGGGCTTTGGTCGTCCGTGGGATCAACTCCAACGAGACCGTTGTCGCGCCCGTCTTGGCCAGAGCGGCGGCTCGGTCCGGCATCCAGAGCGGGTCGTGCTGACCGATCAGCACATGGTCTGGACCGAGCGAGCTCCAGGACAGGTCGCCGAGTACTTCGGGCGTTGGTCCATGGAGGACGATCACCACGCCGCCGGTCCCAATGGCACCAGCTCGCTGGTCGATGCTCGCACCGACGTCTCGGTAGGCGTCGTCATCGAAGCCGGCCTTCAAGCCGACCCCAACTTCGATCACCACCTCGTGTCCCGCTGCCACCAATGTGGCGACCCCGGTGGGGGTGAGAGCGACTCGTCGCTCCCTGCTCTTCGTTTCTCTCGGGAGGCCGATTCGCATTGCTTGTAGTCGCCTTATCTCACAATTTTCGCAGGTTGTGCCGCCAGATCGCACGGTAGGCGACCGGTGTTCATCTTTCGTAGCCGAGGCCGCTGGAGTGCAGTGGCTTGTCGATGCTCGTTGGCTAGAGCCAGCCTAGGGCCAAAGCGCCAAATGCCAGTACGCCAATAACGATGCGGTAATAGCCAAATACATCGAAGCTGCGCTCCTGAAGCCACGAGACCATCCACTTGATAGACACCAGGGCGGCAAAGAACGCAACGACGGCCCCGATAACCGGGTTGACCCAGCCGTAGAGGTCGACAAGCTCTTGGCCATCTCGCAGCGCGGTCAGCGCGGTGGCGGCGCTGAGCGTGACCAGGCCGAGCAGGAAGGCAAACTCAACCGCGGCCCGGAGCGAGAGTCCGACGAGGACCGCTGCGACGATGGTGATGAGGCTTCGGCTGGTGCCCGGCCACATGGCAATTGACTGTGCCAGGCCGATAAGCGCGGCTTGGCCCATCGTCAGTGATCCAAGTTCGGCCCCTGCTTTGTCCATGAGGCCGCTGCGGGTCAGGAGGAGAATGGCGATGCCGCCGACCAACCATGCGCCGGCGATTGGGCCGATGCCGAAAAGTCGTTCCCGGACCGCATCGACGACGAAGAGGCCGATGATGGCCGTTGGAATGAATGCCACGATGATGCCGAGGAGCACCCGACGTCCCTCGTCGCTGCGTCCGAGCAGCCCGTCGATCATCTGGCGGACCCGTTCCCGGTACAGCACAAAGACCGCAAAGATGGCGCCCGCCTGAATGCAGATGGCGTAGCTGTCCAGCGCATCTTCGGCTTCCTCGGTCTGGGCGAGGCCCAGGATCTCGGTGGTGACCAAGAGGTGGCCGGTGGAGGAAACCGGGAGGTATTCGGTCAGCCCTTCAACAAGGCCGAGGATGATGGCGGACCAGATCGACAGCTCGTCGACCGCGGCTTCGGAGGTGTCTTGGCCGGTCGCGGCGATGGCGGCATCGATGCCGACGAAGAGGACAAGCGCAGCGGTCGCGGCCAACGCAAGCAGTAGCGCAAGCGATTGGGCGACGGTTCTGCGGCGAGCTGATATTCCCAGAGTGAGGGAGTCAAACATGACCGCCAACACTAGAGCCCGGCGAGACGAAATCGGGCGAAGCACAGCGGATTTCGTCGCATCTTGACATGGTGTCTGGCCTCCCTTCATCAATCACCGAACGATCACCGACCAATCACCGAACGATCCTCCCTCAATCGAACGATCGTTCGCTTTTCGAGTCGGTCGCGATTAGGTTGGAAGGATGCACCCCTCAGGCGATGAGAGACCAGAAACGAACACTGCCGAAGAGTGGGAGCAGGTGCGGAGATCGGTGGCCATGCTGCCGCCGGGATCATGGGCGATGCGGCGCGAGCAAGCGCTCGGCGTTCTCGAGGTACTGATTGGGTTACTTCGAAAACGCAGCGACTAGCGGCGTCCGGCGTAACGGCGTGTGGGTTAACAGCGCTTCTGGATTACAGGGCGTCCGGGTCGAGCAGGACAATGCGGCCCCGACGCAGTTCCAGGACACCGGCGTCTTGCAGGGATTGCAGCACGCCGTTTGTCGTTGGTCGGGTGGTGCCGGCAAGTGCCGCAAGCGTGGCTTGAGTCAGTGGGATCTCAGAACCAAAGAGGTCACCCATCTCCACCAGTCGACGCTTGACCCGGTCCTCGGCGGGCCGGTGCCTCGCCTCCAGCACAAGATCATTGAGTTCTCGGATCCGCCCGTCCAAAAGACCGACCAGCAGCTCATCGAAGACTGCCTGGGTGCGGCGAAGCTCGGTGAACGCCGCCCGGTTCAGCGACCGGACCGTGGTGGGCGTCACCGCCCGAGCGGTAGCGCCGCGGGTGTCTTCACCGAGGAGTGCCTGCTCGCCAACAATGGAGCCGGGTCCGAGCACCGCCACCGCGACGGTGTCGCCTTGCTCGGTGACGCGCTCGACCAGGATGTGGCCCTTGTCGATCACGTACATGGCGTCGCCCGGTTGGCCCTCCCAGAACAACACATCGTTGCTCTTGATGGACTTGGGGATCATGATCTCGTCCAATCGCTGCCGGGCGTCGTCGTTCACGCGATTCAAGAGATCAGTCCACATGATTGGCAACTTACTCAAGATTGGGGGCCAACCACCGCCTCCAGTCCCAGGTGAGACGAATTACATTGCCCCGAGTGGGCGGGTACGTTGCCCCGGTTGGGCGGTTAACGTGGCTCGACGATGGCTCAGACTCCTGCAGAATTCGACATCGGCCCCCATGTTGACGCGGTCACGGACATGGTCCGGGCGGCGTCGACCCGATCCCTTGACTGGTATCGCAGGCTCGATCGGATCGACAACAAGGACGCTGACGGCTTTGACCCCGTCACCGCGGCGGACCGGGCCGTTGAAGAAGACCTTCGGTCCCGTCTCGCCGAGCGATTTCCCGACCATGCCATCATGGGCGAGGAGTTTGGGCTCACCGGCGAGGGACCGTTCCGCTGGACCATAGATCCAATCGACGGCACCAGGGCCTTCATAACCGGTCAACCGATGTGGGGAACCCTCCTGGGGTTTCAGGTTGGGGATGAGCCGGTGGCCGGATGGCTGCATGTTCCTGTCCTGGGTGAGACCTATGTCGGGCATCAGTCCTGCAGGTTCATGACCGCTGAGGAAACCCGCGAGGTCGCCGTGAGCACCACCACCGAGCTTGGTGATGCCGTGGTCCTGTGCACCCATCCCGACATGTTCGCCCCCGGCGAGCAGGCCGATGCGTTCGGTCGGGTCGCTGAGACCGCCAAGATGGTTCGCTACTCGGGTGACTGTGTTAACTACGGCCTCTTGGCGATGGGGCTCGCGGACTCGGTCATTGAGAACGGGCTTGCCGCGTATGACATCATCCCGCTGATCCCGATCGTCCGGGCCGCCGGAGGCATCGTGACCGATCTGGAAGGCAACACCCCAATGGAGGGTGGCTACGTCGTGGCGTCCGCCACCGAGGAACTGCATCGCCAAACCCTGGCCATGCTGCGCCCGTCCTGAAACCTCGCTGCGTTGCGCAGGCCGGTGTTACCAGTGGCCGGTGCCGGGAGCGCCCTTGAACGGTCCGGTGACGTTTACGGTGATCCAGCCGCCGTAAAAGCTCCCGGCGTTGGGGTCGACGACCTCGCCGTCCACCGTGCATCGCTCCAGTTTCTGGGCGTAGAAGGCCCAGTGGTCGGCCAGCGCCGCAAAGGGCTCGGTCGGGGAGAGGTAGGTCCACGCTGCATCGGAAACAGCGACTGTCTCGTCGCCGCCGCTGGTCACGACTACATCCGCGTAGCTCGCCGGGCCCTTCCATTCGCAGTACGTCATGCCGGCGCTGGGTCGTAGAAGGTCCATGGCAATGTCGGCCGCCGGGATGTAGTACGCCGGCGGCTGACTGGTTTCGAGTACCCGAAGGGATGCGGTCGATCGGGCGATGGTGACGCCCAGATGCGACACCTCCACGAGGTGATCGACCGGGTCAATCCGAGGTGGCCGCGGGTAATCCCAGACCGATTCGATCGGCTTGCCGTTCTCCGCTGTTTCGGTCATCGTGCTCGATCGGTCATGTTGCGAATCAATCCAGGCCTCGGAGGCCGGACCAGGTGAGGCTTGAGATGTCGTGGACCAGTTCGTCCTGGCTGTAGGCCAACTGCTCGTCCTGCTTTGCGTAACGCATCATCGATTCGGCAAGTCCGATGATGCCGTGGGCCAGGACCTGGCGCCGCTTGGCGTCGATGGTCGGAACGTCGATGAGCGACGCGACCGCCTGGGCCAGCGAACGTTCCACCGCGGTGGTGATGGCCGCCCACTCTTCGTCTTGGCGGTTGGTGCCGTTGAACAGCAATTGGAAGCCGTCGTCGTCTTCCTCGACAAAGTTGGCGTAGGCCCGGATGCCCTCTGCTGCTCGATCTCGGGGACTCTGCGCCGCCGAAGCACCCTCGACGATTGACGCTTCGAGTCTGGCCCCGATGTCTTCCAGCACGATTCGATAGAGGTCGCGCTTGGAGGTGAAGTGCTGATACAGCACCGGCTTCGTCACTCCGGCCGCCTCGGCGATATCGGTCATGGTCGTGCTGTGATAGCCACGTTGGGCCAGCACCGCTCGCGCCACCGAAAGTAGCTGTTGGCGCCGCTGAGCCGCGGGCAGCCGCCCCTTCACCATGAGTCCTCGCGGTCTGCCCGGTCCGCGGCCTTCACCGCATAGTGAAAGACCATGGCCGGGGCCAGGATCAGGGAGCCGAGAATCAAGAAGATGGTCATCGATGTGGTCAGGAACGTCGTGAAGCCGTTGAGCAGCGCGATGACGAAGAAGACCGATGCCAGTCCGTACAGGCCAAGCCCGGCCCGCATGGAGAGTGAGGTCAGCCGGGCGATCTTGGCCCGCTTCACCAAGACGGGATCATTCGTCGACTTCATGTTCGTCCGCCTGTCCTGTCGAACAACCGATTCACCTCGCTGCTCATTCTCGCAACCGAGAGATGTTCTCGGGCGATGCGCTGGTTGTCATCCAACATCTCGATAGGCACCTTCGTGAGGGCTTTTTGGATCGTATCGGTGTCGTTGGGGTCAAACCACTGAAACCCAAGGCTGCGGAGCTCATCAGCGACGGGATAGTTGCCAACGACGACAGGCCGCCGGTGGAGCGCGGCTTCGATCGGTGGATTCCCGAACCCCTCCCAGAGCGAGGGGAACAGCACAAGATCGGCGGCCGCGTAGAGATCGGCGATGGTGAGGCCGCTGCCTTCGATCGGTGTGCGCAGCACCCGGCAGCGGGCGGTCGCTAGGACTCGCTCCAACTCGTCGTCGTAGCCCTCCTCCGCCGGGTTGGGCAGCCAGTACACGGCCCCGAGTTCTTCGGCCAACTCGATTGCTTTCGGGATGTTCTTTCTGGCGATCGCCCGCACCGGGTGAGCCGCAAGTATGTCTTCAGGGCCCAACCCGAGAGCGTCTCTGGTGGCCGTGCGGTCGCCCGGAGCCGGGTCGGCATCAAAGCCGTTGTAGATAGTGGTGGCGGTGAAGCCCCGCTCTTCGAACTCTCGTTGCGTCATGCGGTTGATGGTGACGTGATGCCACAGCGGGTCGTTTGGTGGTAGCTCGGTCACGTGGGCGAACCGGGTCCGCTGCCAGGGTGGGTCGTGGTGGTGCAGCACTGCCGCTCTGCCGGCCAGGACGTTGGCGAGGGCGCGGCTGGCGATCGGGTTGAGCGGGATCGACAGGAGGTTCTCGACAAGCACGACGTCAGCCTCGGCGAGGACGGATTCGAGTTTCGCCGCCACCTCCTCAACCAGGGTGGTGCTGTGTACCTCCGGCCTTGCCGACCGGTCGTACAACCCTGCCGGTATCTCGCCGCCGTCGCGCCCGGGGTTCGGGCCGCCGAACGCGCCGATGGCAAGTTCCTCGATCAGATGGTCGACCGGGCCCTCGCCGGCAACCGTCATCGTCTCCCAGCCACCGGCCCGTAGCGCCCGTTGCCAGGTCTCGGCAACGATGGACACGCCGTCGCTGAGGCCGAGACGAAACGAGACGACAGCGCAGAGACCCACGGCCGACGAATCTAGCCGGTGGCATACTCAGACCGATGATCGGATCAGATGATGGGGGCCGGATGGGCTCGGTGCAGGAGATCGATGCGTTGCGGGCCGATGTCTCGGCAATGATGAACAACGCCTGGCGGGAACCGGGGTTTTGTGTCCCGAACCAGGAGACCTACCCCCACCAGTGGCTGTGGGATTCGTGTTTCCATGCGTTGGTCTGGTCAGCCCTCGGCTCTGACCGCGGTGTAACCGAGCTGCAGTCCTGCCTGGCCCGCCAACATCCGGACGGCTTTGTGCCGCACATGATCTATTGGCAGCAACCGGAGTTGGACCGTGACTTCTGGGGGCGATCGGAAACGTCGACCATCACGCAGCCGCCGATGTATGGCCACGCCATCGCCGAGCTGGTCCGGGCCGGTTGGCCGATTCCTGCGGACCTCTTCGACAAGGTCCGGAGGGGATTGCTGCAGCTCTTTGGTCGGCCTCGCACCCCGGCTGGGCTGATTCCAGTGATCCATCCATGGGAGACCGGTTGCGACGACAGTGCCCGGTGGGACACATTGGTGCCGGATGGGCCGGGCGATCGGGTCGACCGGTGGCGGACCGTCAAAAGCGACTTGGTGGCAGGGATTGCGGCCGGGCGCCATGACTTTGTGGTCGGCTCGGTCGGCTTCAACGGACTGGTCGCCTGGAACGCGTTGGAGTTGGCCTCCGTCAGCCCCGATGACAGCGAAGAACTTACCGTGGCCGCCACGGAGCTGTCTGCGTTGGTTGCGGCTCGCTGGGTTGGCGACCGCTGGGTCGACGACGGTCCGGCATCGGGCGACATCAGAACGCTTGACTCGATGGCGGCGCTACTCGTCGACCCCCGGCAGGAAGGATTCGACGCGCTGCTCGACCCGGCGGCGTTCGGCGCACCGTACGGGCCGAGGGGAGCGCACCGCGACGAACCGAGCTATGACCCGAACATCTACTGGCGCGGTCCGGCGTGGCCGCAGCTGAGCTACCTGATGATGGTGGCGGCACACCGAGCCGGTCATCGGTCGCTTTCGGCCGAGTTGGCGAGCCAACTGGTGGCGGGTGCACGACAGTCCGGCCTCGCGGAGTTCTGGAATCCTGAGACCGGCCAGGGGCTGGGAGCGATGCCCCAGAGTTGGGCCGGTCTTGGCCTTGTCGCAGCCGACCCGAAGTGGAGCGCCGCTGACGGCTAGACCGCTGCCCGCTAGACCGCCGGCAAGAACTTCTCCAAGTTGGAGAAGCAGTAAAACAGCGAGAGTGAGAATGGCGGGACCGCCATTGCGTAGGCGGGCCAGCGCCGCCACAGTCTGCCGACGACCCAACCGGCAGCTGCAATCAGTCCGGTGAAGGCCGCCCAGAGCAACGTGGCAGACAGAAATTGTTGCTGCCAGCCGAGCGAAGCGGCGACGGTGTCATTCGGGTCGCCAGCAAATCCCAACCCCTGTGCGGCATCAATCCCGTCGTCGAGCGTCACGCCGAGCTGATCGATGAGGAGCTGTTCGGCCCGAGGCGTCAGTGGAGCCGTGATGCTGTCGACCTCGGTCGCGCTGCCGTCGATTGCGGCCGTTGCCTCCGCTACATCGGTTGCGTCGGTCGCCCCGGTCACAGGCGCCGGTGTCTCCGTGGCCTGGGTGGCGGCTGGACCCGGGAGGTCAGGTGATTCCAACGGCGCGATCAGCGGCGCCTGCACGGTCAGGGGTGCGAGCGGGTCGGTGACCAGCACCGCGGTCACGATGATTCGTTCCTTGGCCGAGTACTTCGGGTGGCACGCGGTCAGGGTGAGGCGGTTGTCGCCCTTGTCGGCGATGACGCCAACCTCACTGGGGTCGACGATGAGGTGTCCGACCGCTCCGCCGACACCATCGTCGTGGGCTTCCACTCGGTAGGTTGCGGTGCCCTCCAGGGTCTCGACGTGGATCTCATCGCCTGGCACGAGCAGGTCCAGATCGAAGAACGGCGCGCCATGGGTTGTGCGGTGGCCTGCGATTGCGGTGTTTCCCACCCGTCCCGGCAACGGGGTCGACTCGTAGTGGCCGGGCCCGGACCGCAGCGCATCCCGGGTCGTTCCCTCGACGATGGTTTTGTCGACGCCGATCGCTGGAATGTTGAGTGTGCCAATCGGCGTGCCAACCTCCGGAGCGGGCACCTCGATCGGCTCGGCCGCTGTCTCGGTTGGTGACGTTGCCTGCGGTAGCTCCGACGAGGTCGTTGGCGGCGCCGAATCGGTCGCCGCGGGGTCTTCGTCGATGGTCGGGTCCAACGCGTCGAAGCCGGGACCGGCGGTCAAACGAACCGCTGGTTGGGCCGTACCGTCTCGTCCCAGCTGCGCCTGCTCGGCAAGCCGGTCTTCGAACCGGTCCGCCAGCTCGTCCTGAGCCCGTGATTCCGCCAGACCCGTGCCCCACAGCTGGAAGCCGGCGAACAGCAGGAGCAGCACACCGATGGTGATGAAGAGCCGCCCGATGCCGCCAAGCACCCTGGCCAGCGCCGGAGGGACATCGTCGACGTGTGTTGACTCCAGCACGGTCGGCTGTCGTTCTCGGTCCGAGAGATAGTGGTCTGGGTGTACCGCTTCGAGTTCCGCCGCACGATCGATTGGCTGATCGCCGATGATCTCAGGCGACGCCAGCTGGAGCTCCGAAGTCGATGGCAGGGAAGAATCGCTGTCGTCGGCCCGGTCCGGCGGCGTGGCAATTGGCGTGTGCGCAGACATGTGCCGTGCCTATCGGCCGCCGTGGCGCCATTTTGAAGCAACGTTCTGCGCCCGTATCGTTGGAGTTCGTGACCAATCTGTCTACGACGTTGGACGGTTCGGCGGTGGTGCGGATGGAGGGGGCGATCAGCCTCATCGATCAGTTTCCTGCCCTGGCCGGGATCGACCTGGTCATCGACGAAGGCGAAATTGTCCTGCTCAGGGGAGCGAACGGTGCTGGCAAGAGCACCCTGCTTCGGCTTTGTGCCGGCCTCGCGCCGCTCGGCGGGGGGACCGGCACCGTTCTTGGCCACGATCTTTCGGTCCGCGAACAGCGGCGCCGAGTGCGCCGAGAGACCGGGTTGCTGGCCCACGAGACCTTCCTCTACGACGAGTTGACGGTCGAAGAGAACATCCTGTTCTGGGCCAAAGCCAACCGTGTCGATCTTGACTCGATTGACCCGGTGCTCGACCGGCTGGCGCTTGCCGGTCGGCTCCGCAACGTGAAGGTCTCTGGCTTGTCGGCCGGGCAACGCCGCCGGACGTCGCTTGCGGTCATGGTGTGTCGGCGGCCGCGGCTGTGGTTGCTCGACGAGCCCCACGGAGGTCTTGACCAGGCCGGGCGGGACTTCGTGGATGACCTTGTGCAGCACGCCATTGGTTTCGGGGCGACCGTGCTCATCGCCTCGCATGACATCGAGCGGGCCACCGATCTGTCGACACGAACCATCACCATCGGCGGCGGCCAGATCCTCGACGACGGACGCGGTAGTTCCGACGAGCCCGCAACGTCCGCAGAGCCCAAGAAGTCCGACTCACCTGCCGAGACCCAGAAATCCCGGGATGATGCGTCTGGCGACGACGGGGCGGAACGCCATGCTTCATGACGCCTGGGTGATGGCCCAGAAGGACCTGCGGATCGAGCGGGGCTCCCGGGTGGTCGTCGGCCAGATTCTGCCCTTCGGCGCGCTCATCCTCATCCTGTTCGGCCTGGCCATCTCGCCAGACCTGACCGTGCTCGACACCGACCGGCGCTCGGTCCTGGCCCAGGTCGCTCCAGGCCTGTTCTGGATGGCG
>CAZSTV010000021.1:0-2764 GCA_964609665.1 uncultured Acidimicrobiaceae bacterium
ACCTGGACCATCGCTCGACCGGACTGTCGGTGTCCGGACGCTGCGCGTCGCTGGGGATGGAGCTGGTGGAGGACCTGACGTGAACCGGGCTACGGCATCGGTTGGTGGTGCAGGCCGTTCCAGGCCTCACCCTCGAGCCGGGTGATCAGCGCCTTGCCCGCATGAATGTCGGAGCGGAGCTCGGGGTCATCGGCCCGGATCAACACCCGGGGCGCTCGCCTGGTCGTGATGATCGGCTGGACCCGAATCGCATCCCAGTAGTGAGACTCGAAGCGGCCGAACAACGCCCCACCTCGATTGACGTTTGCGCTGTCGCAGAGCTGACCGCCGACGGGGACGTTTTCGGCAGCCTCGGCCTGATCGCCGAAGTCGACGGCGTCGAATGGGTCTACGTGGACGGCGTTTCCGACGAGGGTGCCTGGGTGGACGGGGACTTCGTTCTGCCGGTTCCTAGCAGTGCACTCTGGCTGTCGGTCGGGGAGATCCGGTAGTGTTCCGGCATGAAATTCTCCGTTTGGCCAGCACCCGGTCGTCCCACCGACGAGATCCTTGACCTTGCCCGCGCCACCGACGCGCTCGGCTACTTCGGTTACTGGTTCGCAGACCACTACATGCCCGATTCCGGAAGTGAAGACATCAAGACCGGCGACATTCATGAGGTCTGGTCGCTGCTTCCGGCCATCGCCGCCGTCACCGAGTCCATCCGGGTCGGCCCGTTGGTGTCGCCAACGTCTGTCCACCATCCAGCGGTCCTGGCCAACCGGGCGGCAACGCTCGATCACGTCTCGCACGGGCGGATGGTGTTGGGGCTCGGCGCCGGCTGGCAGATCAACGAACACAAGGCCTACGGCATTGAGCTTGAGCCGCCAAAGGAGCGGGTCGACCGCTTTGAAGAGGCAATTCAAATCGTTCGGCTCCTCCTCGATGAGGACCGGACCACTTTCGACGGCACCTACTATTCGGTCGCCGATGCGCCCTCGGACCCCAGCCCGGTACAAGACCAGTTGCCGATCCTGGTCGGCACCAGCGGCCCCCGGATGTGTCGCATAACGGCCCAGTACGCCCAGGAGTGGAACACCTGGGGAGGACCGGACAAGGCCGCCGAGAACGTCAAGGTCTTCAACGCCGCGTGCGAGAAGGTCGGGGTTGACCCGTCATCGAAGCACACGTCGGTGCAGGCGCTGTTCTTCTTCACCGACGATCAAGCGGCCATCGATGGCGCCCTTGCCGGACCCATGGGCGACCGCTCCATCGCCGGTTCTGACGATCGCATCGTCGAGGCGATCGGGCAGTACGCCGCGCTTGGATTCGACGAAGTCATCGTGCCGGACTTCACCATTGGCAAAACCCCGCAGGATCGGACCGAGGCCTACGAGCGATTCATGGCCGACATTGTTCCTCAGTGCGGTTAGGTTCCTCAGTTCGGCCAGGTTTCCCAGTTCGGCCAAGTTCTCAGTGCGGCTAGCTCGGACCTGCTACCCGAGCTCACGCTCTATATGCTCGGGCGGGTGAAGACGCTCGATACCAAACTCGCCTCGCTCGCCGCCAAACCCGGTGGGCCCGAGTTCATCGTTTGCTACGCCGCGGACCCCGACATGGGCGGCGGTCTGCGTCCGACCGTGGCGCAGGGCGTCAACCCGCAGGAGTGGCGCGACGAGATGGCGGCCGTTGTCGACAAAGGTGACATCGATATTCTGCTCACCTCCGTCTCCACCATGGATGACCTCGCCCGGCGTCGTAATCTCTTTGACGGGTCGCCGGTCACCGCCGCGGTGCGGGCCAACGACACCACCGACATCTGGCACATTCGAGGATCGTCCTACGCCACAGAACCCTCTCGGCCGTTTGCCACCACCACGGTTCGAGAGGCGATGTACGGCACCCTCAACCCGGAGCCAGATCAGGCGGTCGACGTGCCGCTCGGCCTGTGGTCGATCACGTTCAACAACAATCTTGACGCCGACGAGGCCTCACTGCTGAGGTACCGGGACTTCCGACAGGAAGCGGCGACCGAGGGGTTCCGTCACTTTGTCGAGGTGTTCAACCCGAACGTTGATGCAGGGTTGGACGGTCCCGTCGGCGACTACGTCAACGACTGCATCGCCAGGATGCTTGCCGGGGTTCCCCGGGACAGCGGACCGGAGTTTCTGAAGGTTGTCTACAACGGCCCGCAGGCCCTTGAGGACCTGGTGACCGGTCTGGATGTCACCGTCGGCGTGCTCGGCGGTCCGGCCAGCACCACCAACGACTCCTTCACGCTGGTGCGCGACGTGAAGAAGTACGGGGCTCGGGTGGCGTTGTTCGGTCGCCGGATCAAAGGGACCGAGAGCCCGATTGTCTTTACCGAACTGCTTCGAGCCGTCGCCGATGATCAGATCGAGCCGGACGAGGCGTGCCGGGAATACCACGGCCGACTGGCCGCGGCGGGCATCACCCCGACTCGAACCCTGGAAGACGACCTAGTGATTCACACCCCGGAGTTGGCTGGCTGACCTGCGGCCGCCGCATCAGAGGTGGGGTCGTGCTCACCGTCGAGCAGCGGGAAGTGGCAGGCCACGAAGTGGTCGGTGCCGACCTGGCGGATCTGTGGTTCTTCCGAGGTGCACTTTTCGGTCGCCCGGGGGCAGCGGGTCCGGAACCGGCAGCCGCTCGGCGGAGCGATCGGCGACGGCAGCTCCCCGTCGATGGCTTGCAGGAGCCGCTGATCCACCAGCGGATCGGGGACCGGGATGGAACTGATGAGTGCGGAGCTGTAGGGGTGGGC
>CAZSTV010000021.1:2824-5422 GCA_964609665.1 uncultured Acidimicrobiaceae bacterium
ATCTCGCACAGCTTGCCGAGGTACATCACGGCCACCCGGTCGGAGATGTTCTTGACCACAGCGAGGTCGTGCGAGATGAAAACCATGGTCAGGCCATAGGTCCGCTTCATCTCCTCCAGGAGGTTGAGGATCTGGGCCTGGACTGAAACGTCGAGGGCGGAGACCGGCTCGTCGCAGATGAGGACCTTCGGGTCGAGCGTGAGCGCCCTGGCGATGCAGATGCGCTGGGCCTGACCGCCGGAGAACTCGTGCGGTCGTTTGTCGAGCGCCACATCGGGGTCGAGGCCAACGGTGTGCAACACCTCCCGCACCTTCTCCTCGGTCTCGACCCAGAACTGCTCCTTGGCCCGGCGGGCTCGCAGCAGGCGCGGAATTGCCATGATGGGCACGGTCACCCCCAGCGCCAGCCAAATCAGCGCGGTGACACCGAAGAACGCCACGAACGGCGCGCCGACGACCAGGGCGGGCAGCCAGACCAGCGTCGAGAGGGAGCTCAGTCCGTCGAGGGGTGAACTTTCGCCGATGATCCACAGCACGATGCCGATGAACAGCGCTGCGAGCACAAACCGAAACCAGAACCACAGCCGATTCCAGATCGGCATGAGCCACCGGACATAGCGTTCCCAGAGGACCGAGACTTTGGTCCGGCCAAGGCTCTCAAGCCACTGGATGACCAGCGGCTCCGCCACGATCTCCCGAATGGTTCGGTGGGGATTGAGCGAGGAGATCGGGTCCTGGAAGATCATCTGCATCTTGGACCGGACCTCACGGATGCTCTCGTTGCCGAGACCGGTCAAGTCGGCCGAGTCCAGCAGGACCGCTCCGGAGGTTGGTGTTGGGACCTGCATCATGGCTCGGCCGGTGGTGGTCTTGCCGCAGCCCGACTCGCCGACGAGGCCGAGCGTTTCACCCTCGCGGATGTCCAGGCTGACATCGGATACCGCGTGCACCTTCAGCCCGGTGGAGCCGATGGGAAACTCGACCACCATGTTCTCGACCCGAAGCAGGGCGTCGCCATCGGTGCGTAGGTGAGCCTGTCCGCTGCCGGCCATTAGAGCGCTGACTCCCGTACGTCGAAGTGCTGCCGTAACCGGTCGCCGATGTAGTTGATCGACAGCACGGTGAGGAACATAAAGATGGATGGGAACAGCACGGCGTGGGGAGCATCGTCCAAGTTGTCCCGGCCGAGGGTGATCATCACGCCCCAGCTGGCCTGATTCACGTCGCTCACGCCGAGGAAGGCCAGGGCGGCTTCAACGATGATGAGGAACGAGACGCCGATCAGCGAGAACGCCAGCATCGACGGCAGAACGTTTGGCAGCACCTCTCGCACCATGATGCGCAGGTTGCGGGCCCCAAGGGTCTTGGCGGCGAGCACGTACTCCCGCTCGGTGTTGACCAGCACACCGGCTCTGGTGATTCTGGCGATGGTGGGAATGGACAGGATGCCGAGCGCCACCACCAGCGCCTTCGTCGGCGTCCCGGCGATGGTCCGCAGCACGGGTAGCTCGGTACCGCCAAGGAAGATGGAGAGGATGAGGGCCAAGATCAACGCGGGGAAGGCCAGGAGTACATCGATGCCGCCGGTCAGCACACCCTCGATGCGGTTGCGGTAGTACCCGGCCAGAAGGCCGAGCGTTCCGCCGATGAAGAACCCGATCAGCTGGGATGAGACGGCGACGCCGAGTGAGCGCCTGGCGCCGTAGATCGTCCGGGAGAAGACGTCTTTGCCGATGTTGTCGTTCCCGAACCAGTGCTCGCTACTTGGCCCTTCCTTGAAGGTGCCGCTGAAGGTCTGGTCCGGGTCTTTGAGCGGAAGCAGATCCGCCCCGAGCGCCGCAAGGATCAGGATGACCAACCAGGCAACGCAGCACCAGAAGAAGACCCCGAGCTTCTTCTGTTGGTACTCGTCGGACTCCTGCTCGCCACCATCGACGATGGCCTCAAGGTCCATGCGGGCAAGGTCGACCTCGGTCGCTGCGGCCTCGCCGTCGAGTTGGTTAGGTGTTTGCCCGAGCATGGCGAATCCGTGGGTCGAGGATGGCGTAGATGATGTCCACTGCGAAGTTGGCGAACACGAAGCCGACGGCAAGGGCCACAACGACTCCCTGCACGACCAGCCAGTCCCGCTGGAAGATGGCGGTGGCCAGGTAGGTCCCGACGCCCGGGACGTTGAAGATAAGTTCCAGGATCAGCGAGCCGCCGACCAGGGCGCCGAGGTTCACGCCGGCCACCGTCAACAGCGTGAAGCTGGACGGCCGCAGCGCGTGCATCAACAGGATGCGGCGATTGCTCATGCCCTTGGCCTTGGCGACGTTGATGAAGTCCTCCTGCAGCGTGGTGATCATGTCGGTCCGCAGCAGCCGCATGTAGACAACGGCCTGTCCTGAACCGAGGGCGAGCACGGGTAGGGCCCAATGTCGGAAGTGGTCGACGATGCTTTCGCTGATGGGGACGTGACCGGTCGCGGGCAGGATCGACATACCCCAGTCGCGGCCAAACAGCGAGAACCCACCTAGGGCGACAAAAAAGATCAGAAGGATCGCGAGGACAAAATTGGGGATGGCCAAAACACCGAACGCGGTGGTCGAGATGACG
>CAZSTV010000021.1:5432-9824 GCA_964609665.1 uncultured Acidimicrobiaceae bacterium
ATGGCCACCCCAAGCGCAAACAGCTGGGCGTAGAACATGAGCTGCAGCGAGATTGGCAGGGTGCGAGCCAAACCGTCGCTGATCGGTTCTCGCAAGAACGGTGATTCGCCAAGGTCGCCCTTGGCCGCCCCACCGAGCCAGCGGAAGTACCGGGTGGTGACCGGGTCGTCCAGTCGATTGTCCTCTCGGAATTCTTCGATGGCTTCCGGCGTGGCCCCACTGCCCAGGATGGTGACCGCCGGGTCTCCCGGCAGCAGGCTCAACATGATGAACGTGGTGAAGGTCACCGCCAACATGACAGGCACGAGAGAGAGCAACCGGAAGGCGACGTAACGGCGACTGACCTGGGCGGCGGCGATCGTGAACACGACAAGGACTGCCAACAGCACCAGTGCCAGCGGCAGGTTGAGAACCTGCCCGGCGACGAAGATGGCCACGGCGGCCACGGTGGCTATGAAGCCGACATTGGTCAATAGTGGCGGCACAGCCGCATCCCCCTTCCCCCGGATTGCCAAATCATGATTGCACATCGTTCGTCCGGTTTGCATTTTCAACGACATGAGACATCGGGAATGGCCATCAAGAGCCGTCGGCCACCTACGCTGTTTCGATGCTCGTGCTTGCGGCGATTGTGGTCTGTGCAGCCGTGATCATGTTGTTTGCCAATAGGCACAACCGGACATCCGGTCATTTGCCATCAGGGCAGATTGCTACCCTTTCTCTTATCGATATTTCTGATCTCGGACTGCGTTGCCGGGCAACCATGGGCGGGTCAATCGACGACAACGATGAGCTGCTGCCATGGTCATCAGTTATCGAGGTCGTCGTCATCAATCGGAACGAGTTGTTCCGCAAATGGTTTGGTTTTGAACTTATGATCGAGGGGCACGGACTGTTGGTTATTGATGGTTCATCGTCCGACGGGCGGGCCTTCCTTTCCCAGGTCTACCACCTGGTCGGCTTTGACCATGCGGGTCTGCTGGAAGCACTCCGTCGCCGCCATCCGCGCACCGTTTGCTACTCGGGCTGAGCCGACGTCCGCCCCCGGCAGGGTGGCCCCGACCATCGTCTTTGTGGTATCTCCAACTAAGAGCATGCAGCGGTTCGCAGTGGCATGCCGGACTGGAGGATCAACCATGATCGCCACCGATGGAACGACATCCCACGACGGTCAGCAACGAGATCGCCGCCTGCTGGAGGTGGAGAACCTTCGCACCCACTTCCGAACACCCCGGGGTTTGGTCAAGGCGGTGGATGGCGTTTCGCTGACGGTCGATCGGGGCAAGACGCTGGGTCTGGTTGGCGAATCAGGTTCCGGCAAGAGTGTGCTTTCGCGATCGATCATGCAGCTGTTCCCGAAGCGCAACGTCTTCACCGATGGCACGGTGACCTTCGAGGGTCGAGACGTCACCAACCTTGATGATCGGGAGCTTCGCATGCTGTGGGGCACCGAGATGTCGATGGTCTTCCAGGACCCGATGACCTCACTCAACCCGGTCATGAAAATTGGCAAGCAGCTCACCGAGGGGCTCCGCAAACATCTGGGCATGAACCGCCAGGATGCTGAGGAAACAGCGCTTCAGCTGATGAAAAGCGTGCACATCCCAGAGCCTGCCCAGCGGCTTGAGGAGTACCGTCACCAGCTCTCGGGCGGGATGCGGCAGCGGGTCACGATTGCGATGGCCCTGGCCTGTGGGCCGAAGATGTTGTTTGCCGATGAGGCGACCACCGCTCTCGACGTCACGGTGCAAGCCCAGATCCTCAACCTGTTGCAGGACCTCCAGGAGGAGCGAGACATGGGCATGATCCTCGTGACTCACGACCTCGGCGTCGTCGCGGGTCGGACCGATGAGATTGCCGTGATGTACGCCGGGAAGATCGTGGAGAAGGCGCCGACACCGGTCCTGTTCTCCAAGATGAAGATGCCATACACCGAGGCCTTGCTGCGCTCGATTCCAAAGTTGGAGAACCCGAGTCACACGACCCTTCAGGCGATCGGAGGCCGCCCGCCTGATCTCATCAAGCCACCGAAGGGATGCAACTTCAGCCCTCGATGCCCCTACGCCCAGGAGCGGTGTCACCAGGAGGAGCCGCCCCTCCAGGCGGGCGACACGCCCGACCATAGTTTCGCCTGTTGGTACCCGGTTGGTTCAAAAGAAGGCGAGCTTGCGTTGGAAGCCAATCTCTCAAAAGGACTGCCTCAAGCGAGGATAGTGGCCGAGGCATCTCCATCGGAGTAGCTCGCATTCGTCAAGGACAACCCGACGTTTGTATGTCGAAATGTGACGCTGCTTGGCGTCGCGCATAGTGTTGCCCAGAAGTGTTCCGGTGTAACCGGACCAGCAACATAGGGGGAACAGCACCTTGCGATTCTTACGAGGAACCAAGTTGATCAAACTGCTGTCACTGCTGGCCGCTCTGGCAATGTTTGCCTCGGCTTGTAGTAGCAGCGATGACTCCGGGGGCGGTGAAGTAGATGCCGTCGATGATGCTGCGGAGGAAGAACAAACCGAAGAAGTCGAAGCCGGCGAGTCCGCCGGCGAAGACATACGGGAAGATGCGGAGACCGGGCCGACGCGTGGGGGCACGTTGGTCTATGGCATCGAAGCCGACGTCGCCAATCCGTGGGCGCCGTACGGCCTGACCTGTTCAATTTCGTGCGCCATGCCACTTGGAGCGGTATCTGATCCGCTCTTTGACTTTGATCCCGACGGCACGCTGGTACCGGTGCTGGCGGAGAGCATTACCAGCAACGATGACGCCAGCGAGTGGACCATGACCATGCGGGAAGGGATCATGACCCACGACGGTGAGGTATTCGATGCCAGCGCCGTGGCGTACAACATCAACGTCTGTCGGGCATCCTCCGGTCGAGGTCAGGACTTTGTCTTGGTCACCGACGTTGAGGTTGTCGACGACCTGACCGTGAAGTTCACGCTGGCTCAGGGGTGGGCAGCCTTCCCGGCCGCCGCCCTCGACACGCCGTGCGGCACCCACATGATGGCGCCGAACTGGCTGCGGAGTCTCGAATCCAACCCACTCCGCGAGGAGAGCCGCTTCACCGGCACCGACCTGATCGATCAGGAGACCATCGACACCCCGGCGGACGGCGACCAGGCCGCCCCCGTCTCCATGGGTGCCTTCCAGTTCGTCAGCTACACGCCGGGTAACGGCAACGGGATGTTGGTCGAGCGGTTTGAGGACTACTGGCGAGGCGACGGTCCGAACAGCGTGACCGGCGAGGGCCTGCCGTACCTGGATGAGATCGAGTTTGTGATCGCTGTGGACATCGCCTCACGGTCCGCCGGTCTCAAGTCCGGCCAGTTCGACATCATTCACACCGCAAACGCCGATGAGATCGCCGACTTCCGAGATGAGGGCGATGACTTCGTCCGCATCGAGGCCAACAAGTTTGGTGAGACCAACTACTTCCTGATCAACCAGGCGGACGGCGACCTCGACCCAGATGGCGCAAACGCCACCAACCCGCTGCTCGACCTGCGGGTGCGAACAGCGCTTGCTCAAGCAATGGACCGTGACCGCGTGGCCGTGGAACGTGGCGCCGGCATTGTCCAGGTGGCAAACGGTCCATTCGCCCCCGGCCAGCCCGGGTTCCTCGAGGACAACGGCTTCCCGGCGTTCGATGCCGCGGCAGCGCTCGCAACCCTGGAGGAATACGTCAACGATCCTGAACGGGGCGACGGCAAGGCGGTTGGCGAAGCGATCAGCTTTGAATTCAACACCACCAACGATGCGTTCAACGTGGAGACCAACCAGCTGGTCGCCTCCATGTGGTCCGACGCCTTCGGAGACCTGATCGACGTGGAGATCACGCCGATCGAGCAGGGCTCATACGTCGGGCTGGCCGTTGTCGGTGACTACCAGGTGCAGGGCTGGCGTCAGCACGGCGGCACCGACCACGACACGCAGTTGCGGTTCTGGACATCTGACACCGTGGCGCCGGTCGGTACGCCGACGTTTAACTTCGGCCGGTTCCATGACCCGGATCTTGACGAACTTGCCCAGCTCTCACGGACCACCGTGGATCAGGCGGAGCGGGTCAAGATCTTCGAGGACATGAACCGCCTGTTTGGCGAGCGGATCTACTTCCTGCCAACCACCTACACGCTGTGGGGCATCATCGCTTCGCCGTTCGTGCGGGACATTGCACCGCTGCCGCTGCCGGACGGGGGAGAGACCTTCCCGGTCATTTCCGGTTCGCATGCTGTGACCCAGATGTGGTGTGAAGGCGGTACGTGCGAGTAGCGAGCACTCGCTAGCCGACGTCGCAAGACGTCAAACACGCTTTAGCGGGAACCCCTCGGGGCCCGGCAGCCCCAAATTGCCGCCCGGCCCCCCGGCCCTTTTATACCCCCCCAAACAACACCCCAA
>CAZSTV010000021.1:9834-34226 GCA_964609665.1 uncultured Acidimicrobiaceae bacterium
CCGGGCTAGCGTAGTTCGCACGAGTTAAAACCGGTTTTCGGGGGACCCCGGGGGGGCCGGGGGGCGTTTTGGGGGGCCGGGGCCCCGAGGCCTTTTTCGCGACCCGATACCTGCCCCGATACCTGGCCGAAATCTGACCCGACATGTGACCCGAGATGCGGGCAATTTGATGCAGCGTTGAAGCGCCGCGACCCCAGCGCCGATTCGGTTACAGTCATCCCTCGAAACCGGCCAGATGGCTTGCTCCCTGAGCGGTCAACCGGTTGGTGTGGCGCTGGTCGCCACCTGCGGCCGGTAGCCCGTATTCCGCCGCCAATAGGTCGCCAATAGAAGGTAGTTGAGTCGCCCGGGTCGCTATTGACCTGAGTCCGTCCGGGAATCTAGAGTTGGCTATCGATCGATAATCGATAATCTGGCATTTGAGGCGACCGAAGGGGGAAGCTGAGTTGGTGCAGTACAGGCGACCGCGCAACCTTGGCGAAGCGCTGCGTGTGCTGGAAGACGCGAATGGTGCCGGGAGAGTACTCGTCGGGGGGACCGATCTTCTCGTCCACGTACGCCGACAGCCCTTGGAGCCACTGGTTTTGGTGGACCTCAAGACCGCAACCGACCTTCCGCCCCCAATCGAGGTCACCGAGGACCACGTCCGCTTTGGTCCCACCGCGGTGATGACCGCGCTGCCGCGCCACGAACAGATCTCGTCCTGGTTTCCGGCCCTAGTTGACGCATCACGCGTGGTCGGTTCGGTTGCCATCAGAAACAGGGCCACCGTCATCGGCAATATCTGCAACGCCTCCCCGGCATGCGATACCGCCCCCGCCCTTCTCGTCCACGGAGCGACGGTGACCATTCTTGGACCGGACGGCAGCCGTACCATCCCACTGTCGGACTTCTTCCTCGGCCCGGGGTCCACCGCCTGTGGGAGTGGCGAATTGGTCGTCGGGGTGGAGCTACCTCGACCGCCCGAGGGGTACCGGTCCGCGTTTGAACGCTTGACCCGCCGCCGAGGCGTCGACCTTGCAACGGTCAGCGCCGTCGCCGGCGTGAGCGACGCGGGGGAGATCACACTCGGCCTCGGGGCGGTGGGGCCAACCCCGCTGCTCACCGCCACAAGTCAACCGGTGGACTGCACCGACGCTCACGCAGTAGCCGCCGCGGTTGCCGAGCTGACAACCGTTGCAACGCCCATCTCCGACGTTCGGGCCGGTCAGGACTACCGACTGGCGATGACGCAAGTGTTGGCGCAGCGGGCGGTCATGGCTGCCGCAACAACAGGGGGCGCATGAGCCGATGAGTGATCCTGAACTGCTGTCACAGCTTCAACCCGTCCCGGTCAGTTTTACGGTCAACGATCAGCCCGTCGCCGTGTCGGTGCCGGCCCACCGAACGTTGCTGGACGCGCTGCGAGATGACCTTTGCCTCACCGGGTCAAAGAAGTGCTGCGCCGATGGTGAGTGCGGGGCCTGCACGGTTTTCCTCGACGGCGAGCTTGTGAACTCCTGCCTCGTGCTGTGTGCCGAAACCGAAGGCTGCTCGGTCACCACCATCGAGGGACTTTCCTCAGAGGGCCTCACCGACCTGCAGCAGGAGTTCCTCAATACCGGCGCCGTCCAGTGCGGCGTTTGCATCCCCGGCCAGGTGATGGCGGCCGAAGGTCTGCTGCGGGAAAACCCGCAGGCCAACGCCGAGGAAATCAGGGATGCGATGGCCGGAAACTTGTGCCGGTGCGCAGGCTATGAGCGCATCGTCGCAGCAATCCAGGCTGCGGCCGGACAACGGGTTCAGATCCAAGGGGTGAAGAACCAATGACCGGCAACTCCCCTCAGCCTGGAACTGCAGTGGGCGCGCCCGTTCTCCGCTACGGCGGGCCGGAGCGGGTATCGGGCGCGCAGCGCTACCTCAGCGACCTGCAGTTTGGGGACGCCGCCCATGTCGCCTTTGCCACCATCGACGTTGGCTGCGCCAAGATCCTCTCGATCGACACCACAGGGGCCACTGCCATTCCCGGCGTGCTGGCCGCGGTGACCGCGCAAGACCTGCCCCAGCCGGTGGCCCGGTTCGGCATCTCTCACAAAGACCGACCGGTGCTGGCCACTGAGACCGTGAACTATCACGGAGAACCAGTCGCAGCGGTGGTTGCCGAATCGGCAGACATTGCGCGGGCAGCGGCCGACGCCATCGTCATCCGGTACGAGGTTCTCGCCGGGGTCTTTGACCTCGACGCGGCCCTCGGCGATGGCGCTCGGTTGGTGCAGACCCCGGAGGTTCGCCCCGGCGATGACCTGAACGATTCGAACGTGCTGGAGACAGCGGACTACTCCTGGGGGGATCTCGCCGACCAGGAGGCGGAGACCGACTTGGTCGTCGAGGACACCTACGTGTTCCCCATGGTCACGCACTTCACGATCGAGCCCGGTGGCGTCGTTGCGGCTCCAACCGATGACGGCGGCGTCGAGGTCTACTCACCCGTTCAACACCCCTACCTGCTTCAGCGCATCTTGGCCGATGTTGTCGAACTGCCGCTCAGCAAGGTTCGGGTCATCGCACCCGATCCCGGCGGCGGGTTCGGCGGCAAGCAGACCCCTCGTTACGAACCGCTGATGGCGTTTCTCGCGATGCGAACCGAACGAACCTGCCGCCTGGTGCTGAGCCTGGAAGAGACGTTCCAGCTGATGCGCCGGTCGGGGTGCCGGATCGAAGCCAGAACGGGCTTCCGCACTGATGGCACCGTCACCTTCCATCAGCTCCGGGCCGACTTCATGATTGGGGCCTACGCCGACGTGGCCCCCCGGGTCATGACCAAGGGCAGCTACGTCGGCGCCGGCCCGTACCGCATTCCGGCGGTCCAGGTGAACGCCCGGGCGGTGCTGACAAACACCACGCCGAGCTGCGCCTTCCGTGGCTTTGGCGCACCGCAGGTCGGCTGGGCAACCGAATCTCAAATCGACGCCGGGGGCCGGGCGCTCGGGATTGACTCGCTCGAGATGCGGCGCCGCAACCTGGTCAATGCCGACGAGGCTTTCATCCGCGGTGACCACGAGGCGACCGCGGACGGTCAGTGGCATCAGAGCCTGGAACGTGCGGCCGAGCTCATCGGCTGGGGAGAACCCACCGAGCCATACAAAGGGCGGGGCATCGCCGTCGGCATCAAGCCCGGCGCAACATCGGGACTTTCGCAGAGCCTTGTCCGGCTGCTCTATGACGGCAGCGCCATTGCCTTTGCCGGAACATCTGACATGGGTCAGGGGGCCCGGACGCTCTGGAAGCAGATCCTGGCCGACGAGCTCGGCGTTGATCTGGACATGATCACCATCGTCAGCGGCGACACCGACTCGGTGCCGTTCGACCTGCAGACATCGGCCAGTCGGTCAACGGTATTCATGGGCAACGCGGTGCTCGAGGCATGCCGAGACATTCGGCGCAGGGTCAAAGAGCTGTACGCCGAAGCAACCGACACACCGGTCGAAGATCTCACCGACGGGCCCGGCACCCTGAACGGGCCCGCCGGTGACATGTCGATCATCGAGGCAGCCCAGACGGCGCTCGGCGGTTTGCGTGGCGAGTTCGTCGGGCAGGGAACGTCCCGACTCCGAGGGGTAAAGGGGCACCCGCTCGGCGGCGACGCGGCGTTCTATGAGTTCAACGCCACCGCCATCGAGGTGGAGGTAGACCGGGACACCGGTGAAGTGCTGCTCACCAAACATGTCACCGTCGGCGACGTTGGCACCGAGCTGAACCCCCTGCAGGTGGTCTCCCAGGACGAGGGCGCTGCAATCATGGGCCTCGGTCACTCGCTGATGGAGCAGGTCCTGCTCGACGATCACGGCCGCATCAAAAACCTGGGAGCGCTGGACTACCGCATCCCGACCTTCAACGACGTCGCCATCGAGATGGTGACCGATTCGATCGAGAACCATGACGGCCCCGGCCCCTACGGCTGCAAGGGGATCAGCGAAGGCGCGCTCCTCTGCACCGCTGGAGCGGTGGGGGCCGCCGTCGCAGATGCCATTGGCGTTCCGGTGCGGGAGCTGCCGCTCACCGCGGAACGCATCTGGACCGCCATGCAGACCGCCAAGGACGCGGGTCAGTGATCGACAACGCGACCGTTCGCCGCAAAGCACGTAGCCGCCAACAAGGCGCACACAACTGTCAAAAAGGAGAGTACTGATATGCCAAGCACTGTCTGCCTCGCCGGCACCCTGGACACAAAGGGTGAAGAGTACGCGTTTGTGAAGGAACGCCTGACCGCCGCGGGTGTCGACGTGTTCGTCGTGGACTGCGGCGTGCTCGGCGATCCCTTCTTCGCACCAGACATTCCCGCCTCCGAGGTAGCGGAGAAGGCGGGCATCGACCTGGCCGACTTCCGTGGTGGCACCGAAGGAGCCGGCGGTCGGGTCAGCGCCAACGAGGCGATGAGTCGCGGCCTCGGCGTTGTTCTGCGAGAGCTCGTAGAGGCCGGCAAAATCCAGGCCGTGCTCGGCATGGGTGGCACCGGCGGCACCGACCTCACCAGCGGGGCGTTCCGCACCTTGCCGATGGGCTTCCCGAAGCTGATCGTCTCGACGATGGCCTCGAACAACACCCGGCCATACGTTGGTCACTCCGATATGCACATGGCCAACGCCGTCACCGACATCGCCGGTCTCAACAACGTTTCTCGGCTCGTGCTGGCCAACGCCGCTCACTCGATCGCCGGCATGGCGATGCACTACGAGACCACCATGGCGCTTGCCCAGGGCAACGAGCCGCTCATCGCCATCTCCATGTTCGGCGTCACCACACCGGGCGTCATGCGGATGCGTGAACAACTTGAAGCCGACGGGTTCCAGGTGGTCACCTTCCACGCCGTAGGCGAAGGCGCTGGCATGGAGCACCTCATCGACGAGGGGGTCATCGACGGCCTCATCGACTTCACGCTCCCGGAGATCATCAACCGGTGGAACAACGGCATCTTTGACCCCGGCATCGACCGGATGAAGGCCGCCACCCGCAACAACATTCCGGTCGTGGTGGTGCCGGGCGCGGCCGAGTGCTTCAACTTCGGCGCCGTGGACACCATTCCCGCCGAGTACAACGTTCCCGAGCGGAACGTCTTGATTCACAACCCGAATATCACGTCGCTGCAGGCAACCCCGGACGAGTTGGCCAAGCTCGGTGAGTACATCGCCGATCACGTCAACCAGGCGATCGGACCAAAGGCGATGGCACTGCCGCTCGGCGGCCTCGACAACTACTTCAGCGAGGGAAGCCAGTGGCATGGCACCGACGTGTCGCCGCTCTTCGAAGCAATCCGGGCCACGCTGGACGATGGCATCGAGCTGTTGGAGATGGACAACAACATCAACGATGACGCGTTTGCCGACGCGACGCTCGGTCTGTTCATGGAACGCTGGAAGCAGCACCAGGCTTCGGCGTGACGGAGGGAGCCGACCGGTCGGTGAGGGTCATCCTCCTGCGCCATGGACAAGTGGCGAATCATCGGGGCGATGTTCCCATCACCGACCTCGGGGTACTCCAGGCCGAAGCGGCAGGCGAGTGGTTCGCCACCGAAGGAATCAAGATCGCCGCGATTTTGACCGGCGAGACCGCCCGGACCATCAGCACGGGGGCCAGCTTTGTGCTGGGCTTCCGGTCGACCGGGGGAGAGGTGCCGGACCCGACGGTCAGCTTCGCGCTCCGCAACCCGGATCTCTACCTCGGGGGTCATCGAATCAACATGGCCGAGGGGGCGGAGGCGCTCGCCGCCCAGTCCCCTCCGGTCAACCCCGACGATGTGGCCGGGATGGCGTTCTACAAGGCCCTCATGGAGGCCAAGGACCGAGTTGGCTTCTGGCTTGAACATGGCAGCCCGCCGGGTGACACCGCGCCCGACGTCGGCCGCCGGATCGACCACTTTGTCAGAAGCATCGTCGCCGTTCCCACGTGGCGCTGTCGGACCATCGTTGCCATCACCCATTCGCCGGTGTTGCGGGCCGTCCGTCACCACCACTGGGGCGAGTACTCGAAGGAACCGCCGTTCCTCCACGGGTACAGCCTGACACTGGAACCGGGCGGCGAACTGCAGCTGGAAACGTTCACCACCAGCACCGGTGACATCCCCACCACCGCTCGGCCGGGAGCCGGTGTGATCCGACCCGAGGAGACAGAAACAACATGAGTTACGAGACGACATGAACACAGCAATCATCACCTGCGCGCCAACCGGTGCAATTCACACGCCGTCGATGTCGCCGTATCTGCCGGTCACTCCGGAGGAGATCGCGGCCGAGAGTCTGGCCGCGGCAGAGGCCGGCGCGGCCATAGTGCACCTGCACGTCCGCGACCCGGAGAACGGCCGCCCGATTCAGGACCCGGGACTGTTCCGTGACGTCCTGGCCATCATCGGTCAGTCATCGGATGTGGTCATCAATCTCACCACCGGCGGCAGCCCGCACATGACCGTCGACGAACGAATGAAGCCTGCGGTGGAACTTGCACCGGAGTTGGCGTCGCTCAACATGGGCACCATGAACTTTGGGCTGTACCCAATGCTCGAGCGGTTCTCCAACTTCAAACACGACTGGGAACGTGAGCACCTTGGCAACAAGGCGCTGATCTTCCGCAACTCGTTCGAGGACATCGAGCGGATTCTGAAGGTGTGTGGCGACCAGGGCACCCGCTTCGAGTTTGAATGCTACGACACCTCGCACCTGTACAACCTGGCCCACTTCCTAGAGCGAGAGCTGGTGAAGCCACCGCTGTTCATCCAGTCGGTGGTCGGGCTGCTCGGTGGCATCGGCGCCGACGTGGAAGATCTGATGCATCTGCGCAGAACCGCCAACCGCCTGTTCGGTGATCAGTTTGAATGGTCGGTGCTTGGCGCCGGAGCATCGCAGATTCGAACTGCCGCGGTGGCCCTCGCGGTCGGTGGGAATGCTCGGGTCGGCCTTGAGGACTCCTTGTGGGATGGGCCGGGACGCCTTGCAGAGTCAAGTAGGGTGCAAGTGGAACGAGTAAGAGCTATTGCCGAGGCGCTACATCGCAAGGTCGCTACACCGAGCGAGGCGCGACAGCGCTTGGATCTACGAGACTCGTAGCCAGGGCCTCGTGCCGGAGTGGAACGATCGAGGAGAAAAGCGGACATGGTGAGCGAACCTCAGGGGATTGGGATTGGCTCGGAGCCACTTTCGGCATCGATCAAGCGTTTGCTGCTCGACCGCATTGTCAACGGTGAGTACGGGCCGGGCGAACGCATTGTTGAGAGCCGCCTGGCAAAGGAACTGCAGATAAGTCAGTCGCCGGTGCGCGAGGCGCTACGGGACTTGGCGGTCATCGGCCTGATCGACATTGAGTCTCGCCGCGGCGCCCGGGTTCGTCGTCCAACGGCCAAGGAGCTGCGTGACGTCAGCGAGGTCCGGTCCGAGATTGACGCGCTCGCTGCTCGGTTGGCCGCCCCTCGCTTAAGTGATGACTCGCTCGAACGGCTTCGTAACGCACACCGGGAAATGACGTCGTGCCTTGAGGCAAAGGACTACGGGGGGATGACCGAAGCCGACGCCGAGTTTCACCGGATCATCGTTCAGGAGTCGGGCAATCAGGCGATCGAGCGTGTGTTCGGCCAGCTGGAACCCTTTGCCCGCACCTACATCACGCTGACGTCGCCCAACGTCGAACTTGGCGGCATCCTTCGTGAACACGGCGGCATCCTCGATGCGCTCGCCGCCAAAGATGGCAATCTTGCGGCCGATCGGGCTCGCGCTCACCAGCTCAGCGTGCGGAACGCGTTCTTTGACGAGTCGGGTGCGGTCGAGGAGTACCTCGAGGACTGAGGGCCGCCGTACCGCCTAATCAGAGCGGTATAGCCCCCTCCAACCCGCTTCGGCCCAGTAATTCGGCGTAATTGAGCGCAGATCAGCGCTCTCTTGACGTGTTTCTCGTCCTCTTCTACGATAATCGATTATCGATGGAAGTCGCAGATGGCTTCGTCGTTCGGCTGGTTGCTCGTCTCGAGATCGCTCGTAGGTCCTCGGTGCGGTGACCGGTTGTCGTTGGATTCGGCAAGGGGGAGTGCGTGTTGCAAGGGCTCGGCAAACAGCCGACCACAGACGTGGTTGACGTCGACGAAACGGTCGACACCGCTCCCGCAGGGAGATCGAAGCCGCCAGCATGGCTGCTCGCCATCGCGGCGGTCGCAGTGGTGGTGTTCTTTGCGCAGTGGTCGGAGTTCCTGGCGGAGAGCCTGGTTATCGGCGCCACCGAGAACGCTCCGCTGGTGCTCGCCGCCCTCGGCTTTGCGCTGCTGTATCGCCTGACCGGCCTGCTAAACGTTGCCTTCGCCGAGACCATCACCCTCGGCGGCTACTTCGCCATCTGGCTGACAAGTTCCTTCGGCTGGGGCTTTGCCACCGCGGTTCTCCCTGCGGGCATCATGGCCGGCCTGCTCAGCGTGATCACCTACGTGCTGATCTTTCGGGTGGCCAAGAAGCGCAACGTCGAAGGCCTTGAGCTGATTGTCATCTCGTTCGGTCTTGCGCTGTTCCTCCGTCACGCCCTGCAGTTCGTGTTCGGCTACAACACACGGTTCTTCGAAACGCCGCCTCCCAACACCATCAACGTCTTCGGCGTCGGGGTGCCGTCGTTCCGGCTGCTCGCCGTGGCCAGCGTCGCCATTCTGTCGGTGCTGATCTACCAGTTCATTCGTCGGACCAGTTATGGCCTGCAGATTCGAGCCCTCGCCAGCAACGAAGGTTTGGCCCAGTCCAGCGGCGTCCGGCCGCTCACCGTCACGCTCCTCATCTGGTTTGTTGCCGGTCTCGCCGGCGGTCTGGCCGGAGCGTTCTACGGCGTTGGCTCGGCGGTCACGCCGTTGCTCGGAGCCCGCCAACTGCTCCTGATCCTGCTGGTCGTCCTGGTCGGCGGCATTTGGGACCTGCTCGGCGTGGTGTACGTGGGCGTCGTCACCGGGATCGCCCTTACGGCGATGACCCTGCAGTTCGGGAGCGACCTCTACGCCCAACTCGTCCTGATCATCTTCTTCCTCGCAGTGCTCAAGACCCGTGGTCGCCGGCTCAGCTCCGGATCGAAGGTCTGATCATGCTCGACTGGCTTGACGCGTTTCTCATCTCCGGCTCCTTCGGTGTTGTGCAGATCATCGGTCTTGGACTCCTGGTCCATCTCCAGATGGGTCTCACAAGGGTCGCCAACTTCGGCGTCGTCGGATTCTGGGGCCTTGGGCTCTACGTCTTCGGCGTCCTGTACGTCCAGGTCGACTGGCCCTTCGGTGATCCCTGGCAGTTCCTGATCTGTGCCGCCATCGCCACGGTGGCGTCCGGTCTGGCCGGTCTTCTCGTCGGCTGGCTCATCGCCGACCTGGACGTGGACGGTGCACTGGTCGGCACGCTTGGGTTCGCCGCCGTCGTCTTGATTCTGGCGACGACGCAAACCGAACTGACCGGCGGCGCCACCGGCCTTGGCGGCATGCGCTTCCCGTACGACGCAGGGTTGGCCAAGACCAACGAGTTCATCTGGCTGCTCATCACGGTGGGCTTGGTGCTCGCCATTCTTGCCTACGTTCGCTGGGTTCACCGCAGCCCGTACGGTCGGCTGCTCATCGCTGTCGGGACAAACGAGCCGCTGGCCAGAAGCCTCGGCAAGTCAGCGACGCACGCCAAGCTCGTCCTCTTCGCAACCACCAGCGCGCTGATGGGACTGCTCGGGGCAATGCAGGGCGTGATGTTCCGGTTCCTGAACCCCGCAACGATCACCGTCAACATCACGCTCGCCGCCCTGGCCGCGCTGATCCTTGGCGGCATCACCCGAGTGTGGGGCGCCGTCGTCGGGGTGCTCCTCACCGTTGCCCTGTTCGACATCATCGTTCAGTTCTACGTTCCGCTCCCGCAGGAGTGGTTCACCCAAGCCATCCCCGTCGCCCGTGAAGCGGTCTTCGGCGCATCGCTAGTTCTGGTGCTGCTGTTCCGGCCAAAGGGAATCCTCGGCGAGATGAAGCGGCCTCAGTTGATGAGGAGGATCCATGATGCCAGTTGACCATGGTCGCTCCGAGATTCGCATCCGCAACGCCAAGAAGAGCTTTGCCGGCCGGGTCGTGGTCGACGTTGATGACCTGACCCTGGGCGATCAAGCCATCGAAGGACTGCTCGGCCCGAACGGCGCAGGCAAGACAACGTTGATGCGGATGGTCATGCACTCCATCCCGCTGGACGAGGGCACCGTGACGCTCCACAAGGCGGACGGCAGCACCGTGACGTTGTCGGAGATCCCCACCCATCGGATGGTCCATCACGGCGTGGTGAAGAGCACGCAGATCATCAGCGACTTCGATCAGCTGACCATCATGGATTCGCTACTGCTCGCCGTGGCGAGCTCGGCCGACGAATCCCCGTTGCGATGGTCAGCAGAGAGAGCGGTCGCCGCTCGCCACGAAGAGGAGATCCGTCACTACCTGGATCACTTCGAGTTCGAAGATCCGTACGCGGTGGCGGGCTCGGCCGGCGAGAAGAAACTCCTGGACATCGTCCGGTGTCTGCTCCTGAAGCCCGAGGTGCTGCTGCTCGACGAACCGACGGCCGGACTCCCCGAAGACGTGACCAAGAAGGTCATGGAGGTCATCCGAGAGTTGGCGGCGAAGGGAACGTCGGTGGTGATCGTCGAACACGACCTCGACGTCATTTGGGAACTGTGCGACGAGGTGACGTTCATGGCCGAGGGCCGGGTGCTGATGAAGAGCGACCCCGAGACCATCCGGGCCGACTCAACCGTCGTCGAAAAGTACTTGGGGGCCGGTCATGGGTGAGTCAGCAACCGCAGCGACCGGAGCAACCGGCGCAACCGCGGGCGAAACGGTGCTCAAAGTCTCCAACCTGCGAAGCGGATACGGCACCGTCGCCGTGCTGAAGGGCATCAGCTTTGATGTCCGCAACGAGATTTTCACCATCCTCGGGTCGAACGGCGCTGGCAAGACAACGCTGCTCGCAACCCTGGCCAGGCTGCTGCCGGTGATGGATGGCACGGTCCACGTTCGGGGCACCGACGTGACCAACTTCCCGGCCTACGCATCGGCCCGCCTTGGCGTCGGGTACGTGCCGCAGGAGTCTGCGGTGTTCCCCGACCTCACCATCATGGAGAACCTGTCGATCGGGGCGATGATCGGCAACCGGCCATTGGGGGAACGCCTTGAGGAGGTCTTCGAGACCTTCCCCGACCTCCGACAAAAGACCCACCTTCGGGCGGGCAATCTCAGCGGTGGCGAGTCCCGCATGGTGGCCTGCGGTCGAGCGTTGATGCAGGACCCCGACGTGCTGCTGCTCGACGAGCCGACCGCCGGACTCTCGCCGCTCTACGTGGAGCAGTTCTTCGAAAAGATCGAGGAGATTCACCGGACCAGAGGCGTTGCGGTGGTGCTCACAGAACAGAACGCAACAAAGGCGCTCGGCATCGCAAGCCGGGTCATGGTCCTGACGCTCGGCGAAGGATCGGAACCGCTCGACGCCGCGGACGTCACAACCGAACGCCTGAAAGAGGCATACAAGCTCTAACCCTCCGACCGGGGGGTCAGAAAAAGGCTCGCACCCGAGGGGGAGTGGGTGAAAGGAGAAGGATTCAATATGAAGCAGGAAAAGAGGTGGGCACGCCTTCTAGTGGTGCTGGCCGCACTTGTTTTCGTCGCCGGGGCATGTGGCTCCGACGACTCTTCAGAAGACAGCACTGAGTCTTCGTCAGATTCCGGTGACTCGAGCGACGGTGGGGATGACGGCGGAGATTCGTCTGACTCTGAAGCCGCGTCTGGTCCGGTCGCCGTCTGTGAACTTGCGTACTACACCGGCGACTTCGCCGACCTGGGCGCATCCCTGACCGCGGACGTCACCTTCCCGGTGGAAGAGGTCATCAACGCGGATCCGCCACTCGGTCGTGAGTGGCAGATGTTCTCCGAGGATCTCGGCACCGTCGGTGAAGCACAGGCTGCACGAGCCTGTCTGGAACGCCACGAAGCAGAGATCGTCGTCAGCATCGCTCACGGCTACCGGGAGTACCGCGACTTCATGATCGAGTACTGGGAGGAGAACGACGCTCCCATCGTGCCATCGGTCCACGGTGGCGCCATCCCCGGCAACATCGGCGGTAGCGGCGATGAGCCAATCTTCCGTGCGCAGGGACTTGACGCAGGTCTTGGCACCTCCGGCATTCTCTACGCCGAGAGCATCGGCGCCGAGAGCGTTGTGATCTTCCAGACCGAGGTTGAGGGATTCATCCTTGCCTCTGACGCTGCCGAAGGCGCAGCCGAAGTGGTTGGCATTGAAGTGCTGGACCGCATTCGGGCCCAGCCAGGACAGCCGTCGTACCGGGCTCAGGTGGAAGCGCTTGCTGACCTGGACCCCGACGCAGTCATCGTCCAGGCCGGCACGGTCGATTCCGGTGCGCTCATCAAGCAGGCCGCTGAAGCCGGTCTTTCACTTGAGTGGATCGGTGAGACCGGGTGGACTCAGCCCGAGTTCATCGGCACCTTGGGTGCTGAGCTTGTTGACACGCAGGTTGGCATTGGCTTTGCGGCCTTTGCTCACGATGACAGCACCCCGGCATGGGACTTCTTCTCCAATGCCTGGAACGACACCGCCGGCTACGGCGACACGTTTGGTGATGCGTCTGACCTCTACCACTTCTCCACCTACGACGTGATGGTGCAAACCGCACTCGCAGTGGAAGCGGCGGGCTCATACAGCGCTTCGGCCTGGGCTCCGGCAATGGCGGCGGTTGGTTCTGCACCTGGCACCGAGTGCTTCAACTACGAGGAGTGCCTGGCACTCATTCGTGACGGTGAAGAAATCGACTACCAGGGTGTCACCGGCACCGGCGACTACACCGACGGCGGCGTGAACAACGTCTCTGCGGCGTACACGCCGATCTCGTCGGACGGCACGGCAGGAGCGCCGATCTTCCTCGATGCGGCACGGTCGCTGGAGATCGTCGAAGCAGTCGCACCGCTTGCCGAGTGCGAGGACAACGTCTGCGACTGGTAGTTCCTACCGCTCGCAGCACTTAGTTCATCGGGACGGTGACCGCAGTACTCCCCACTGCGGTCACCTTCCCCGAATGACGTTCGAAGACGCAAGGAGACCACATGACATCAGAGCAGACAGATGCCACCGGCGGCGTCGCAGACCCCGAGCGTGGCCCGGCCGCCTTTCAAAGCCAAAGCGCACTTCTGGCCGCCCTGCAGCTGCCGACCGAGGGCACGGTCTACTCGCTGGCCCTGCCACGCTTTACCGGCATGCCGCTGTTCGGCTCCCACCCTCCGTTCCAGGTATCGATGTATCGCACGCCGGCCGGTCTCGTCGGCGATGGTGAAGAACCGTGGGGTCCCGTCAACGAGGTGAACCTCGGGTACATGGCCGAGGTGGTCAGCGGCACCTCCCACAGCGGCGCCCACGTCGACGCGTTAGCCCACATCACCATCGGGCCCGATTCGCACTGGTACGGCGGCGCCTCCGCCCACGAGCACCTTGGGGACCGCGGTCCGAAGATCGGCGACGGCTCCAAGTTGCCGCACTTCATCACCCGGGGCGTGATGCTCGATGTTGCCGGCTACCGCGGGGTGGAGGTACTCCCCGCCCACGAACCGATCTACGCCGAGGAACTACAAGCCGTAGCAGCGGCACAAAACGTCGAGGTTCGGCCCGGCGACATTGTGATGATCCGCACCGGCTACCTGTCGCAGTGGCCCGACCCAGACGCAATGGATCGTCACAAGACACCGGGCCCCGATATTTCCGCGGCTCGCTGGTTGTTGGAGTCTGGCGTTGTGGCCACGGGCTCCGACACCGAAACCTACGAAGTGCAGCCCGCTCCCGATCCGGGCGAGCCGGCAAATCCACAGCCGGTCCACACGCTGCTACTGATTGAAGAAGGCATCTACCTCTTCGAATCCATCTATCTGGAGGTGCTCGCTGCGCAGCGCGTGTACGAGTTCCTGTTCATCGCCCTGCCGACAAAGGTTGAGGGCTCGACGGGGTCGATGCTCGATCCGGTCGCCATCGTTTAAGGAAGGCAAGTTACTGTGAAAGCACTGGTACTGCGGGCGCCGAACCAATTTGCTGTCGAAGAGGTGGAGGATCCAACACCGGGTCCGCTCGAGGTGCTCTGCCGGGTCGAGCGGGTCGGCATATGCGGCACCGACGTGCACATGGTGCAGGGCCACTACGACATGTGGCCTGCGTACTACCCGTTCATCCCCGGCCACGAATGGTCGGGCGAGATCGTGGAACTTGGCGAGGGTGCTGAAGGCTTCGGATGGGCGGTCGGTGACCGTGTTGCAGGCTCGTCCCACGCCGGTTGTATGCACTGCGAGACCTGCATCGCCGGGCGGTACAACCTTTGCCTCAACTACGGCAACAGCCGGGTTCACAGCCACTACGGACACACCGCCCAGGGAGCGTACGCGGACTTCGTCGTCCACTCCATCCGCAGCATCTTCAAGCTGCCCGACGGCATGAGCTTTGACCTCGGTGCGGTGACCGACCCCGCGTCCATCGCTCTGCATTGTGCGCACCGAGGCTTGGTCGCATCGGGCCAAACCGTCGCCATCATCGGTGCCGGTCCGGTTGGCATTCTTGCGGCGGACGCCGCTCGTTCGCTCGGTGCGTCTCGGGTGATCGTGGCCGCTCGCGGCGCTCGGCTGGGGGTGGTGGAAGAGTTCGGGTACGAGGTGTTCGACACCAACGCCCGAGGTGGCGTCGACCGGTTCCGGGAGATGGTTCCCGGCGGGGCCGACGTTGTGCTCGACGCCGCCGGAACGCCCCAGACCGTGCCGATGGCCCTGGACATGCTGGCCCGAGGTGGCCGTTGCTCCACCGTTGGCATACCGACCGAAGACGTGTCGATGTCGCTTGCCGCGCTTGTGCTCGACGAGTTGGAACTGGTCGGCAGCCGGGCGGTCGCAGGCGAAATGCAGGCCACCCTCGACCTCATTGCCGACAACAGAATCCGGGCTGGCAAGATCATCACTCACCGGTTCCCGCTCGAAGAGTTCGCCAGGGCGCTCGAGGTGACCGATCAGCGCATAGACGGCGCGATGAAGGTCGTTATCGACCTGTCCCTCTCGTAGTCGAAGCCATGAGCACCCGCCAGAAACCTTGGCCCTGGACCGGAGGTTTCTTGGTCGGCGGCGGTTGTGAGTACGATCGAACGCTTGACTATCGATCTGAGCAATCACATACCGACAACAAGCCCAAACGGTGATCTGTCGCTGATCGAGCTGATGTCGGTCACGCCAACCGAGGAACCGATGGTCTTCGTCGGTCGGGCCAATCCCTACGGTGTGATGGGAATCTACGGCGGCCACTTTCTTGGGCAGGCGCTCGCTGCCGGTTTGGCAACGGTCGACGAGCCGAAACTGGCCCACTCGTTTCACGCCTATTTCTTGCGTCGAGGGAATCCGGACGTGCCCATCGAGTATCGGGTGGGCGTGCTACGCAACGGTCGGGGTTCTGACGCCCGGACAATCTCCGCGTTCCAGGACGATGCCGAGGTCTTCCACATGATCGCCTCGTTCAAGTTGGCCGAGGACGGCCACGAACATCAAAAGGTTGCCCCCACCGTCACCCCGCCGGAGGGCCTGATTGCCGCCAGAGAGGCAAAGGGAGAACCACCGTTTCCGTTTCCCCCGGCTCAGAACGGCTGGGCCCAGATGGAGTGGGCGTCGCCGAGCTTTCGGGAGTTCCTTCCCGACCGTGACCCGACGCTGCAGATCTGGCTCCGGGTGCCGGACGGCGAGCAGCTGAGCCCCAGGGACCGACAGATCGTTCTGGCGTTCCTGTCCGACGGTCCGCTGATGTTCAACTCCGTGCTGCCGTACGGGCTGGCCATGGAGACCCACCACGCAACCAGCATCGATCAGAGCGCATGGTTCCACACCCCGGCCAATCCGGGGGAGTGGATGCTGTTCGACCAGCGCAGCACGGCGGCAACCGATGGGCGAGGAATGAACGAGGGCGAGATATTCAGCGCCGATGGCACGCTGCTGATGACCTGCGCCCAGGAGTCCATGCTCCGCAAGATCGCCAAGACCTGACTGTTAGCGTTGTGCTGATGGCTGACGCATTCGTGGGTCTTGACCTTGGGACAACGGGGATCAAAGCGGTTGCCTTTGACGCCGACGACCAGGAGCTGGCATCTCACGTTCTGCCAACACCCACCCGCCGGGTCGACGACGGGGCCGAGTATGACGCGGAGGAGCTGTGGCGGGTTGCAGCAGAGGTGATCCGTGCCGTCACTGCGGAGTTGGCAGAGGCCGGCTACCGAGCGGTGGCAATCGCTACGGCGTCCATGGGTGAGTCCGGGGTGCTGGTCGACGGCACCGGCACTCCGGTTGCGCCGGTCATCGCCTGGTTTGATCCTCGGACCGATACTCAGGCCGTTTGGTGGGCCGACGTTGTTGGCGTTGCCCGCACTCACCGCATCGCCGCCATCCCGCCCCGGGCGGTGTTCGGTGGCCCGAAGATGCTGTGGACCAAGGACAACCTGACGTCAGCATGGGAGGCCGGTCGGCACTGGCTCAACATGGCGGACTGGGCCGCATACCGACTCACCGGTGAGATGGCGACGGACTACTCGCTTGCGTCGCGGACCATGCTGTTCGACGTGGCCAACCGTTGCTGGTCCGATGAACTGATCGATGCGGCCGGACTCAACGCCGCCATGTTGGCCCCGTTGGTCGCGAGCGGGGAGCGGGTCGGCACGGTGACCGCCACAGCAGCGGAGGAAACCGGCCTGGCGGTGGGCGCCGCTGTTGGCGCCGGTGGCCAAGACCACGTGTGCGCCGCCCTGGCACTCGGCGTCACCGAACCGGGCATGCTCCTTGATTCCATCGGTACCGCCGAGGCGCTGTTCCTCGTCACCACGGCGGTCGACACGTCTGGCGGTCTTGCCGAGGCGGGGATCGGCCAGGGGGTTCACGTTGCACCCGGCCAGACCTACGCCATGACCGGACTGCACGGCGGCGGTCGCATCGATGCCAGGCGTCAGGAGCTTGGCCTTGAGTGGGAGGCGTTTCTGGGAACACCTGACGCCGACCAGGTGATCGATGAGGTAGCCACCGACGGGCAGGCCCGTATCGACGAGCTGATCACGGCCACGGGATCCGGTGCGGTGGAACACATTGCCACCGGTGGCGGAAGTCGTAACGAGCGACTGATCGACCAGAAACGAAAAATCGGTGGGCGTCCCATCCAGGTTGCTTCGGTGACCGAGGCAACCGCACTCGGTGCGGCAAAGCTCGGCCGTCGAGCCCTCTAGCGGGAGCGGTCAGGTCAGTCCCAGTCCCGGCCAACCAGTGACACGTCGTCGGGGTTGGTGAACCCGTCGAGCTTCCAGCCGTCCAGGTCGTATTCGCTCATGCATTGCTCGGCAAAGCCTTCGAGCATGTCGGTCAGTCCGCTCTGGTCGGCCATCATGGTGTTCTCAAACTTCACCTGTTCGTGGTTGCCCGCGTAGTTCCGCTCGTACAACTCGTGGCGCCCCCCAAACTCGCTGGCGGTGGCGTCCCACAGGAGCTTCATGACCTTCATCCGCTCCTCTGCGTCGATGCCGTTTGAGCCGCGGCCGTACTTGTCGAGGTAGGGCCGGATCTCTTCGGACTTGAAGTCGGCGGCGTTGGAGTTCACATAGATCAAGCCGGAGGCCACGACCTGCTGGCTGATCTCCTTGATGCGGGGGTAGAACATCGGCAGGAAGGTGCGGTACGCCATGCCGTAGGCCATCGCCGGTTGCACCGCGCCGTTTTCCCACGGGTCGGGGCTCTTGCACATGGCGTCGCTGAGCCCCCACATCAGGTTGCGGGTGGCGATGACCTCGCCAAGGTTGGCTTGCACCCCTCGGAAGTCTCTGGTGCCGGTGGTCCGCAGTGCTTTGGAGAGCACGCCGGCCAGGAAGTCCAGCTTCACGCAGAGTCGGGCCAGGCCGTGGAACGTGAAACGGGGCATGAATCCGGTCGAGGGGAAGAAGGTGTTCGCCTTCTCAACGTCGCCGTACAGAAACACGTTCTCCCACGGGATCTGGACCCGGTCGAAGACCAGGATCGAGTCGTTCTCATCCAGCCTGCTCGACAGTGGATAGTCAAACGGGCTGCCGACCGCGGCGGCCTGCAGCTCGTAGGAGTTGCGGCAGATCAGCTTCACCCCGTCCTGGTCCATCGGGGTGCTGCAGACAATGGCGTAGGCCCGGTCTTGAATGGGGATGGGGCCGAAGTGGGCGATGAAGTTCTGGTGGGTCAGCGCGGAGCCGGTGGCCACCACCTTGGCGCCGGAGACCACAACGCCGTTGTCGTTCTCCTCGACAACGTGCATGCACACGTCACCGGCCTGATCGGCGCCGACCTGGCGGTCGACCGGTGGGTGGACGATGGCGTGATTCCAGTACGACACCTCCTCCTGGGACTTGGCGTACCAGTGCCTCGCGTTGTCCTCGTACTCGCCGTAGAACTCGGGAATCGCCCCGAGCGTGCCGAGGAACGACGCCTTGTAGTCCGGGCTGCGGCCCATCCATCCATACACCAGACGCTGCCACGCAACGATCGCATCCCGGGCTTCCACCAGATCCTCGGAGCTCTTTGGCACCTTGAAGAACTTGTGGGTTCGTCCACCGGAACCGGTGTCGGTTTCGCAGGTTAGAACGTCCTTCAACTCCGGATCGTGCAGCGCGTCGTACATCCGGGCCACAGACCGAACGCTGTTGCGGAACGCGGGGTGGGTGGTGACGTCCTTGACCCGTTCACCATGGAAGAACACGGTCCGCCCGTCTCGCAGGCTCTCGATGTACTCCTCACCGTTCATCGGGCGTGCCGAGTGGCCCGACGCGGTGTCTGATTTCTCGGTGACGGTCATGTTTCCCCCTGAGTCGCGTCTTCGATGGCCCGCCAGACCTTCTCCGGGCTGAGCGGGGTTTCCAAGTGCCGGACCCCGAGGTGTGACACGGCGTCGATCACCGCGTTGTACACCGCGGGAATGGCGCCGATGGTGCCGGACTCGCCAACGCCTTTCGCTCCAAGCTCGTTGACCCACGTCGGTGTCTCCAGGTGGACCAATTCGAACAGCGGCAACTCGGTGGCCGAGATGACCGGGTAGTCCATGAAGTTGCTGGTGAGCAGGTTGCCGGCGTCGTCGTACTCGATGCTCTCCAGGAGGACCTGGGCAACCCCCTGCGCCGCGCCACCGTGGACCTGCCCTTCGGCCAGCATTGGATTGATGATCCGTCCGGCGTCATCGGCGGCGATCAAACGGAGCAGGGTGGTCCGGCCGGTGTCACGGTCCACCTCGACGACGGCCACGTGGGCCCCGCAGGGAAAGGTCGGCATCTCGGCGGCGAAGTCGTTGAACTCATACAGCGGTGCCTCCAGGTTTTGGGCCAGGTCCGCCCAGGACACAGCGACCGCCGGAGTGCCTGCAACGTGAAAGTTGCCGACGGTGGTGTCCAGGACCACGTCATCGACCGCCGCCTCCAGCAGCGCGGCCGCGGTCTCCCGGGCTGAGTCCACAAGTTGCGTTGACGCCGCGGCGATGGCCGATCCGGCAAGCTGCACCGAGCGGGAGCCGACGGTGAGCTTGCCTCGCTCCACCTGGTCGGTGTCACCGGAGACGATGTCGATCAGATCCATGTCAATGCCGGTCCGGTCGGCAACGATCATCGCCCAGGTCGTGTCGTGGCCCTGGCCGTACGCGGTGGCGCCGCTGACCACCCGAACCCGACCATCGGCGGTGAACTCCACCGAGCCGAATTCACCGGGAGGCCCACCGGAGGTGATCTCAACGTAGACACCGATGCCAATGCCGAGCAGCGTGTCCGGGTCGCCAGCGTGGTCGTTATCGCCCGATTGGCCGGATGCGGCGTTGGCCCGGCGTCGGGCCTGCTGGTCCCGCAGTTTGTCGTACTCGGCCGCGTCGAGCGCCAACCGCAGCGCCTCGGGGTAGTCACCAACGTCGTACACGGTCCCGATGCCCGTGGTGTAGGGCTCCAGAAATTTCGGCACCAGGTTCTTACGTCTGACCTCCGCCGGGTCCATGTCGATCTCGACGGCGAAGCGATCGATCATGCGCTCGATGGCCACGGTGGCTTCGGGCCGCCCCGCCCCTCGGTACGCGGTGGTGGAGACCATGTTTGTGACCACGTTCGTTGCCGAGAATCCGACGTTGCGGATCTCGTACGTGCCGGTCAACATCCGCTGGGTCATACCGGCCAGGACCGCACCGATGATCGGGTAGGCGCCGGCATCTTGGATGACGTCCAATTGGTAGGCGGTGATCATGCCGTCGCGGGTGCCACCGAGTTTTGCGTACTGGATCTGGCCGCGGCCCTGCGGCATGGCCATGATGTTCTCGGTCCGGGTCTCGGCCCACCTCACCGGCCTGGCGAGCTTGCGGGCGTACCAGCCGAGCATCAGCTCTTCGGGATAGGTACGGGACTTCGCTCCAAACCCGCCACCAACGTCTGGCACCACCACCCGCACCTGGTCCTGTTCCAGCTCGAAGATTTTGGCCAACAGGTCCCGGGTCGGGTGCGCACCCTGGCATGCCGAGTAGTGCACAAGTCGGCCGTCGTCGGTCCACCAGGCGGCCCCGGTTCGCGCTTCAATGGGTGCCGCGGTGAGGCGTTGGTTCACGATTCGCTCCGAGACCGTGACCTCGCATTCGTCGAAGTCGGCCTCGGCGTCGGTGCCGATTCGGCCGAGGACGTTGCTCCCCACTTCGGGGAACAGCACCACCTCGTCTCGGGCAGCCTGTTCCGGGTCGACGACTGCCGGGAGTTGCTCGTACTGCACATCGACCAGTTCGGCCGCGTCGACCGCCTGGGCTTTTGTCTCGGCGAGCACCGCCACGATGGGCTGGCCGACGTACAGCACTCGGTCGATGGCCAGGTAGGGGCGCCTCATCTCCTCGGGGAAGATGGGAAGCACATTCGGTGCGGTGCCCATGTCGGTCACGTCGGCTGCGGTGAACACGCCAAGCACGCCCGGAGCGGCCCGGGCCTCGTCGACATCGACCGAGGTGATCCGCCCGTGGCCGATGATCGAACGGACGTAGGTGAGCTGCGCCGCACCGTCGAGCTGCAGATCATCGACGTAGTTGCCACCGGTCGTGAGCAGCGCCGGATCTTCGCGTCGGACAACCGCGTTGCCCAGGATGCTCATGCTGTCCGCCCGGTGGTTGGGGTCAACTGAAGTTGGTCTCGTAGTCGGTGTTGTCTTCCAGGAGTTTCTCCTCCGGGAGGAGGACCGCGTAGCTCAGCGCGCCGTCGATGTCATGGCGCCAGACCTCTTCCGGCAGCTCGTACAGCACCTCGACCCCGTAGCCGTTCGGGTCGTTGATGTAGACGCTGTGGGTCATGCCGTGATCGATCCGCAGGTTCATCTTCACCCCCTGGTCCTTGAGGAACTGGACCTGTTCGAGCCAGGACTCACGGTCGGGGTAGGTGATGGCAATGTGGTTGATGGCCGACACCCCCGCAAACATGCTCCACTGATCGGGCGGTGTCGGCAGACCCTCGCGCTGGACCAGCGCAAAGTCGTGGTGGTTCACCTGGTCTTCGACGCCGCTGTAAAACCGCATGTTCATGACGGGCGGGTCGTCGCCTTGGCCGCGCAGCGTGCCGACCTGTTTGAACCCGAGAAGGTCGGCCCAAAAATGGTGCGACTCTTCCATGTCCCGAACATTCAGGACGAGGTGATTGACGCCGGTTGGCGTGACCGCCGCGGTGCGTTTCTTGACCGATTCTGACATGAGACCGACCCCCTGGTGCGGCGCTATTTCTTGAATCTGATCGTAGTCAGTTTGATGTGGGCGGGCGAGTTCGATGTGCTTTTTGGGCCTCGTCCGGCGGCTACAGGAGCGCGATTTTCGGCACCACTTCGGCGGCCAACCATTCGGGCACCGTGTCCTCGTCGTGACAGAAGTGTTCAAAGACCACCTCGTCAAGACCGACCTCGCCGAGCTGTCCGACGTGGTCGACCAGCTGCTCCACCGAACCCTGCCATGGCCCGTTCCCGGCGGCGATCGCTTCGTCGAGCGTGAGCGTGGCGTTCTCGGGAGCCTTCATGTCCAGAAATCGTTGCAGCGCCAAGTCTCGGGTGCGCTCGTCCGGGCCGATGGTTGCAAACAGCAGCATCGAACGGCGGATCTCCGCCGGGTCCCGACCGACATCGTCGCAGTGACGCTCAAGGGTGTCGGTTGCCTTGCGGTACGCCGCAGGGTCGAGCGGAGTGGCGTTCCACTCGTGACCGTATTTGGCGGCAATGCGCAGCGTCCGCCGGGGGCCGGTACCGCCGATGAGGATCGGTGGTCTCCCCGCTGGAGGGTGCGGCTTGGAGTCGGTGCCGTCGAGCCGGTAGTGCTCGCCGTCATAGGTTCCCGACGGGGAGTACCACAGCTGCTGCATCAGCTCGATCGCCTCGGTGAGGCGGTCATAGCGCTCCGCGGGTTCGGGAAAGTCCAGTCCGTAGCGGTGGTGTTCCGGGGCGTACCACCCGGCACCGAGACCAAGGACGAATCGTCCGCCGCTCAGCGCGTCGAGCTGCTGGGCCATCCTGCCAACGTTGACCGGCTCTCGGAAGGTGACCGGGGTGACCAGCGGTCCGAACCGAATGCGTTCGGTTTCCTCGGCCGCCATCACAAACGACAGGAACACGTCGATCGCGTCCTTCTGGGCGCCGTTGAAGTAGTGGTCGGACCGGAAGAGCGAGTGAAACCCGAGCCGCTCGATGAGGCGGCAGATGTGACGCCACCGTTCCCACTGCAGCGGCGTTGCCTCCCCGATGATGATGCCCGTGTCCATGACGTGGCCTCCTGGACGTCGGCCGAAACGTATCAGTGTCTCGACGGTGCGACCAGCGGCGCGTAGGGTTCGCTGGATGAAGAACCGGCGCAAGCCAGCAGACACCACAGCCACACGTACGCTGACTCTCGACGGTGCGCGCAAGGTGATGGACGCGGCTATCGCTCAGGCGGACAAGATGGAACAGCCCTTCTGCATTGCGGTGACCGACGCTGCCGGTGAGGCGATTCTGACCGCCAGGATGGACGGAGCGCCCCGGCTTTCGGCCGGCATTGCGCTCAACAAGGCCTTCACCGTCACCGGCTTTGGGGGCATGCCAACCGACCAGTTCTGGGACGCCATCAGAGACGACCCCGCGCTGATGAACGGCATCACCCACACCCCCCGCCTCGTCGTTTTCGGAGGGGGCGTTGGCGTATTTGTGGACGGCACCCTCGTCGGGGCGGTCGGCGTTTCGGGCGGCACGACCGACCAAGATGCAGAGGTGGCAAACGCCGCAGCCGCGGCGATTGACTAGCGCCGGATTGAGGACTGCGGATTGACTAGCGCCGATCGGCGAGCGTCCGGTGGTCAGCCTCGCTTGGCCAGCCACTCCTCAAACTCGGGCCGACGATCATCGGCGATGGGGAACGTGCCAATGCTGCTCTCACCGGCTGCCACCCGCTCGATCGCCCACTCCTCTTCAAGCTCCTGCTGGTAGGCGTCGTTCGCCACCTCTTCTGCGAGCAGGGCGGGGATCACCACAACGCCTTCGCCGTCACCGACCAAAATGTCGCCGGGAAACACCGTGACGCCGGCACAGGCGATGGGAATCTGGTGGTCAAGCGGGGTGTGAATCCGGCCGAGCGTGGCCGCATGCGATGACTGGTGGTAGACCGGAAAGTCAATCTCGGCGATGGCCGGGGTATCTCGGAGCGCACCGTCGGTCACAAAGCCGGTGGCGCCACGGTTCTTGATTCGCATGGCGAAGATGTCACCGATCGTGCCTGCGTGCGGCTCCTCGCGGGCCTCGCAGATCAAGACCGACTCCGGCTCGATGGACTCAACCGCACGCCGCTGTGCGTTTGGCCCTTCGGAGCGCCGTTCGAAGTCTTCGCGTCGCGGCACATACCGAAGTGTGTGGGCGTAGCCAAGCATGCGCTGACCGTCGTTGAGGGGCTTCAGGCCATTGAGGAAACTGTTGCGGCTGCCGCGTCGTTGCATCTGACCGGCGAGCGTCGCGGTGGAGACCGCATTGAACTTCATGCGCATGTCGTCGGTCATCTCGGCGGGTCGGGTTGATTCGTCGGCCATGGTTCCTCGTTGTTCTGGTGGGTTGTTCTGGTCGGTTGTTCTGTTTGGTTGAACTGCTGATCGGGTGTGGCGCTATTCGATGACGCCGAAACTGATTTGGCCCAGCGGGCCGTAGTCTGCGACGAAGGTATCGCCAATCTCTACCGGATGGGCTCGGATGAACGAGCCGGACAGTATCGAGTGCCCGGGCTGCATCGTCACGCCGAACTCATCGAGCTTACGGGCCAGCCACGCCACCGAGTTGATCGGGTTGCCCATGACCGCCGCGGCGGTACCGGATTCCTCAATTT
>CAZSTV010000021.1:34236-41928 GCA_964609665.1 uncultured Acidimicrobiaceae bacterium
TTCGCCGTTCTTGTACAGCGCGCCGCCGACGTGGCGAACGTCCAGTTGGTCCAGCCGGCGAGGGTTGCCGCCGACCATCACAAACCCGCAGGACGCCGCATCGGCAATCGAATCGACAACGCCGGGCTTGCCACGTTTCGAGAACCGATTGTCCACCACTTCGAACGCGGGCAGGATCACATCGGTGGCCCGGATGACGTCGGCGGCGTTGACCGACGGTCCGCCGAGTTCGTCTCCGAGGACGAACACCAACTCAATCTCCACGAACGGACGGTTCATGGTGCTCATCGAAATTTGGCTGCCCTCGTCGAGGAACCAGTTGTCGAAGAGGGTGCCGTAGTCCGGTTCGGTTGCGCCGGTCGTCGACCGCATTGCCTTGGAGGTCAGTCCGACCTTGTGGCCTTTCACCACCCGGCCCGCCGCGACTTTGGCCTCGGTGACGTACTGCCCGATTGCGTACGCGTCCTCGATGTCCGCATCGTCGTAGGTGAGCGTGATGGGCTCCATCCAGTTGCGAGTTAGCTCCGCGTCGACAAGGGCCGCTGCTGCGGCTCTTCGCTGATCGTCGGTCATCGGCATGGAGTTCTCTTTCAGTCCAGAACGTATGCGGTGAACACGCAGGAAATCTTGACCGGACCGTCACCGGGCACCTGCAGGTTGTGGCGTGATGGCCTCGACGCCGGATCGGGGAACTTCTCTTCCCACGGACCGTTGAGGGCGGCCCGCGTCTCTTTGGGGTTTTGCACGAAGAACGTGATCTTGGCCATGTCGTCCCACGTTGCACCCGCCTCGGTCAACATGTTGCCCATGTGCAGAAAGAGGTTGTCGATCTGCGCTTCGAGCGTGTCCGGCAGCTCCCGGATGCCGTCGTTGTACGGCGGGATGATGCTCGACTCGATAAGCGGACCGATACGGGTGGCGCTGGGGATCGGGTTTTCGTGAACGAAGCTGTCGATTTCGATGGATCTGCGGGTCATGGGGTCTCCTCCGAGGGCACCGAGCATGTTGCAATCTGGCCCGACGTACCAACGCTCAGGCAAAATCTGATCGTACTCAGTTGGGCCGAGCACGGCTAACGGCCGGTCCGGTGGTTCGTCCGGTGGCGTCGAACCGCCATACTGGAAGGCGACATGAGCGATCTACGTTCCTCCGACGATGTGCTGGTGGCCGAAGGCCGCAGGGAACAGAACAAGGCGTTGAAGCGCCGCCGAATTCTTGAGGCGTCCACCGAGCTCTTCACCGAGCAGGGCTTTGAGGCAACAACCACCGCAGCCATAGCCAAACGGGCCGGTATTGGCGCAGGCACCCTCTATCTCTACGTGGAGTCGAAAGAGGACCTGCTTGTCGCGGTCTTTCGACAGCAGGTCGATCCGGTGTGGGAAGAGGCATTCGCAACGGTGAACCCGGAACAGCAGGTGATCGACCAGCTGCTGTCGGTGTTCAACCACGTTGCCCGCTTCCACGAACACGACGGCAACCTCTCTCGTGCGTTCTTCAAGCACCTTCGCTTTGTCGCGGCGCCCGTGGTGGACGGGGCCGAGGAGCTGATTCGTGTGACCACCGCTCAACTGACCGAGCTGCTGGATCACAGTCAGAACGCCGGCATGCTTGACGCCGAGGTGTCGACCGCGGACCTTGCGAACAACCTCTACAGCATCTGGACCACGCTCATGGGCCGGCGCCATGCCGGCCGCCGAACCTGGGAGCAATACGAGCGGGAAATCGAGCGCAGTTTCCGCACATCGCTGTTCCGTCTTGTGCCAAAGAGTGCACTCTCAGATAAATGAACGCGCTCACATAGAGTAGACGCTCTCTTTGGACTGGTGTAGACAAGGTTCTGGCTGGTGTCAGGTGGACCTTGCCAAGGGGGAGAGTGCAATGGGACGTAGCGGGAAACGAGCGATGCTGTGGTTCGCCGTATTGATGGGTCTGGCGCTTTTCGCTGCGGCCTGCGGCGGCGACGATGACGGCGGAGACAGCGCAGACGGCGGAGACGGAGGGGAGTCTGCGAGCGGCGGCGATACCCCCTGTTTGGTCAGTGGCGACGAAGCGACCGGAGACCCCATCAAGGTTGGGTCCATTCAGAGCGAGACCGGGCCTGATGACTTCAGCTCCGCCGGCCAGGGCGCCAAGGCATTCTTTGAATGCGTGAACGCCAACGGCGGCATCGACGGCCGCCCCATCGAGTACCTGATCGAAGATGACCAGTGGAATCCCGAGGTTGCAGGCCAGTCCGCAGCCAAGCTGGTCAACGACGAAGAGGTGGTGGCCATGGTCGGCTCGTCATCGTTCGTCGAGTGTGGCGTGAACAGCCCGCTGTATGAATCCGAGGGCGTCATCGCTGTCTACGGCACCGGCGTTCCACGGGAGTGTTTCTTCTCAAAGAACATCTCGGCCACCAACGCCGGGCCTCGCATCTCATCGTTCGGCGTCGCTGAATATATGGTGTCCGAGTACGGCGCCGAGAGCCTGGTCTGCATCTCCCAGAACATCCCGAACACCGGCGAGTGGGTGTGCACCGGACTTGAGACCTGGGGTGAGAGTGTCGGCGTTTCGGTCCGCACCATCCTCCACGACCCGGCCAACCCGGACTTCATCTCCATCGTTCAGGACGCTGTCTCGGACAGCCCGGACGGCATCATCGTGATGGAGCCTGCCGGTCTTGCTGTTCCGATCCTGGCGGTCGCCGAGGAGCAGGATCTCGGTGACGCGGCGCACTGGGGTGGTCCAACCTCGCTGTACCTCGACGGGTTCCCCGAGACCATCGGTGACTACTGGAACGGTCGTTTCGACGTCCAGATCGAGCTGACCGAGATCGGCGCTGACACCCCGGACAATCAGGCGTGGCTCCAGACCATGGAGACCTACGGCGAGACCGGTGACCCGATCGACACCTTCAGCCAGGGCGGTTGGCTGTCGGCCAAGATCTTCACCGACACGCTGTTGTCCATGGACGGCGACATCACCCGAGACGCAGTGTTTGACGCCGTCCAGGGCATCTCGGGCTACCCGAGCGACCTGAACTGTGGCGACTGGTACTTCGGTCCCGGCGACCGCCACAACTCAAACCACGCCGGTCGAGTGGTCACCATCAACGACGCTGGCGAGTACGAGCTTGTTGAGGACTGCAAGGAATACGCAGACCCTGAACTGGCAGACATCCTCGAGCTTGAGGCGTCCGAAGGACTCGGAGGCTGAGCCACATAACGCTGACAAGGCGAGCGCGCTGGGAGCATCGTTGATCTTTGCAGTCACTGGCCAGGACCTCCTTACGTTCCTGGTCACCGGATTGACACTGGGCGGGATCTACTCGCTCTCCGCGCTCGGACTTGTCGTTGTGTACCGCGCCACCGGGGTACTGAATTTCGCACAGGGTGCAATCGGGGCGGTGGCGGCCCTGACCCTGGCAAACGAGTTTCTGGAGAAGGACCGGCCGGCAATCCTCGGGTACCTGGCCGCCATCGTGATCGCCCTCGGGCTTTCGCTCTTCTACGGCTTGGTGATCGCCCCACGGCTCGCCCACCGGGATCCGGTGGTGCGGGCCATGGGCGCGCTTGGCTTCGGGCTGAGCATCCTTGGTTTTGCCGGGTGGCGGTGGACCGCCCGGGTGCAAAAGCTGAGCCTGCCAACCGACGATGTTCGGTTCCGCATTGCCGACGTGAACGTCACGCTGACACGAACCATCGTTGTGGTGCTCGCCGTGCTTGTCACCGTTGCAATCACGGCGTTCCTGACCAGGACCCGGGTCGGACTGTCCATGCGGGCGCTTGCCAACGACCGGGAGCTCAGCTCCATGATTGGCGTTGATGTTCGACGGGCCGAGACAACGGCCTGGCTGCTCGGCGGGGCGATTGCCGGTGTGTCTGGTGTGCTGTTCGGAGCAACCAAACAACTGGACGCGGCGTCGCTTACGTTCCTGGTCATCCCCGCCATTGCCGCCGCGGTGGTCGGGCAGCTGCGCTCACTGTGGTGGACATTGGCGGGCGGCATGTTGATTGGCGTGATCGAATCTGAGCTCACGAACTTTCGCTCGATTTCGCCATACAAAGATCTGACCCAGCTGGCGGTCGGCGCGGGCGTGATCCTGCTGTTGCAACGCAGCCGGTCGGTCTCATTCGAAGGGGCGCAGCGCTGATGGTCGAGCGTCTCATGGGTGGGGCCCGCACCGTTGTCCCGGCAGTCGTCGTAATGGCGGTGCTCGGCTGGCTGGTCCCGGCGGTATTCGGGTCGTTCTGGTTGAAGACCTTCACCGCCGCGGTGATTTACGCCCTGGCGTCGCTCGGCGTTGGCCTGCTGTACGGCCGACTTGGCCTGGTGTCGCTCGCCAACTTTGCGCTGCTCGGCGTTGGGGCCTGGGTGTCGCTGCGTCTATCGCTGCTGGAGAACCACCTACCGATCGTGGTCAACATCTTGATCGGCGGCGTGGTGGCGGCGGTGATCGGCACGCTGGTCGGTTTGCCCGCGCTGAGATTGCGCGGCCTGTACCTGGCGTTGGTCACGTTGATGGGAGCGGGAGCGTTCTTCGTTGTCATCAACGCCATCGGCTTTCCCGAGGGCGGCACCGGTTTCAGCGGACGCGAAGGAACCGAAGCGCTTCGCAATGCCCCTCGCCCGGAGTTTGCCCAATCTGACCCGGCCTTCTTCCGCTTCTCGCTGCTGGTCGTCGGGCTCGGGTTCCTGTTGGTGTGGGCGTTGCTGCAGTCAAAGTCGGGCCGGGCGTGGGCCATGATCCGTCGCAGCGAAGCGGTAGCCTTCTCCGCCGGCGTCAACGTCACGCTCTACAAGACGTTTGCCTTCACCCTGGCCGGGTTCCTCGCCGGCGTCGCCGGCGGCTTGTTCGCGGCAAACGTCGGTCGGCCGGGTACCGGTGACTTTGGGGCTGCCGCATCAATCCTGTTGTTTGCACTCACCATGTCCGCCGGGTCCTACCACTTGATTGGCGCGGTGCTGGCCGGAGTCCTGGCCCGGGTGCTCCCGGCGCTGTTCAGCGAATGGGGCATTCCCGCGGATGTTGCCAACATGGTCTTCGGGTTCCTGCTGATGGTGTCGCTCACCGCCGCGCCGGAAGGGGCAGCAGGTGAAGTCCACCGTCTGTGGGAACGAATAACCGGCAAGAGACCAAGCGGCCCCGATGACGCTGGCAGCGGTGGGTCTATCGCTGGCGGGGCCGGCGCTGGCGGGTCCAGCGCGTCGGTTGAGGCGGCGTCGTGATCGACATTCAGGGTGTGACCATGATGTTCGGCGGCGTGCGGTCGCTCGATGATCTGACCGTCGGGCTCGACGGCAATATCGTCGGCATCGTCGGGCCGAACGGTGCGGGCAAGACAACGCTGCTCAACGTCATCTCGGGTTTTCATACGCCGGTGGCCGGATCGGTGGTCATTGCGGGGCAGAACATTCTGACCATGACGCCGTACGCCAGGGCTCGCTGGGGGATCAGGCGCACCTTTCAAACCGAGCAAGTGGTGGACGACATTTCGGTCCGAGCCAACATTGAAGTGATGGTTGACTCCACCCGCGGTGGCGGCCCCGCATCGGACGCAGTGGATCGGGCCATCGAGCTGGTGGGACTTGGTGCTGCCGCCAACCGTCCGACGAGAGAACTGAACGCCTTCGAACGGCGTCTGGTGGAGCTTGGTCGGGCGGTGGCCGGATCACCCCGGGTCATCATGCTCGACGAGCCCGCCGCCGGCCTGTCCGAACACGAGACGCTGACCCTTCGGGCCACCCTCGCCGCGTTGCCGGAAGCAACCGGGGCGCAACTGTTGCTGATCGACCACGACGTCGAGCTGATCGCCGCGCTGTGCGACACCACCGCCGTGCTCGACTTCGGCCGGTTGATCGCCTACGGCCCGACAAACGAATCGCTGAACGCACCGGCGGTCAAGGACGCCTACCTCGGCGTTGCGACCGACGAATGAGGAGCGCCGGGTGAGGGAGCGTCGAGTGAGGGAACGATGAGTGACGGAACGCTGATCGTCGAAGGGCTGGGTGTGGCCAGAGGTGGCCGCCCCGTTGTCAACGACGTCAACCTTGTGGTGGCGCCCGGAGAGGTGACAGCGCTACTCGGTGCGAACGGTGCTGGTAAGTCCAGCCTTGTGCTGGGCATTGCCGGAGTGATTCGCCCCCTCGGCGGTTCGGTGCGGCTCGGCTCGACCGAGCTTGTCGGCATGGCGCCCCACAAGATCCGCGCCGCCGGTGTTGCCGCGGTGCCCGAGGGCCACCGGGTACTGACCGAGCTCAGTGTCTTGGACAACCTCCAGGCCGCGGGGACCATGCTGGACCGAGACGTGGCAGACGCCGGTGTCGAGGACGCACTGGATATCTTCCCCGAGCTTCGGGAGCGGCTTGACCAGTTGGCGGGCACCCTCTCCGGAGGTCAGCAGCAGATGGTCGCGTTGGCCCAGGCGTTGGTCGCAAAGCCAAGCGTGCTGATCGCCGACGAGTTGAGCCTCGGCCTCGCTCCGGTGATCGTCCGTCGTCTCGTGGAGGCGCTCCGCCAAATCGTGGCGGGCGGAACCGGCGTGCTACTCATCGAGCAGTTCACCACCGTTGCGCTCGAGCTCTCGACGAACGCTTCGCTGATGGAGCGAGGGGCCATCTCCTGGTCCGGGACGGCCCGTGAGTTGAAGGAGAATCCGGACCTGCTGCATCAGGCGTACCTCGCAGGAGACTTCGATCTCCCAGAAGAGGCCTGACCGAGTCTGCGGTACCCATCGGCACCCAGATTGTCAACGATCATGTTGACACCCCATGGGGTGATCTGTAGGTTTCGGTCGGCTGGCTGACAGAGGACGGGACCATGATCTACGGCAAGACCATCGTCATCACCGGAGTGTCGTCCGGGATCGGGGCTCGGACCGCGGAGCTGGCGGCTGCCGCCGGTGCGGATGTGATCGGCGTCGACATCAACGAACCGCAACTCCCGATCGGCCGTTTCCACCAGGCAGACCTTTCGGACCCGGCGTCGGTGAGTGCGCTGATCGACGGACTGCCGGACCGAATCGATGCGCTGTGCAACGTCGCCGGGCTCTCCGGTCAGGTCGGTGCGGTCCCCACCCTGGCCGTCAACTTCTATGGTCTCCGCACGCTGAGCCAGGGCCTGGCGCCAAAGATGCGGGAGGGCGGCTCGGTCGTCAACGTGGCATCCATCGCCGGTTTCGGGTGGCGCCAGAACCTTGATCGAGCCAAGGCGATGGTGGCGGTCAACGGCTACCCCGATGTTGCCGCGGTGGTTGCAGAGAACGGCGTCGCCAACGAAGAGGGCTACCCGGTCTCCAAAGAGCTGCTGCTGCTGTGGACGCTCACAGCCGCCCACGATCCGCTGTTCAAGGCACGCGGCATCCGGGTCAATGCCGTGAGCCCCGGTCCGGTGGAAACGCCGATCCTCACCCAGTTCCGCGAGGTGCTCGGTGACGAACGAGTAGACAGTGACATCAGCCGGGTTGGTCGGGCGGGCAACCCCGCCGACATTGCCCCGGTCGTGTTGTTCCTCTGCTCCGACGCTGCCCGCTGGATCAACGGATCCAACCTTGCGGCGGACGGCGGCCTAGAAGCCTCGGTGCTCGCCGAAGTCATGGACTTCTGACCCCAACCGAGTCGACGTGTCTGCTCGAGAGTGAGTTGGGAAGTTTCCTCCGGTGTGGGTGAGACTGTTGAGGAGAACCAATCGGGTCCCATGACCGGGCCCGG